>VXPO01000085.1 GCA_009839505.1 Gammaproteobacteria bacterium
CAGGTGGGGGCTGGGGCCGGACGCCGAGCCCGCGAGGCGTCTTGGCGGCGCTAGCAGCCTGTCGGACTTCGGCGCGCCACCGGCGAAGTCGACAGGGTGATAGGCAGGTGGGGGCTGGGGCCGGACGCCGAGCCCGCGAGGCGTCTTGGCGGCCTAGATGACGATGAGGTCCGCTTCCTTCTCTCCTAGGGCCTCGTCGACGCGGTGGATGTGTGAATCTGTGACCCGTTGAAGGTCCTCCTCCGAACGCCGCCCGTCATCTTCGGTGGCTTCCTTCTCGCGGACTAGCTCACGCACATCGGCGATGGCGTCACGCCGGATATTACGGATCGCGATGCGGGCGCTTTCGGCTTCCTGCCGCGCCTGACGGATGAGATCTCGGCGGTTCTCCTCGGTGAGCGGCGGCAGCGGCAGCCTTACGAGGTCGCCCGTGCTTTGCGGTGTCAGTCCGAGGTCGCTCTTGAGTATCGCCTTCTCGATGTCCGGGACCAGGCGTTTCTCCCACGGAGCTATCACCAGCGTGCGGGCTTCCTCCACGGTAATGTTCGCCACCTGGTTTAACGGCGTGGGATTACCGTAGTAGTCGACCTCGACGCCAGAGACGATCGCTGGATTGGCTCGTCCCGTGCGTATGCGCGAAAACGCAGTAGTGAGCGCCCTCAGCGACTTGTCCATGCGCTCGGCGGCGTCTTCCCTGATCTCATCAATCACGGCTCTCGTCCGGACCAGATTCGGGTGCCAACCTTGGCACCGCGTAGAATCTTCGTCAACGCGCCCGCCGCCGTGATGTCGAAGATGACCACCGGCAGATCATGCTCCTCGCACAGCGTGACCGCGGTCAGGTCCATCACGCCCAGCCGCCGTTCGATGACTTCCATGTAGGTAAGTTCCTCGAACCGCACGGCATCGGGGTCGGCCACCGGGTCAGCGCTGTAGACACCGTCTACCTTGGTCGCCTTCACCACCAGGTCGGCGCCGGTCTCGATGCCGCGCAGGCAGGCGGCGGTGTCCGTCGTGAACAGCGGATTGCCCGTGCCGCCGGCATGTATGACCACCCTACCCGCAGCCAGGTGTTCGAGGCTCGTACGTACCGAGTAGCCATCGACCACCGTCGCAACGGGATGGGACGACAGCACGACGGCGGGAGTGCCGCGGGCTTCGAGCACGTCGCGGAATGCCAGCGCATTCATCAGCGTCGCGAGCATGCCCATGTGATCCCCAGTCACCCGGCTGAGGCCCACGGCCCCCAAGGATCCATCGGCACCCCGGAACAGGTTGCCACCGCCGATGACAATGGAGATGCCGATTCCGGTATTCGCCGCGTCAACGACTTCCCGAGCGATGCGTTCCAGGGTCGATGCGTCGAGCCCTGAACCGGTGGCGCCGCCCAGCGATTCGCCGGACAACTTTATCAGAACGCGCCGTAAGCTCATTCGATACGCAGCGACGCGGCAGGAGTCATGCGGATCCGTCGATCCCCTCGCCCACTTCGAAACGCTCGAAGCCCTCACAGGTCGCGTTGGCCGCCTTCAGGAGCTTGCCGACGGTCGTCGACGTGTCCTTGACGAAGGGTTGCTCGGTGAGGCTCGACTCGGCCAGGAACTTGCGCAGCCGGCCCTCGACCATCCGCTCGACGATCTGTGGCGGCTTGCCGCTGTCCGCAGCCTGCTCCATGAGAATGGCGCGTTCCTTGGCGATCAAGTCCTCGGGCATGTCGGCCGGGGAAACGACGAGCGGTCGCATCGCGGTGATGTGCATCGCGATATCGCGAGCAAGCGCTGAGTGGTCGTGGTTTTCGCCGCCGCTTACCGCCACCAACGCGGCCTTCTTGCGATCCTGGTGCAGATAGCCGGCAACTACGCCGTCCGGCACGGACAGGGCAACGGCCCGCCGCACATTGACGTTCTCGCCGATCTCCTGCACCAAGCTCTGGCGTTCGTCTTCCAAGGCTTCCGCCAGACCATCCGCACCCGAGGCCAGCGCCTGCTCGACGGCACGCTCCACGAACACACCGAACTGGGCGCTGCGGGCCGCGAAGTCGGTTTCCACGTTGACCTCGACCACGGCGCCACCGGCATCGTCCAACGCAAGTCCGAGAAGACCCTCCGACGCCGCGCGGTCCGCTTTCTTCGCCGCTTTGGCACCACTCTGGCGACGCACGACATCCACCGCGCGATCCATGTCCCAGTCGGCTTCCACGAGGGCTTTCTTGCAGTCGCCGAAGCCGACGCCGGTGCGCTCGCGCAACTCCTTGATCATCGCGGTGTTCATGACTCGTCCGCCGGCGCTTCTTCCACGACCTCGACGAAATCCTCGACTCCGACTTCGCCCGCGCCCCGGGTCTGACCCTCAAGAACGGCATCCGCGACCGCGGTCACGAACAGCCGCACGGCGCGGATCGCGTCGTCGTTGCCCGGGATGACGAAGTCGACGCCTTCCGGGTCGCTGTTGGTGTCCACAACGCCGATCACCGGAATACCCAGCTTGTTCGCCTCCGTCACGGCGATGCGTTCGTGGTTCACGTCCACCACGAACATCGCATCGGGTAGCCCACCCATGTCCTTGATGCCACCGAGACTCCGCGTCAGCTTGTCCATCAGGCGACGCTTCTGCAGGGCTTCCTTCTTGGTCAGCAGCTCGAACTTGCCGGCTTCGGCGTCGGTCTCGAGATCTGTCAGGCGCCGTACGGATTGGCGGATCGTCTTGTAGTTGGTCAGCGTGCCCCCAAGCCAGCGCCGGTCGATGTAGGGCATCCCGACCCGCTCGGCCTGCTCGCGGATGACCTTCGATGCAGCCCGCTTGGTGCCGACGAAGAGAATCTTGTTGCGCCGCGCGCCGAGCCGCCGGGCTTCCGCGAGCGCCGCTTCCAGGGCCGGAACCGTCTGTTCCAGGTTGATGATGTGGATCTTGTTGCGGGACCCGAAGATGTGCTGTGACATCTTGGGGTTCCAGAAGCGCGTCTGATGGCCGAAGTGCACGCCTGCGGCCAGCATGTCGCGCATGCCGATTGTTGCCATTAGTTGTCTCCGGGTTGTCTGCATCCGTCGTACCCGGCCGTTGATACGCCGCCCATCAAGCGACCACCCGCAACGACACCAAGCGGCACGACGTCTTGTTTCGCCGCGGGGGAACCCCACGGCGGGCGGCTTTATACCACAAACGCGGACCGTGCGGTTCCAGTTGCTAGGCGGGGCCGACACCCCCCACGACGCTAAAAGCTGCCGGCCGCCATGAGGACGAACCGGGGTGCGCCGCCGCCCAGGCGTGCGTCGGATTTTCCGATCGCCCATTCGATAGCAAGTCCATCGAACTGGTGGCGCACACCGAGCCGACCGATGCCGCGGTCGGAGGTCCCGCCGTACTCCAGGAACGGCACGACGATACCGCGCCTGTCCACCCGGCCCCGCCCCGTCGCAATCCCGTAGCCGAGCCGGCTCGCCATGACCCTTCGCCCCTGCCGGTCCTCGATTCCCCCGGTCCGCACGGTCCACGGAGATATTCCGCCGAGCGAATAGGGCCGCAGGCCAGCCGACTCTTGGCGCCATACGAGCGACGCCTGCAATCCCGTCCCGTCGTCCGCAGGTAGGATCGAGAGGGTCAAGTCGGCACTGCGATCCTCGACATCCTCCTCGGCGTGGACGGCCAGTGTTCGAACGCTCGCGTCGATGCCGAGACGCCACGGCCGGTTCCGATAGCGCACACCCGCCGCCAGTTCCAGGCCGGCACCCGTGGCCCCGTCTCCCCAGTCCCCGCGGGCGAATGCCCGAACGAAGGTCGCCACCGAGTGCATGCAGCCCGGTGGCGCTTTTCCGGACACTTCCAGTCCCAGCCGGGCCTGCCCCACCGACAGGGCGCGTTCGCCGGCCGGACCGACCGCATCGCCCGTAGTCAGCCGCAGAACACCGACCTCCTCGACTACCGACACATCAAACCGTTCTCCGCCCGAGAACGGGTGTCGACCGCCCACCGCCGCCAGGCGCATGGTCAGATCGGCATCGCTGCGATGGACAGTCTCGCATCGTTCCACGGATCCGTCGCCGCTGCCTGCGCCCAGCGTGGCCCAGACCCAACCCGCGCCGATCCGGCGGCCCGCGTAGGGAAGCACACTCGTCACTTCGGCCTCGATCAATCCTTCTCCCATACCGCCGCCGCAGGCGTCGACCGAGCGCTCGAAACGATAGTCCGCCGTTGCCGAGGCACGCGCCAACGAGACGCCGGCCAGCCAATCGCCTGCACCCACGTCGGCACCGACGTAGACGGCGCCCAGGGATCCGTCATGGGAACTCGTTTCGTTCCCCCACTGGAAGCGGTGCGCACTCCCCCGTCCCCAGACTGTCCACCCGGATCCCTTGCCATCCGTGCGTGCCGAGTCGAGCAAGAAGGAAAACGGAACCATGCTCGGCGGACTCGCCGTGCCGATCCGCCGGTCGTTCGGGTACCCGGACCGGGAAAACGTCTCGTTCCATCGGTGCGACTGGCCAACCCGCCCGGAGGTGCCGGTCCACCGGTTCCAGGCGATCGCGGCGTCCGGCACCGCGCGGTCCCGAATGCCGGGTGCCGAAGTCGTCCCGTGTTGCCCGCTGACCACGCTCCCGGGATCGCCCCGATCGGCGAAGCGGGCACCCACCGATCCGATCACACCGGTCAGGATCCCGCGACCGATCGACGCGAGGGCCGACTCGACCGCTTCGAACTCGAGCGGATCCGTGACCACGCGCACCCGGATCATGCCGTCCACCGAACCCGCAGGATTGGTGGCCGTCACTGTCACCGCGGTCTCGCCCTCCGACGTCGGAGCGATCGACAGCCGATTCCCGACCAACGCGACCGCAGCCACACCCGGCGCTGCCGAGACCGCGGAGAAGCGCATATCCTCGCCTTGGAACTGGTCGTCCAGATCCAGCTCGTAGGGTGCTCCACCGACACACAGCATCGCCACCGCCAATTGCCCGGCCACGACGGGCGGTGCCAGGTCGTCGTCGCGGATCGTGCCGGTGGCGCTACCCGCCATCGCCGTGGCGTTTTCAAGCGCAGACAACGATATCGAGAAGGTCTCTTCGTCACGTTCGTCGACGGAGTCGTCGATGATCCGGACGCGGATCGCGTGCGTCTGCTCGCCTCGCGCCAACGTCACCGTTCCCGCTGTCGCGATGTAGTCGCTACCCGCTTCCGCGGTGCCGTCCTGCGTCGCGTAGGAGAATGACACCTCGGTTCCGCTCGGGAGGTCGAGCGTCACGGCGAACTCCAGCGCGCCCACATCCTCGTCCCCCGCAGCGTCGGCCACCGAGACCACCGGGGGTTCGTCGTTGTCCACGATCGTGCCCGTCGCGGATCCGTCGGCAATGGTCGCTGCCGCCGACACCGCCGACAGCATCACTACGAAGGTCTCCTCGTCGGTTTCGTCCAGCACATCGTCGACAACCGGGACGCCGATCGTCTTGACCGTTTCACCGGGCATGAACGACAGCGTTCCTCCAACCGCCCGGTAGTCGTCGCCGGCCTCGGCCGTCACGTCCATGGTCGCGTAGCTCACCTCCACCCGGCTCGTACTCTCGGCGGTCAGGGATACCGCGAAGCCGAGTTCTCCCACGTCCTCCGCACCGGTCGCGTCGCCGATGTTCAAGGCAGGCGGGTCGTCATCGTCGAGGATCGTGCCGAGCGCCGTCGGCCGGTCGAGCGTGGCGCCCTGCGGGTTGGTCAGGCTCAATGCGAACGCCTCGTCCGGCTCGTCCACATCGTCGTCGATGACCGATACCCGGATCGTTCGCGCCAACTCGCCGGGCGGGAACGTCAACGTCCCCGACACGCTCGCATAGTCGACCGCCGCCGTGGCGACGGGGTCCGCCGTTCCCGGATCCGCCGTCGCGTAGTCCACCTTCACCGCCGTTCCGCTCGGACCGTCCAGCGACACGACGAACAGCAATTCGCCCGCTCCCTCGGCGGCATTGACATCGGCGACCGAGAGCACCGGATCCACCGCCCCGTCGTCGTCGACGATCGTGCCGAGCGCCGTCGCCCGATCGAGCGCGGCACCCTGCGGGTTGGCCAGCACCAATGCGAACACTTCGTCGGGTTCGTTGACATCGTCGTCGACGACCGCAACCGCAACCGATCGCGTCAGTTCGCCGGGCGCGAATGTCAACGTCCCCGCCGCGCTCGCGTAGTCGACCACCGGGGTCGCTACCGGGTCCGCCGTTCCCGGATCCGACGTCGCGAAGTCCACCGTCACCACCGCTGTACTCGGGCCGTCCAGCGTCAACGTGAACACCACTTCGCCCGCTCCTTCGGCAGCTTCGGCATCGGCCACCGAGAGCACGCGATCAACCACCTCGTCGTCATCCACCAAGACCACCGACGCCGACGTCACCGGCAGGTTCGACTCGCCGGTCAACGTCAGTGTCTCGTCCGCCTCGTCCTCGACATCGTCCTCGGGTGCCAGCTCGAACGTCCCGCGACCACTCGACGCGTTCGCCGCGATGGCGACCACAAAGTCGGCAACCGGATCGAAGTCCACCGCGTGGGGATTTCCGCTTGCGGCCACCGAGACAGTCACGGTGGTCGCCTCTGGGCGCAGACCCCGGTCCAGCGACGCCGTCACCGTGACCGGCACCGGACCGTCGCCCTCGGATACGCGCGCCGGTTCCGCCGTCAGCAGGATCCGGCGCGACGGTTCGTCGTCGTCGAGCAGTTCCAAGGTCGCCGACGTCACCGGGAGGTCGGAGACGCCCGACACGGTGAGGATCTCGTCCACCTCCACCACCATGTCGTCCTCGGGCACCAGCGTGAACGTTCCCGTTCCGTCCGGGGCGTTGGCCGCGATCACGACTTCGAAGCTCCCCACCGCGTCGAAGTCCACCGCGTCCGACCGGCCGCTGCCGGCGACGGACACGGCCACCCGCGTCTCGACTGGGCGTGTGCCCTTGTCGAGCGCCGCCGTCACGGTTACGCGTATCGCGCCGTCGCCCTCCGACGCCCGGGGAGGATCCGCGGCCAGGTACAGCAGGACGCTGGTCGAGACCTCGTCGTCGTCCACGAGCCGAACCGCCGCCGACGTCACCGGCAGGTCGGACACGGCCGACACGGTCAGCGTCTCGTCCAGCTCTCCGGTCGAGTCGTCCTCCGGCGTCAGCGTGAACGTTCCCGTGCCGCTCCCGGCGTTCGCCGCTATGGTGATCTCGAAGTCCGGAACCGGCGCGAAGTCGACGGCGTCGGGATTGCCGCCGCCCATCACCGACACGGTCACCAGCGTCGCCCGTTGCCGGAGCGCGCGATCCAGCGTCGCCGTCACCGTCACGGGCGTCGGACCGTCGCCCTCCGTCACCCGTCCCGGCACCGCGGCAAGCAGGATCTGCTGCGACGCGACCTCGTCGTCGGTGAGAACCAGCGTGGCGGACGTCACCGGCAGGTCAGATACGCCGGAGACGGTCAGCGTCTCTTCGACCTCCTCCGTGCGGTCGTTCTCCGGCACGAGCGTGAAGGTGCCTTCGCCGCTTGTCGCGGCGGCGGCGATGGTGATCGCGAAATCCGCCACGGCCTGGAAGTCGACCGCCAGCGGATCACCGCTTCCGGCCACCGACACGGTCACCGTGGTGGCCTCCTGGCGGGCGCTCCCGTTCAGCGATGCGGTGACCTTCACTGCCGTGGATCCTCCATCCTCCGACCACCGGTCCGGTTGGACCGAGAGCGCAATGCCGCTTGATGCGACGTCGTCGTCCGTGATCGTCACGGAGGCATCCGTCACCGGAATGTCGGCCGTGCCAGCCAGGGTCAGCGTCTCGCTGGTCTCGACCACGTTGTCCTGCTCCGGCGTCAGCGTGAACGTCTCCCGACCGGTGAGCATGCCGGCCCCGATGACGATCGAGAAGTCCGGCACCGCGGCGAAGTCGACGGCCCCGGCGTCGCCACTCGCCGCCGCCTGGACCGTGATCGTGGTCGCCTCCGTTCTGGCCCCGGCGTCGAGTCTTGCCGTCACCTCCACCGGCGTCGCTCCCGCCCCTTCCGAGACCGTGGCCGGCACCGCCGACAAGAGGATCTCGGTCGAGGTTCGTTCGTCGTCCGCGAGCGTCACCGACGTCGGGGTCACCGCCAGGTCCGACGTGCCGGTGAGGTCCAACGTCTCGTCGATTTCGTCGACGTCGTCGTCCTCCGGCGTCACCGTGAAGGTCTCCGTTCCCATGGTCGCGCCAGCGTCGATCACGACCTCGAAGGCCGTCGAAGTCACCCCGTAGCCCACCGCACCCGGTTGCCCGCTGTCCGCCACCGACACGGCGACCGTGGTCGCCACGGTACGCGCGCTGGCATCGAGCGTCGCCGTCACGGTAACGGGAGTGGCGCCCGCTTCCTCTCCAATCAGAGGCGGCGTCGCCGCCAGGACGATGGCGGTGGAAGACGCGTCGTCGTCAACCAGCGTCACGGCGTCGGAGGTGACTTCCAGGACCGAACTGCCGTCGATCGCGACCGTCTCGTCCGATTCGTCCAGGTCGTCGTCCTCCGGCGAGAGCGTGAAGGTTCCGCTGCCGCTGCCGTCGCCCGCCGCGATCGTGATTTCGAAGTCCGGTACGGCGGCGAAATCCACCGCGTCCGCCCGGCCGCTTGCCGACACGGTCACCCCGACCGTCGTTGCGACCGTCCTCGCGCCCGCATCGAGAGTCGCGGTCACCTCCACCGACGCCGGCCCTCCGTCCTCGAACACCCGGGGTGGATCCGCCGTCAGGGCGATGGTCGACGAGGTGGCTTCGTCGTCGAGGAGTTCGACCTCGGTCGACTCAACCGGCAGATCCGAGGTTCCGTCCACCGTCAGAATCTCGGTCGACTCGTCCAGCCCGTCGTCGATCGGTGTCAGGGTAAAGGGCCGGGTTGCGCTCTTGGCGCGGGCATCGATCGTGATCGTGAAATCCGGCACGTCCTCGAAGTCAACGGCGTGTTCGTCGCCACTTCCCCTGACGCTTACCGCCACCGTTGTGGCGTCCGTCCGGGCACCGCGATCGAGCGTCGCCGTCACTCTCACGCGCGTCGGGCCGTCGTCTTCGTCGACCCGCTCCGGCGTGGTCGTAAGCAGTATCGCCCTCGATGGCCGGTCGTCGTCGCGAATCAACGCCTCGGCGGTTCCCCGGGTGATGACCGCGCCGGTCGGATCGGACAGCTCGACGGATACCATCTCGTGCCCTTCGTAGGCGATGTCGTCGATCAGCGGGACGGTGATCGTCTTCGTCGCATCCGACGGCGTGAATCTCAGGGTCCCTTCGGTGTGCTCGTAGTCCTCGCCGGCGGTGGCCGTCCCATCCTTGGTGGCGTACTTAACGGTGACGCTCTGGCCCGCAGTGACCAGATCCGTCGCGACCACGCGAAACGTCAAGGCATCGGCGTCCTCCCATTTCCAGGGCGCGTCGCCGATCCTGAGCTCGGGGTCGTCGTTCCTTATGGTGCCGATACCGTCTGCGCCGTACGCGCGGGTCGCGTTGCGCGCATTGAACAGCGCAAGCTCGAACTCCTCGTCGGGTTCATGGGTGTCGTCGGCATTCACCGTCACCGTCACCGTCTTCACCCGTTCCCCCGGGGCGAAGGTCAGACTCCCGGCCACGCTCTCGTAGTCCTCCCCCGCCGTGGCGTCCAGGTCGCGCGTCTCGTAGTCAACGGTCGCCTCCTTGCCGCTTTGCGAACTCAGCGCCACGCGGAAGGACAGCTCGCCGGCGTCCTCGTAACCGCTAGCGTCGGCGGCGGACACGGAAGGCGGATCGTCGTCGTCCAGGATCGTCATCACGCCCTCGCCGTCGTCGATCGCCACGTAGCGGGGATCCTCGAGCCTTATCGTGTACGTCTCGTCGGGCTCGTCGATCGCATCGTCGAACAACAGGTGCTCAAAACTAGCCCGAGACCATGATCCCGAGCGGTTTGTGTAGGTGTCCACGCCTCCCCAAAAGTTGTGGAAGTCCCCGTCGCAACGGGGTTGCCCCGTCGGTGGGGCACAGCCGATTGCGGTTCCGTCGACGAACCTAAGCGACACGGTCATCGACCATGGCAAAGGTGGCGAAGCGACGATCGAGTAGCGCATCCACTGGGCGCCTTCAGTTCGACTCCCGTCGGTGATCGAGATCTTGTAGCTCTCCTCGTCGAGGATCGTCAGGTGGACATAGTCCACGAAGCCGATATCGGGCGGCGCGGTGAACTCGACGACGAACGTCTCGGTCCCCTCCTCGACAAGGTCGTCGATGAACTCGATCTCGGCGAAGGACGTCCTCGTGGCGTTCGCTGGAATCGTGAACGAGCCGCTCAGTGCGACGTAGTCCTCGCCCGCCGTCGCGGTGATGTCGCGGGTTTGATAGCCGATTACGATGTCGGTGCTGGACGCGGACGTCGACTGGAGCGAGAGTGTCAGACTGCCCTGGTGCTCGGGTTTTGCAGCTGCGCAGAGCACCCGGGCGCCCGCCGGTGCGTCGTCCCAGCAGTTGCTGCGCACGACACTTTCGACCGTCGGCGCAGCTTCGATGTGGATTGTCCGGACTACCCCCGCGGGGTCGTCGGCATCCGCAGCGACAGTTGTCCACAGAATTGCGAGCAAGGGCACGATGATGCCCAATGGAAAGGACCGCGGGCGACGGCAGCCCCGCAACCGGCACACCGTTTTCATCGACTCGACGATCCGCGGTCGTCGTCCGTCGTAGGGTCCATGCGAGCTGATTATGGGAACGAGCGCACGTAGGCGCGTCCCCAACATTGGGGCGATTTGACTTGGTCGTCCCGCCGTCTAGCCCGACGGTCGGGCAGCGCTAGAAGGAGGCTCTGCAGCTAATCCCGATCTGCGTCCCGTGGAGTCCTCGTCCCACGCCCAGTTCGGCGGCGACGCGCTCCAAGTGGTTCGCGAACTCGTACCGTACGCCCACGCGGGCGTCGCCGCCGAGTTCTCCCGCACCCCATGCCGCGAACGGCCGGGTCAGGCCGCCGAAGGCCTTGGTCCCGTAACCGACCGAGGCTTCGAATCGCCAGGGTATCGTCCGCCCCTTGGCGTCGGGGCGCATCTCCAAGGCACGCAGCCCGCGGCTCCAACCGTAAGCGAGCCCGGCGTCGTCGCCCAAGCTCGACTTCATCGTCAAGGCGAAGCCCGTGCCGTCGGGTTTCGGCAGCAGGGACGCCGACGCCTCGGCACCGTAGTCGCGGTAGCCCGACGTCGAGTGGGTCGCCAACGAACGCAGCGCCACCGTGTATCCGAGGCGCCGGTAGTCGCAGCGGTAGCGGACTCCCGCCTCCAGCTCCAGACCGGCGCCCGAACCGCCGTCGCCCCAATCGCCGCGGGCGTTGGCACGAAGGTAGGTGACCACGGATGCCGACCCCCGGGAGCGGAGATGACCCGCCTCGAGTCCGATCCGAGCCCGACCGGCGGACGCCATCCGACCCGCGACCGCGGAGGTTCCCGCATCCGTTTCAACCTCGGCGATCCCCACCTCCTCCAGCAGCGATAGACTCCAAGGAACGTTCTCCCCGAGTTCCTGGCGACCGCCGAGCGCGAACAGGCGCATCTCGAGATCAGCCACGTCGCGACGGCCCGAGTCGCAGCGTTCCAGAGTGGCCGATCCCCGCCCGAAGCCGATGGTCGCCCAGATCCATCCCCGCTCGAGGATTGCACCCGCATAGGGACTGACGCTGTCGATCTCGGTCTCCAGCAGACCTTCGCCCTCGCCCGCGCGGCCGCAGGCATCCAACGACCGGGCGAACCGGTAGTCGGTCTCGCCCCGGCTGTGTGCCAGCGACAAGCCGGCGACCCAATCCCCGAACCGCCCGTCCACGCCGATCTGTGCGGCGTCGAGCGTGCCCCGGACTTCTGCGTCTTCGCCGCCCTGGAAACGGCGGACGCCGCCCCGACCCCAGATGGACCACGACGTCCCGCCGGTGGCGGAGTCGGCCACGGAGAAGGCAAGGATCCCGTCGCGGAGCGGCGGATGCGGCTGCGGGTGCAGGCCCGCAGGTGTCGACCAGTTCCCCCAGGTCAATGCGTTCGACACGACCGGCGACCGACGCTCACCGAGCAACGCCTCGAGGCCAGACGCGAGAGGCGGCAACGCTTGCGGATCCCGGTCGACGGGCCCACCAGCTGCGGCCAGGCGGTCACGTGCCGGACCGAACCGGTCCGCCACGGCGGACACCACCTCGCCGAGATGGCCACCCCCGATCAGGGCGAGCGCGCTCTCGATCGCCGAGAGTTCGGCGGGGTCCGAAACCACGAGGACATCGAACGTTCCGCTTGCCTCGCCCTTGTCGTTGATCGCGGTCACCGAAACCGTGGCCTCGCCTTCCGAGACCGGATGCACGGTCAGCGTTCCGTCGATCATGTCGACGGCAGCCACGTCCGGGTCGGACGACACCGCCGCGAAGGTCAGTTCGTCGCCCCCGAAATAGGTGCCGAGCGCGAGTTCCCGCGGCGCGCCGCCGACGCACAGGTGGACGTTCGGCAGGGACTCGTGCGCCGACGGCGGCGCCAGATCGTCGTCCAAGATCGTGCCGCGGGACCGCGCCTCGCTATCGGCGACGCCCTGCTGAACCACCCTCCAGACCAGCGCGAGATGTTCCTCGTCGGGCTCGACGATGGCATCGTCTATCACCGGCACCGACACCTCCGCCGCGATGACGCCGGGAACGAAGGTGAGTTCTCCGGCGGCCATCGCGTAGTCTTCGCCGACGACCGCCGTGCCGTCCTCCGTGGAGTAGGCAACCGCCACCTCTCTCCCGCTGGCCCCACTCAGGGTCACAGCGAACCGGAGCTCGCCTTCGGACTCGACCGCGGTTGCGTCGGAGACCGTCACCGTGGGCGGTTCGTCGTCGTCGACGATCTCCGCGGTGGCGGTATCGTCCGCCACGACAAGGCCTACCCCGTCCGACAACACGAGGTCGAATGACTCGTCGGGCTCGTCCAAGTCGTCGTCGACCACGGGAACGAAAACCGTCCGCGCCGTGTCGCCCCGCGAGAAGGTCGCCGAGCCGGCCGTCCGGGCATAGTCCGTCCCGGCGACGGCCGTCGCGTCCTCCGTTCGGTAGGCCACCGTCAAGTCCCTGGGGGCCGCCCGGTCGAGCGACAAGCGGAACCCCGCCTCGCCGTCCGACTCGCCGACGGAGGTGTCCGCAACGGTCAGGATCGGCAGCCCGTCGTCGTCCCAGATCGATCCGGTGGCCGACTCACGTCCCTCGGCAAGCGCGGCGTTGATCGGCGCAGACAGGTTCACCGCGAGGGTCTCGTCCGGCTCTTGGAGGTCGTCCTGCAGGGTCGCCACCGTGACCGTTTGCGTGGTCGCGCCGGCGTCGAAAGTAAGCGTGCCGGACGCGAACACGTAGTCGGTGCCCACAGTGGCGGTGCCATCCGAGGTGGCGTAGCGCACCGACACGGGCAGACTGGTCGATCCAACGAGCGTCACCACGAACTCCAGGGGGTCACCTTCGAAGCCGCCGACATCGGCGATCGACAGCGTCGTGGCATCGTTGTCGAGGATCAGTCCCTCGGCACTGGCGATCGCGATGTTGGCGCCGCTGGACGCCGACAGCGTCACGGTCAGGGACTCCGTCGACTCGTCCAGTTCGTCGTCCACCGATGGTACGGCGATGGTCCGCGCGAGGGTGCCCGGCGCGAATTCGAGGGTTCCGGAACCGGCTTGGTAGTCTCCGGGCGCAATCGCCGTTCCGTCGGACGTGGCATAGTCGACGGTCACCCGCTGGCCGCTCGAGCCGCTCAGGCTCACGACGAAGTCGAGGGTCTCCCCCTCTACCCCTTCGGTCGCCGCGACCCTGAGAACCGGCGAGCCGTCGTCGTCGATTACCGTGGCGGTACCCTCCTCGTCGGCAAGCACCGCCCCTTGCGGCGAAGACAGCACCGCCGAGAATGTCTCGTCCGGTTCGTCCAGGGCGTCGTCGAGCACCACGACCGCAATCTCGAGGCGCCGGTCCTCCGGCGCGAAGGTGAGCTGCCCCGAGGTCGTTTCGTAGTCCTCGCCGGCCACGGCCTCGCCGTCGACCGTCGTGAAGTCCGCGGTGACGACGCCGCTGCGCGCGCCCGCCACCGTGACATCGAACACGGCGGTTCCGCCTTCGACGACGCGGGTATCGCCGATGGAAATCTCCGGGGCTTCGCTGCGGTCGAGAATGACGCCGACGCCGGAGTCCACCCCCAGCACGGCACCCTCGGCAGACGACAGGTTCAGCCGGAAGGTCTCGTCGGGCTCGTGGACGGCGTCGGCTGTGAGCGCCACGGTCACCGTCAGGCTGGTGTCATCGGGCGCGAAGGTCAGCGTTCCGCCAGCGAAGGCGTAGTCCGCATGGACCGAAGCGGTGCCGTCGACCGTGCGGTACTGAACCGTGGCCGAGCGCGTCGTTGTGCCGCTCTTGGTGATCACAAAGCTGGCCGTGCCGCCCTCGGGCCCGCGTGCGCCGCCGACACTCAAGGTGGCCGACCGGTCATCGTCGAGAATCGTGCCTTCGGCGACATCCCTCGCGGCGACGGCGTTGTCCACCGCCGACAGGGTCAGCGTGAACGTCTCGTCCGGTTCGTCGGCGCTGTCGTCGCGCAACGCGATGCTCACGGTCGTTGCCAGCCCGCCGGCGGCGATGGTGACCGTACCCGACGCCGACTCGTAGTCCTCGCCGTCGACCGCGGTACCATCGGCGGTGTCGAACCGCGCGGTCACCGCCCGTCCGCTGGGCTTGTTGAGCGAGACCGTGAACTCAATGGTGCCGTCGCCCTCCGTGGCGATCGCGTCGGCGACCGTCAGCAGGGCCGCGCCGTCGTCGTCGATGATCTCGCCGTCGGCGGAGTCGACGGCGAGCGTCGCGTTCGCGGGCGACGACAACGCAAGGGCGAAGGCCTCGTCCGGCTCGTCGACGTCGTCGTCCACCAGCTGCACGGCCACGGTCCTGCGCGTCTGCCCCGCTGCGAAGGTCAACGTGCCGTCGACTGGCCGGTAGTCGTCGTTCTCGACCGCCGTTCCGTCCGCCGTTGCGTAGCCCACCGTCACCGTCCGGGCCGAATTCGGCTCCAACGTGACCACGAAGTCGACGCTGCCCCCCTCGACATCCCGGCCACCCGTTACCGAGAGTGCCGGCGACGCGTCGTCGTCGAGGATCGTGCCGTCCGCCGAGGGCGTCGCGACGGTCGCGTTCGCGGGACTCGAGAGGTTGAGCGCGAAGGTCTCGTCCGCCTCGTCGAGGGCATCGTCGAGGAGCGCAACGGCCACCGTCCGGGCCGTTTCGCCCGGCGCGAAGGTGAGCGAGCCCGATGTGAAGTCGTAGTCCGCGCCCGCCTCGGCGCTGCCGTCGGTCGTCTCGTAGACCACTGTCACCGAGCGCGTGCTCGACGGCGCCAGGCTCACGACGAACTCGACCGTGCCGCCTTCGACATCCTCGCCGCCCGTCACCGAGAGCCGGGGCGCCGCGTCGGTATCGACGATCGTGCCCACTGCGGTGCCGACGGCGATATTGGCGTCCACCGCGTTCGACAGCGTCAGTTCGAAGATCTCTTCCGGTTCGTCCACGGCGTCGTCGAGCAGCCGGACCGGCACCGTCGCCGATTCTTCCCCCGCGGCGAACGTGAGCGTGCCCGCGACAGCCCCGTAGTCTGCGCCCGCCACGGCGGTTCCGTCGACCGTCGCATAGTCGACGGTCGCGGTGCGGCTGGTGGAACCCCGGCGGGCGATCTCGAACTCGAGGGTGGACCCCTCCTCCCCGGAGCCTCCGGAGACCGAGAGTACCGGCGTTCCGTCGTCGTCGGTGATGGTTCC
Organism: Gammaproteobacteria bacterium; assembly: GCA_009839505.1. Classification (GTDB taxonomy): domain Bacteria; phylum Pseudomonadota; class Gammaproteobacteria; order Pseudomonadales; family Azotimanducaceae; genus VXYL01. The sequence continues at coordinate 15,753 of VXPO01000085.1, forward strand.
GGTCGCCGCATCCCTCGTCAACGTCGCGTTGACCGGCGACGACAGCGACAGCGTGAAGGTCTCGTCCTGCTCCTCGATGGTGTCGTCGGGAAGCGCCAGCGTGACCGTCGCGGCCCGTTGGAAAGGCGCCAACTCGAGCGTGCCGTTCGCGGCGACGTAGTCGCTGCCCGCGAGCGCCGTGCCGTCGGCGGTCGCGTATGCCACCTCGACGCGTTGCGCACTCGGCTCCAGAAGTGTGAACAGGAAGACGATCTCGGTGCCCTCCACGCCGACCGTATCGGCCACGTGGAGTTCTGGCGGATCGTCGTCGTCGAGGATCACCCCGCCGCCCACGTCCCGCGCCAGGATCGCGTTTCGAGGGCGGGTCAGGCGCACCGTGAGGTCTTCATCGGGCTCGTCCAGGGAGTCATCCAATGCCGCCACTTCGACCGTCCCTTGCCGCGTGCCTGCGCTCAGCGTCAGGACACCCCGATTCGCGGCGTAGTCGACTCCCGCCACCGCCGAACCGTCGACGGTTTGGTAGGTCACCTCCACATCGTGACCGCTGGCCGCGGTCAAGGACACCGTGAACGCCAGCGTGCCTCCCTCGCCGACCGCGGGGGCGTCGGCAACCGAGACCATCGGCGGATCGTCGTTGTCCTCGATCGTGCCCAACGCGACCGGGTCGGCAAGGCTGGTGTTGACGGGCGACGAAAGAAGCAGCACGAACAGTTCGTCCGGCTCGTCGATGTCGTCCTCAAGAAGCGCAACCGGCAGCGCGATGCCGCTCTCGCCCGGTTCGATCGTCAACCGACCGGCCGTCGCCTCGTAGTCCTCGCCCGCCCGGGCGGTGGCGTCCAGGAACTCGTAGTCCACCGTCACGGCGCGACCGCTGGTGCCGGACAGGCTGAACTGGAACGCCAGTTCGCCGCCCTCAGGCCCGCGTGCATCGTCCACCGAGAGCAGCGGTGGCTCGTTGACGTCGATAATCGTACCCTCGGCGGTATCGACCCCCAGCGTGGCGCCGATCGGAGCGCTCAGCGTCATCACGAAGGTCTCGTCGTCCTCGTCCGCGTTGTCGGAAAGGAGCCCCACGGGGACCGTCCTGACGCTCCCCTCGCCTGGCTCGAATGTCAGCAACCCTGCCGCCGCGGCGTAGTCGGCGCCGGCAACCGCCGTGCCGTCCGACGTCGCATAGCCCACGGTGACGGCCTGGCTGCTGACGCCCGTCAGGGTGACGGCGAACCCGATGTCGCTGCCTTCGACACCCGTGCCGCCCGTGATGGAGAACACCGGTGGGTCGTCGTTGTCGAGGATGGTTCCCGCGGCCTCGGCAACGTCCACGGTGGCGAATTGGGCGTCGCCGAGCACGACCCCGAGGTGCTCGTCCGGTTCGTCGACGTCGTCGTCGACCAGGGCGACTTCGACCGTGGCCGACGACTCGCCGGGCTGGATCTCCAGCACGCCCTCCTTCGCCTCGTAGTCCATTCCGGCGACTGCCGTGCCGTCGACCACGCGGTAGCCGACGGTCACGACCTGGGCGCTGACGCCGTCGAGCGCAACGTCGAACACGAGCATCCCGTCTTCGGGGGCATCCGGCGCATCGGCGATCGAGAGGGATGGCGGCACCTCGTTGTCCTCGATCGTGCCGCGCGCGAACTCGGCGGCGAGGTCGATCCCCGACGGGTCGGAGAAGCGCACCGCGAACACCTCGTCGATCTCGTGGACGGTGTCGTCCAGCGTCGTGACGGCGAACGTCGTGGCTGACTCCCCCGGAGCGAAGCTGATCACCCCGGTGTCGGGTTCGAAGTCCTCGCCCGATCCCGCGGCCGGATTTCCGGCGAGCTCTTCGCCCTCCGCTTCGTCCGCGGCGTAGCGGACGGTCACCGTCCGACTGCTCCCGCCCACCAGGCTGGCCACGAAGGACAGCGTCTCGCCCTCGACGCCCCGTGCGTCGGCGACCGTCAGCAGCGGCGGATCGTTGCCGTCCTCGATCACGCCCTCGGCTGCGGCATCCGCCGGGGCGAGCGTGGCACCCATGGGGTCCGACAGTTCCATCTCGAACGTCTCGTCCGGTTCGTCGAGGTCGTCGGCGAGCAGTGCCACCGGCAGCGCCATCACGGCCTCGCCGTCCGGCTCGAAGGTCAACACGCCGCTGGCCGCTGCATAGTCGAGACCCGTCGCCGTGCCGTCCTTCGTGGCGTAGCGAACGGTGATCGTCTGGCTGCTGGCGGCGCTCCGGCTCACCGAGAACTCCACCTCGCCACCCTCCACGCCGCGCCCGCCGGTGATGGACAGCGCCGGAGGACCGTCGTTGTCCGTGATCGTGCCGGCACCGTCGGTGTCGTCCACGGTGGCGTTCTGCGCCGCGCCGAGAACGACATGGAAACCCTCGTCTAGTTCGTCCTTGTCGTCGTCGATGGAGGCGACCGCGATGGTGCTGCTGGTCTGCGCCGCCTCGAATGTGAGGACGGCCTGGTCGGGGACGTAGTCCTCACCCGCGACCGCCGTGCCGTCCTGAGTGCGGTAGCCCACGGTGACGCGGCGGCCGCTCGCCGGACTCAGGGTGACCACGAACCCGAGCGTTGCACCCTCCTCCACCGCGGTCGCGTCGGCGATCGTCAGCGTCGGCAGATCGTCGACGTCCTCGATTACCCCTTCGGCCTGGCCCGTGGTGATCCTGGCGCCCCTGGCGCCCGTCAGCACGAGTTCGAATGTCTCTTCGTCCTCCTCGTCGAGGGCATCGGCGAGGAGGTCCACGTCGATGGACTTGGACGTCTCGCCGACACCGAAGTCCAAGCTGCCGGTGTTGCTCCCCGACTTCGCCTGGAAATCTGCACCCAGGGTCGCCGTACCGCTTCGCAGTTCGTAGTCGACCGTCAACGTGCTCGCGAAGTCTCCGCTGACCGCGACCACGAAGGACACCGTCTCGCCCTCCTTGCCCCGGGCTCCGTCGACCGTCACGTGAACATCGTCGTCCAGGATCGTGCCGACGGCGACGCGCTTCGCGAAGACGTAGGGTGGTTCTTCGCCGATGACGACCTGGCGTGGATGGTCGAGTTCGATCTCGAAGGTCTCGGTGCCCTCGGGCTCGTCGTCGTCGATGGCGGAGACGGCGATGGTTCGCCGGGACGTCCCCGGCGAAAACGTCAGTTGTCCGCTGTAGTGGGAGCTGGTGTAGTCGTCGCCCTCGGTTGCCGTGTCTTCCGTAATCTCGTAGTTCACACGGATCGCCTGGTAGTGGGCGACATCCATCGTCACCTCGAAGTTCATCGTCGGATCGGCGTCGCCCTCGTTGGCTTCCTGGTCGGTGATCGACACCTGGGGACTCGGATCGGTGTCGACGACGAGACCGTTGCCCTCGCCATCCCACCCGTAGTCCTCGAACCAGGACTGATTGCCCGACGGGCGTCCGAAGACGGCGTTGACGACTTCACTGAGACCGACCTTGAAGGTCTCCTCGTCGGGTTCGTCGAGCATGTCCTCGAGCAGCGGCACCTCGATGGTGCGGCTGGTTTGCCCGGGCGCGAACTCCAGCATCGCGTCGACCGAGTCGAAGTCGTCCGCCGTCGCCGTGCCGTACCGGCTCTGGTAGCGCATCGACACGCGCCGCTCGCTGGCCGCAGACAGCCTGACCTCGAACGCGGCGGACGTGCCCTCGTCTGCTCGGGCGTCGCGGATGCCGACATGAGGAGGCCGGTCGTCGTCCGTCACGGTGACACGGGTGGTCCATTGCGCGGGGGCGGCGACGTGACCCTCGACCACGGTGAAGTGGATGTCGAAGGTCTCGTCGTCCTCATCGACGGCGTCGCCCTTCGTTCGCACATCGAACGGGTCGGCGGCCGCTTCCTCTGCCTTGATCGACAGTTCGCGGTCGAACGTGTGATAGTCTGCCGCGCCCGCCGTGCCGTGGGCGGTCCGCGCTTGGATCTTGACCGGGTACTCGCTCAGCGTCGAGCCGGTCTCGAACGACACCTGCAGACGGCGTGATCGCGCCTCGGCGATGGAGATCGCGGTCTCTCGTTCGATCACCGGCGGCGCCTCGTCGTCGACGATGGTGCCCGTCGCCTTGGCATCCCCCAGGGTCGCGTTCACCGGCGTGTGGATCTCGATCGTGAAGGTCTCGTCCGGTTCGCTCAGGTCGTTGTCGACCGATCCGACCCGGATCGTCCCGCTCGTCGTGCCGCGCGCCAGGGTGAGGTCGCCCGCATTGCCGAGGTAGTCGTGGACGAAACGCGCCGTCCCGTCCTCGAGCCGGTACTCGACCGTGATCTCCGCGGTGCTTGCCGCCGACAGCGTCACCGGGAATGCCAGCGTGCCGCCTTCCGTACCTTGCGCCGCACCAACGTTGATCACGGGCGTCATTTCGTTGTCGACGATGGTGCCGACGGCCGTGGTCCGCCGCCCGGGCGCGAAAACGACGTTCGCCGGATCGCTCAGCACGACCTCGAAGGTCTCCCGGGGTGCGTCGACATCGCCGTCGTCCGTGACGGCGACCGAGATCGTGTGTTCCGTGCCCGAACCTGCCGCGAAGGTCAGTACGTCGTCGACTGCCGTGTAGTCCTCGCCGGCCACCGCCGTGCCGTCTCGCGTCCTGTAGGCCACCGTCGCCTCCTGCGTCGGCGACTCGCTCAGCGTAACCACGAAGTCCAGCTCACCGACGTCCTCGTCTCCCTCCGCGTCCGCGATGGCGACGCTGACGCCGATCACGTCGTCGTCGAAGATCGTCGCATAGACATCGGTGTCGAGATCCTCGGGCAGGCAGTCGGGCAGGGTGAATCGGAACTGCTCGACCTCCTCGACCAGCGAGTCGTCTATCAGCGGCACGGCGACGGTCTTCTCGAGTTCCCCGGCGGCGAAGGTCAGAGTGCCGTTCGTTGTCTGGTAGTCGCTTCCACCCTCGGCCGTGTGGTCCGCAGTGGCGTACCGGACATCCCGCGTGGTCTCGCTTTCCGCCACGATCGCCACCGTGAAGTTGATCGGCCCCTCCGACTCGACGGCCGAACCGGCGCTCTCCTCGCAATCGTCGCATGGCCGGACGCCACCTTCGCCTGACACCTCCAGGACGTGGCACTCCGGCGGCGGGTCGTCGTCGATGATGGTACCCCTGCCGTTGGCGTCGCCGATCAACAGTCCGTTCGGTTGACTGAGATCCACCCAGAAGAACTCGTTGGCCTCGTCCACGTCGTCGAGCAGGGTGTCGACGCTCACGGTATGCGAGGTCCGGTTGGCGCCGATCCTCGCCTTGCCGCTGCGTGCCTCGTAGTCGAATCCGGCGCGAGCGGTGCCGTTCCTGGTCTCCCAGTCGACCGTCGTTTCAACGTTGCTGGAGTGCGACAGATCGAGCGTGAAGGAGATCGTCCGTCCCTCGGCGTTCGACGCATCTTTGATGTCGACGGTGGGCGGCCCTTCGTTGTCGCGGATCTCCACCCAGAACAGGCTGCCCGAGCTGGCCGCGCTGCCCTGCTCATGGAAGTAGACCTTGAACCGTTCCCCGTTCGCACCTGAGGGCGGGGGTTCGTACAGGTCGTCATCGATGATCGGTACCCGCATCGACTGACCGCTGGTGACCCCCGGGGCGAAGGTCATCGTCGCCACGGTGTGCGTGTAGTCGTCCTGCTGCACGGCGCCGCTGCAGTGGCGGACGGTGGAACATGCCGTGAACGCCTCTGTCGTTCCCGTGATGACGAACTCCTTGGCGCTCCGGTGGGACAGTTCGACCGGAATGACGGCGTTGCCGACGTCTTCGCCGACGCACAGGAAGCGGGGGATTCCACGGCACGTCGCGGGACTGTTGGCGGTCGGCCTGCCCTCGTCGTCGAGGATCGTGGCGTCGCCGTCGACGACACCCTCGGTGCCTACCGCGGAGGTGATATCGAGGCCGAGGGTCTCGTCGCCCTCCCAGACGTTGTCGTCGCGCAGACTCACCGAAACGCTGTGGCTGATTTCGCCAGGCGCGAAAGTGACGGAACCCGTCGTGGCAACGTAGTCCCTGTCCGCGACGCCGCTGCCGCTCGACTTCGCCGTGCCGTCGACCGTCTCGTACTCCACGACGATTTCTGCGTCGGAGGCATGCGTCAGCGCCAGTGTGAAGCTGATGCTCGCGTTCGTCTCCGCGGCATCTTCACCCTTGACGACGAGGTACGGATCTCCCTCGTTGACCTCGTTGTCTTCGATGGTGCCGACACCTCCCCGACCGATGTTCAAGTGGTCGACGCTGGTGAACTCGAGCTTGAACGTCTCCGGCGGCTCGATGTCCTCGTCGTCGGTGACCGCCACCGTCACCGTGGCCGACGTCGAGCCCGGCGCAAAGGTGATCGTGCCGCTGGTACTGGTGTAGTCCTCACCGGCCACCGCGGTCTGGTCCACGGTCTTCCACGGCACCTCCAACTGCCGGGAACTCGCCCGGTCCAGATTCACCTCGAAGGTCAGGTCGCCCACGTCTTCGGCAGCGGACGGATTGGAAGCGCTGAGCACCGGCGACGGGTCGTCGTCGATGATCGTCCCCTCAGTGACGGCATGCTCGGGTGGAACTTCGAGCCCAGTACCCTCGAACAGCACGAAATGCAGAGTCTCGTCCGGTTCGTCTATCGAGTCGTCCGCGACGGGGACGGTGATGCTCGTGCTGGTCGCAGCGTCAGCGAATGTGATCGTGCCGTGGGTCTCCGTGTAGTCGATGCTGACGGTGGCCGTGCCGGAGAGCATTGCGCAGGCTGCCTGGGCGGCCGCATCGGCCAGGCTCGTCGGACAGGTTGCATAGCGAACGGATGCCACGCCGTCCGACGGACCGACCCGGGTGACGGCGAACCGGATTCCGCCATCGTCCTCGCGGGCGAATTCCTGGGCGAGTGCCTGCGGCGTCCACAAGCTCGCCAGCAACACAAAGACCGACGCGCGAGCCGCCCGGGTGCGGTATCCACGACCCGGATCGGGTCGACTCTCGGAATCCTGCCTGGCAGTGCGTCGAAGCCGCCGGCTTCGTGTGTCCGGCGTACCCAGCGCAAACGTATCCATGTCGACGAACAGTCGCCCCCCTGAGCCCTTGCGCGGCGTCCATCCGCGCCTCGCCCAAAATACGCAAGATGCTCCGACGGGGCGTCCCCAAGATTGGGGACAAAAACGCCGGTTCTGATGGCTTGGTTGCGACTGACCGGGCCAGTCAGGTCATGGAGCGCCCCAAGCGGCTCCAGGTTCTACGGAACGACGGTGCTTTCCGCCTCGTGGCGCGGGGAAGTCGACAGATTGGTCAGGTGGCCGGTGGGACTCCTCAGCAGACTCATCACCCAGATGGGCTCGTCCGATTCGATCCGTACCTGCCACTTGCCCGCACCGTCGCCGAACGCACCGCCCTCGATGTCCTCGCTGTCGCCGGATTCCAGCTCAACCGAGGTCAACTCGAGCGAAGCGCCGGCGGGTACGGTCGCCCGCACCGGATCGCCCGGGGATATTCCGTCGCTATCGATGCCGGTCAAGGTCACGGCGGCGTCGATCGTGCCGGGATTGATCAGACGCAGTCGGCTGACCTGTCTGTCGTTGCTCGCCGGGTTGAGGAATACGACCCGGTAGACGTCGTCGTCGATGGGCGCGAGATCGTGCATCGCGGTGACGAAACCGTCGTCGGTGCGGATGTAGCCCAGCACCTCGATGTCGAGTTCGCTGCTGAGCTCCAACCGCCAGGCACCCTCGCCAGCGCCCGTGCTGCCGGCAAGTCCCTTATCGGGATTCCCCAGTTCCAGATCGTCGGAGTTGAACTGCGCGGCCGCGCCGGCGTCGATCGACAGGATCACCGTCTCATAGGTCGTATCGGTGTCGTCGAACGCCTCGATCAGGACGTTCCCCGCTTGCGCCGACTGGTTGATCACACGGACGAATCCCTGCAGGTCAGGGTTCGATACGGAGGGGAACAGCGGCACGGTGACCGAACCTTCGGCACTGCCGGGCGTCTGGGGGGCGGTCGACAGGTTGGTCAGCCGTCCCTGGCTCGCCAGCAGACTCATGGCCACGATCGGCGTGTCCGAGACGACCTCCAGTTGCCACTTGCCTTCGCCGTCGCCCAGGGCGCCACCCTCGATGCCCGGGCCGGTGCCGGCTTCCAGTTCGGACGCGGTCAAGTCGATCGCGGATCCGGCCGGGAGATGGATGCGCACCTCTTCGGATTCCGTGCCGAGGTCGTCGATTCCGGTGACCGTCACGCTCGCGTCGACGTCTCCGGAATTGACTAGGCGCAGTCGGCTTTCCTGGTTGACGTTTTCGCCGGGGTTGAAGAAGACCAGTCCGCGGTGGACGCCGGCCTCGACCGGCACGACGTCGTGCAGCGAGGTCACGAAGCCGTCGGAGGTGCGTGCATAGGACAACACCTCGATGTCGAGATCGCTGGTGAGCAGCAGGCGCCAGTTGCCTTGGCCCGGCTGGCCGATCCCGTTGGGCAGGCCCTTGTCCGTGTTTCCGCCCTCGAGGTCGTCGGAGTTGAAGTGGGCCGCGCCGCCGGCGGCGATGCTGAGCGTCACCGGCCCGGCGCGCATGCCGTTGTCGTCGACGGCCTCGATGTCCACCTCGCCGGCCACCTCGGAGTGGCTGATCACGCGCACGAAACCCTGCCGGTCGGCGTTCGCCGCGGACTCGAACAGCGGTACGCGTCCACTCACCTCGCCTCCCCGGGCCGGCAGCCTGGCGCGGATCGTGAAGCCGCGCGCGTATATCTGTCCCGCGCTGCGGATTCGCCGATTGCCGGGGGTGTAGGTCACGGTCACGTCTTCTCCGGGTTGTACGGCTCGGGCCAGCGTCAGCACCACGGTGCTCGCGGCCACGCCGACGTCCGCGACGTTCGCCGGCTCGGCCGCGTCGGCACCCGAACCGTCGTTGCCGTCCACCTGCACGTCGAAGGCACCCGGTTCGGGAACCGAGGACTCGTCCAGCATCCGGTCGAAACGCAGCGTCAGGCGGTCGGCCCGAGCCCGGGCGTCCACCGGCACCGGCGGCGTGTCGTTGTCCATGACCGCGACCGGCAGCGTCGCCACTTGGACCCCGTCGTAGCCACCACCACGCGCCTGATGGGCGATGCTTGCGGCACCGTCGTCGGCGTCGCTGTCCTCGGCTGCGTCGACGGTGATGGTCCGTCCGAGTGCCCAGTCGTCGATGGCGAAAGTCACGGACGAGGGCCGCAAATCGATGCCCGACCCCGAAACCACGCTGGCGGTCAGGATCACGGCGGACGATGGCTCCGTATCGAGGCGCACGGTATAGGTCGCGGTGCCGCCCTCGCCGACCGTGAGCATGCCGGTGGACAGCGCCACGCCGGCCCGGTCGTCGTCCACGACGGCGACCGACACGCTTTCCACGGCCACGCCTCCGTAACCGCCGCCGCTGGCCACATGACTCACCGATGCCTGGTCGGCCGCCGTATCCTCGTCGTGGGCGGCGTGTACCGTGATGTTCTGGGCGATGGCCCAATTCGCGGCGTCGAAGGTGAGCGCGGCGGGTTCGACGCTGAGGTCGGCGCCGACGGGAGCTGAAGGCGTCACGGTGACCGGCCCGGTGGGTTCGGTGGCGAGCGACACGGCGTACGTCCCCTCGCCGCCTTCGCGAATCGACAGCGCGTTGGTCGAAAGGTCGACGGCGAGAACGTCGTCGTCCGCCACATTCACCGCCACCGCCGCCAGCGCGACGCCGTCGTAGGCGCCGCCGCCGACGGTGTGCGTGACGGTCTCCCGGGTATCCTCGCCATCGTCGTCCTGAAGTGCTTCTATGGTCACCATCTGCGCAGCCGCCCAGTCTGCCGCCGTGAACGTGAGAACCGCGGGACGGACGGCAATCGACGCACCGGCCGCAACGCTCGTCGTCACGGTCACCGGGGCGTCCGGCAACGCGTCGAGCACGACCGTGTAGGTCGTGGTGTCGCCCTCGGCGACAGACACCGAAGTCGCCGAGAAGGTCACGCCGGCGATGTCGTCGTCGATCACGGAGACGACGGTGTCCGGGACCGGCACGCCATCGTAGTCGCCGCCCCGCGCCGCGTGGCGCACGGTCACCAGCCCATCCACCGTGTCGTCGTCATGGGGCGCCCGGATGGTCACGATCTGGGTGGTGTCCCAGTCCGCGACGGTGAACGACAGGACCGCCGGCGCCACATCCAGCTCTCCGGAAGCGGTCGCCGTCACCGTCACGGGCGCAGTGGGTTGGGTGGACAGCCGGATGTTGTAAGTCGCGCTGCCGCCCTCCGGGACGTCGATTCTTGTTGCCCACACGACCACCCCCGGAGTGTCGTCGTCGGTCACCGTGACGTTGACGACGCCGAGCACATCGCCGTCGTAGCCGGCACCCGAGGCGGTGTGCCGCAGGGTCACCTCGTCGTCCGCCGTGTCGGCGTCGTCGCCGGCGGCAACCGCAACGGTTCGCGGCGTGGACCAATCGGTTGTCGTGATCACGATTTCGGCGGGACGGACCGTCAGATCCGCTCCAGTTGGTACGGCAACCGACATCGTCATGGTCGCCCGCGGAGCCGAGACAAGACGCACGGTGTAGTCGGTCTCGGCGTTTTCGGCTACGCCAAGGTGCGTGGTCGAGAACACCGCCTGCGGGGCATCGGCGTCCTCCACCGCGACGGCGACGCCCGGCACGTCGACCGCGCCGTAGCCCCCGCCGCTTGCCACATGGGTCACCGTCGCCGTCTCGTCGACGGCGTCGTCGTCGCCGGCCACCGTTACCGTTACCGTTCGCACGGTCATCCAGTCGGTCGGCGAGAACGTCACGGCCGAAGGTGCGACGTTCAGATCCGACCCGGGCGGCGCGGTAGCCGTCACGGTCACCGGCCCCGTGGGTTCGGTAGTGAGAACCAGTGTGTAGACGGCGCTTCCTCGTTCGCGAATGTTCAACTCGGACGTCGAGACGTCCACGCCCTTCGTGTCGTCGTCCAACACCGTCGTGCGGACGCTGTCGACGGATACGCCGTCGTAGCCGCCGCCCGAGACGGCATGGGTCACGGTGGCCGCGTCGTCTTCACCGTCGGCGTCCTGTTCAGCTTCGACCGTCATGGTCCTGGCGGTTCCCCAGTCCGCCGGCGTGAACACGAGCCTGCCCGGGTCGACGGTGAGTCCGGAACCGGACGGTGCCGTCGCGGTCACTTCGACCGTACCGACGGGTTCGGTGTCGAGAACGACGGTGTACGTTGTCTGAGATCCTTCGTTAACCGCGAGCATCGTCGTGGAGATGACCACGCCGTCCACGTCGTCGTCGAAGACGTCGACGGTGACGTCGGACGTCGTCACCCGTTCGTAGCCGGAGCCGGTTGCGACGTGTGACAGCACCGAATAGCCGTCAACACTGTCGTCGTCCTCCTGGGCCGTCACCTCCACCGTCTGCGCCGTGCCCCAGGAAAACGTCGTGAAGGTCAGCCGCGAAGGGTTCGTCTCGATCTGGCCGATGCCCGTCGCATTGACGGCCACGGTGACCGATTCGACCGGTTCCGCCGTCAATTTCACTGCGTAGCTCGCGGACTTGCCCTCTTCGATGGTCAATGCGGGCGGATCCACCTCGACACCGGCGGGGTCGTTGGTCCGCTCGCGGAGGACGGACAGCCGGTAGACGACCTGCGTCGCACCGTCTTGCGCGGTGACCGTGAGCGCGATCTCGTTGAAGCCCGGCTCCAGCGGAACCTGGATACCGGCCCGACCGGCATCGTCGTCGCCGGGTTCGGTGGAGAGGCCGGCGTTTCCATCCGCAGGCACGGCGAACACGGTTACGGTCGCGATGGAACGCCGGACCGTCGTCGCGTAGTGCAGGCTCGCCGGATCGAAGGTCGGGGTCAACGCGACAGTCGCTCCCGACGCCGTGTCGATGACCTCCAGCGTCAGCAGGGCGGCATCGGAGGAACGCGGGCGTGGCGTCGCAGTCACCCGTGCGGGGTTCCCGGCGCCGTCGTCGTTGACCGCCCGAATCTCCAACTGGTACGTGGTGCCGTTCGCCAGACCACGAAACACGTACGAACCTCTGCTGCTTTGGCCCGGCCCGCTGTCGGGTATCGTCGACCAGTCCGGGTTCCAGGTCACCCCGCCGTCCGAACTGAGGCGGTATTCGAAATGGGAGATGGTCTGACCGCCCGACGGCACCCCGGCGCGATAGTTGACGGCGACCTCGCCGTCGAGGGCGGAGGTGACGTTCGCGGTCGTTCTTCCCGGAGCGGGACAGTACGGCAGCGTCGAGGGGACAACCGTGCCCCGCTCGCGTTGGGTCGCGATGTCACTGCGGAACCTGCTGAGGGATCGGGGAACGCAGCCCCTCAGGTAGTTCCTCTCCAGGGAGAGTTCCACCAGGCTTTGGAGATCGCCGAGTTCTCTGGGGATCCGGCCGTCGAGCCGGTTGAAGTCCAGCCTCAGCACCTCGAGTCGAGTGAGGCTCCCGAACCAGTCGGGGAAGAACCCCTCCAGGCCGGTGTCGGAGATCGGCTGCTGGTACACGCTGACCTCGACGTTGCGGCCGAGGCGCAGGACTCGTAGCGACACGAGCCGTTGCAGGGAGTCGGGAATCTCGCCGCTCAGGCTGTTCGACCCCAGGTCCAGTTCGGTGAGCGCGGCGAGGTTGCCGAGAGAGTCCGGGATCGTGCCGCTCAGCCCGGGCAGATCGATGCCCACGACGCTGCGGTTGTTGCTGAGATCGAGCACGGTCAACTGCGACAGGTTGCCGAGCTCTTCGGGAATCGGACCCCTCAGCCCGACGCCGCTGAGCCGGAGCACGGTCAGCGCGGAAAGCGAACCGAGTTCGGGCGTCAGTTCGCCGCGCAGCGAGGTCGAGTACAAATCCGTTTCCAAGTCGCTATCGAATGCCGTGACGCGCCCGTCCGACGTCTCGATGGCCATCCAGTCGCGCATGCTTCTGTCCGGGGACCAGTCCAGACTCGGCGGATCCTGCCCACCGACGACGGCTTCCCACCAGGCCATCAAGGTGTTGCAGTCGTCGATGAGACCGGCGCTGGGGGAACCCGTGACGCCGGTGACCGCGGGAGTGGTGGCCGCGCAGTACGGCGCGCGAATCACGGTGATCGTGTAGGTCTTGGTTTCGCCGTCCTCGGCGAGGATCTCGAGCGTCATGACGTTGTCCCCGACCGCCAGCCGCATCTGTATGCCAGCCGTGTCGGGGTCGAGATCTTCGGGCGTGGCGGTCGCGACCGTCGACTTGACGTGGTTGGGTTCGGCGTGAATCGACACCACCGTGACGGTGTTGGCGACCTCGGCCGTGTAGGAGGTGACTGCCGGGTCGAACGCCGGCATCAGGGTCGCGGCTCCGTCGCCGTCGCTCACGGTCAGACCCTTGAGGTTCGCATCCGGCTCAGGATCCGTTCGCCCCGACACCGAGGGCGACCATGCGCCCTCGCCCTCGTCGTTGTTGGCACGGACTTGGATCTGGTACTCCGTGTCGTAGACGAGTCCGGTGATCGTGGCGCGGGTCCGTGCGACGCCCTGCGGCCCGGCCTCGAACGCCCCGGCGTCGCCGGTGCGGTACTGCAGGTCGTAGTCGTCGATGGCCGGCCTGCCGCTGTTCGGCGGTTCCTCCCAGCGCACGTTCAAACTGGTACCGGACGTCTCCGCTATGCTCGGCGCCGACGGTGCATTGGGGGGTTCGTCGACGTCGCCGACATCGATGGCAACGTTGATCGTGTCGCTGTTGCCCATGTCGTCTTCGACCCTCACGGTCACGCGGTAGGTGATTCCCTGTTCGTGGTCGAGTCCGCCGTCAACCAGGAGCTGGCCGTCGCCGGCGTCGATGTCGAAGTGGGCCGCATCAGCGCCGAGCAGCGAATAGGTCAGCGGATCGCCGTCGTCGTCCTGGGCGGACACGGGCGAGCCGATGGGACTGCTTGGGGACGAGTTCTCTGCGATGTTGCGCGTCGTCGAGACGCCCTCGTCGAAACTCGGCGATGCGTTGGCGCCGTCGTCGTCCGCGACCGTGACCTCGACGTCGGGGATGCCGCCCTCGTAGCCGCCGCCGGTGGCGGAGTGGGTCAGGGTGACGGGGTCGTCGTCCGCGTCGGCGTCGTCGGCGGCCGTCACGGTCACGGTCTGCGCCTGGTCCCAATTGGCGGTGGTGTAGGTCAGCATGGACGGGTTCACCGTCACGTCGCTACCCGACGTACCGCCGACCGTGACCACCGTGTCGCCCACCGGTTGGTAGTCCAGGCCAATCTCGTACTGCCCGCCGCCCGCGTCTCCTTCGACGACCGTCAACTCCGCCGGCGACACCCATCCGGTCGGCATCGTCAGGCAGGTCACCCCGGCGTCTTCGTAATGACCGCAATCGTGATCGGCTTCCGGGGTGTGGGGACAGTCGATCAGCCGCGCCTCGGTGCCGATGCAGGCCACGTCGTCCAGGTTGATGGGACCGGTACCCTCGCCGAAGTGGGCGGCGGTCCGGACCCGGACGACGTCGACGAAACCCGCCTGCCGGCACGCGACCCGGCCGTCGAGTGCGTCCCAGCCGTCGTCGCAGACGGTGCCCCAGACGCCTCCGACGACGACCTCCACGCGCCCTTCGGCATCGTCGCTGCCGCCACTCAGGCGTAGGTCGCCCTCGGCGGTAGCGGGGTCGAAGTGGTACGTCAGCGACGACGACCAGACACCTGCGCCCTCGGCGTTGTTCGCCCGCACCTGGACCTGGTAGTGGGTGGGGGAGACCAACCCGCTGATCGTTCCGGTCGTGCCGGTCAACCCCTGCGGCCCCGCTGTGAAGGTGCCGGTCGTGCCGACCCGGTACTGCAGGTCGTAGTCGTCGACCGGGGGCCGGTCGAGGTCGCCGGGCGGATCCCAGGCGAACGTGGCGCTGTTGGCAGTCGTGGCCGTGACCCTCGGTGTCGACGGCGCCGAAGGAGGTTCGTCCACGTCGCCCACGGTGATCTCGACGCTGATCGTGTCGCTGCCGCCCTCGCCGTCTTCGACCCGGACGGAAACGCGGTAGTCGATCCCCTGCTCGTGGTCGAGGGGGCTGTTGACGAGAATCTGGCTGCTGGTTGCCGTGACCCCGAAGTGGGCGGCGTCGGTACCGAACAGCGAATAGGTCAATGGATCGTCGTCGGCGTCCGTCGCGGACACGGGCGCGCCGACCGGACTGCCGGCGGGGGAGTTCTCGGCGACGCTGCGGGAGGTGGCCGCGCCGTCGTCGAAGCTCGGCGCCTGGTTCGCGCCATCGTTGTCCGTGACCGTGACTGCGACGGTGGGGTTCGACGCGTCGTCGTAGCCGCCGCCGGTCGACGTGTGGGTAAGCGTGGCCTCGTCGTCCTGGGCATCGGCGTCTTCGGCCGCCGTCACGGTGACGGTCTGGGACTGGTTCCAGTCGGCGACCGTGTACGTGAGCGTCGATGGGCGCGCGGTCAAGTCCGTCCCCGCCGTACCCCCGATGGTGACGACGACGGCGGCCGACGGTTCGGCGCTCAACTCGACCTCGTACTGGCCACCCTCCGTATCGCCCTCGGCGACAGACAGCGTGTTCGCCGACAGCCGCACCGTACCAAGCGCGGTGCCGTCGACCGAAGGAGTGCGGAAGGTCGCCGACGCCGACCACGCGCCGTCGCCCTCGTGGTTGACGGCGCGCACCTGGATCTCGTAGTCCGTGCTGGGCACGAATCCGGCGATGGTGGCGGTGCTGACGAGCACATCCTGCGGGCCTGCCGTGAACGCGGCGTCGCCGTCGGCCAGGTACTGCAGGTCGTAGTGTTCGATGGCGGGCCGCCCGCTGTCCGCCGGCGGATCCCAGCGAAACGTCGCGCTCGTGGCGGTCAGGTTCGACACCGTCGGCGGTCCCGGGGCCGAAGGGGGTTCGTCGACGTCGCTGACGTCGATGTCGACCTCGATGACGGCGAAGCCGCCAGCATCGTCATCGACCCTGACCGTGACCCCGTGGCTGGTGCTCTGCTCGTGGTCGAGGGCGCCGTTCACGCGGAGCTGTCCGCTGGACGCCACGATGTCGAACAACGCCGTGTCTCCGCCGACCAGCGAGTACGTCAGCGTCCCGCCGTCATCGTCTGTGGCGGACACCGGTGCGCCGACGAGCTGGCCCGGGGTGGAGTTCTCGGCGACGGTGCGCGAGGCCGGGCTTTCTTCGTCGAACCGCGGCGCCTGGTTGCCGCCCTCGTCGTCGATCACGGTGACGGCGACACTGGGGATCGACACGCCGTCGTAGCCGCCGCCGGTAGCCGAGTGGCTGAGGGTGACGGGGTCGTTGTCGGCGTCGGCGTCATGTGCGGCCGTCACGGTGACCGTCTGCCTCTGCGCCCAGTCGGTGGTCGTGAACGTGAGCACCGTGGACGTCGCGGTCACGTCGGTGCCCGAGGTCCCGTCCACGGTGACCACGACGTCCCCGGACGGCACGACGTCCAGGACGATCCCGTAGCGGCTACCTTCGGCATCCCCCTCGGCGACCGTCAGGATCTGCGGCGATACCGACACGGACGGCGGATCCGTGGCGTCGCAGACGAGCCCCACATCCTCCGAATGACTGCAGTTGCTGTTGCCGATACCCCTGTGCTGGCAGTCGATTAGACGCGACTCGGTCCCGTCGCAGCTGAGGTCGTCGAGGAGAATCCGACCGGTCCCGGGACCGAAGCGCGAGGCGTCGTGGACCTCGAGGGCGCGCCGGAAGCCCAGTTGCCGACAGGCGACCTCCGCATTCGGATAGCCGTCGCTGTAGTCGGGAGGATCGCCCCAGCCGTCGTCGCAGACGGTCCCCCAGCTGCCGTTGAGGAAAACCGAGAGCCAGCCCTCGCTGTCGTCGGCCCCATCGCGGAGTGCCAAGTCGCCCTCTTCGCCCGGGGAATAGGTCGTGCGCAGCGTCGCCGACGCGGACCACGGGCCGGTGCCTTCGTCGCTCTTGGCGCGCACCTGGACCTCGTAGGCCGTGCCCGGCACCAGGCCGGTGATGGTCGCGGTGGTCGCCGCCACCGCCTGGGGACCCGCGGCGAACGCGCTCCCGTCGTCGGGCCGGTACTGCAGGTCGTAGCTCTCCGCAGCCGGTCGGTCGCCGTCCGGCGGCGCATTCCAAGTCACCGTCAGGCTGGTGCTGGTCTGGCTATGCGCCCTCGGTGCCGAGGGCGCCGTGGGCGGTTCGTCGACGTCGGTGACGCTGATCACGATGCGGATCGTGTCTTCGTGGCCCGCGTCGTCGGCGACTCTCACCGTCACGCGGTAGACAACGCCCTGCTCGTGGTCCAGTGCCCCGGACGTCTGGATCTGCCCGTCGGTGGCGACGATGGCGAAGTGGGCGGCATCTGTGCCGAGCAGCGAATAGGTCAGCGGATCGTCGTCGGCATCCGTGGCGGACACCGGCGCGCCGACCGAACCGCCCGAAGGCGTGTTCTCGGCGACGCTGCGGGTCGCAGAGACCCCCTCGCCGAAACTCGGCGCCCGGTTGGCACCGTCGTCGTCGTACACCGTCACCGCGACGTCGACCGACGCGCTGTCGTAGCCGCCGCCGCTCGCCGAATGGGTCAGGGTGACGGTGTCGTCGACGGCGTCGGCGTCCTCCGCCGCGGTCACCGTGACGGTCCGCGCACGGTTCCAGTTGGCGGTGGTGTAGGTCAGCGCGGTCGGGCTCACCGTCACGTCCGTGCCCTGGGTGCCGCCGACCGTGACCATGACGTCCGACGTTGGCTGCCGCTCCAGAACGATGTCGTAGGTGCTCCCCGCCGTATCCGCCTCGGCGACGAACAGTGCGTCCTCGGACACGACAATGGCAGGATTCCAACAGGTCACGCCGACGTCTTCGTTGTGACCGCAGTTGTGGTTCCCCAACCCTCGGTGCCGACAGTCGATCAGTCGCGATTCGTTCCCGTCGCAGCTGACATCGTCGAGGAGAATCGGGCCCGTTCCTTCGCCGAAGTAGGCACTGTCGTGGAACTCCACGACGCCGCCGGAGTAGCCCAACTGCCGACAGGCGACATCGCCGTTCGCAGTGCCGGCAGCGTCCACCCAGCCGTCGTCGCACACCGTGCCCCACTCGCCCACCGTTGTGGAGGTCGCGACCGTCCTGACCCGGAAGACCTCGAGACGTCCTTCGTGCTCGACCGCGCCGTCCCGAAGCCGCAGCTCGCCCTCTTCCTGCGCCCAGACCGGACCGGCGCAGACCAACGCCGCCATGGCGAGTACTCGGACGTACCCACAGGCTGCCGAGGTGACGTTCATGCTGGCGTGGCGTTGGTAGAGGAGTGCCTGCTGTGCGTCCCGTGGATCGCCAACGCGGCCGCTCTGCGCACGCGTTTACTCCCATCCGGTCAATGAGACGACCGAAGCGTAGGCGAGTCCTAGGCGGTTCCGCGTCCCCAACATTGGTGAGACGTACGTGGTCCGATGCGCGTCGCCACGGACGGAACATCGCCCTCGTCATAGTTGGTTGCCGAACGGCCCCGGGTGCGCTACGGCCGGAACTGAAGCACCCGGGGTTTGAGGCGCTCCGGCATGGTGACCAGGCGCCAGGCCGTCTCCAGCCACTCGCACACGAGGCGCCGGGTGTCACGCGGGTCGACCATCTCTTCCATCTGGAACCGGGACAGCGGTCCAATCGGCCCACGGGCGCTCTCGATGCGGGCCATCAGTTCGTCGCGCAGGGCGCGCGGATCCTCGGCTTCCGCGAGTTGACGCTTGTAGGCCGCCTCGATGCCCCCTTCCGGCGGGATACCGCCCACATCGGCCGCCGGCCAGGCCACGCGCACCGACGGTCTCGACCGGGGTGTCGCGTAGTTGTTCCCGGCGACGCCGAAACTGCGCCGCATGACTACGGTGAAGATCGGCACGGTGACCTGCGAGAAAGCCACCATCCACTCGCCGCCTCGGCGGATCGCACCGGTGATCTCGTGCTCGAGGCCCACGGCGAATCCCGGGTTGTCCACCAGGTTCAGCACCGGAAGGTGGAACAGGTCGCAGAGATCCAAGTGCCGGGTGAGCTTGCTGCAACCGTCGGCGGTGAGTGCGCCCCCGTTGACGTGCTGGCTGTCGGATGCGAGCACGCCCATCGGGTGCCCGTTCATGCGGATGAAACCCGTGACCTGGTCTGTGCCCCACAGCGGACCGACCTCGAAGAAGGAGTCGCGGTCGGCCATCAGCCGGATCGCCTTGCGGATGTCGAAGGTGGTGGTTCGTTTGCGCGGAATCAGCGTGAACAGCTCCTCCTCGCGCCTGTCGGCCGGGTCATCGGTTCGCGGAGCCAAAACGGGCGGCGTCTCGTAGACCGACGACGGCAGGTAGGACAGGAACCGCCGGGTCAACTCGGCCGCCTCCTCCTCGGTGTCGGCGAGGTTGTCCACCGAGCCGTTGCGGCAGTGGATGTGCCAGCCGCCGAGGTCCTCCTTGGTGATGTCGTAGCCCATGGCATGGGCCACCACCGGTGGACCAGCCACGAACAACTGAGCGATGTCCCGCACCATCACCGAGAAGTGGCCGAGCACGGCCTTCGCGGCGCCGATGCCGACAACGCTGCCGAGCAGCATGTTGACGACGGGGACGGTGGCCAACTGCTCGGTGTACATCGCACTGCCGAGATGTCCGGGCAGATACGAGCCGCCACCGCCCGCGACCCGCGGTCGACCCGCCTTGATCGCACCGCGGCTCTCCTTCGCCTTGCTCTCGCCTTCCTTTTTCTGGGCCGGCACCATGGCCGCCACGCTGCCGCCGCCGGACGACCCGTCGAGCAGGCGAATCGACGGCGTCCGCATCTCCAGGGAAAGGCGGTCCAGGTAACCGCTCTTCGCACCGATGGCACCGTCGGCGTGACCGCCGCGCGAGGTGAAGTCGTCAGCGCAGACAACCGCTGAGCGACCCCCGATCTTGCCCCAGCCGCCGACGTGGTTGGCGGGTGTGAACGCGGTGATATTGCCGTCCTCGTCGTAGGACGCGAACCCGGCGACACTGCCGACCTCCCGGAACGTACCCTCGTCGAGCAGAAGATCGATTCGTTCCCGGCAGGTCAGCTTGCCGCGGCTGCGCTGACGGACCACGCCGGGGTCCTCCGAGCCCGGTGCCAGGCGTTCCCGTGAGAGAGAACGCATGGTGGCAACGTCCTTTAACAACGGTGCCCAAGTACCGTCCCCGGTGTCTGACTGGATACGTTGTGCGCCTGCGCTGGGCTCGATGACGGCGAAAACCTGCCCGGCCTCCACGCTGTCGCCTGCACTCAAGCCCTGCACCGCCGCCACTCTGCCATCGCAGGGTGCCGCGACCTGGGACTCCATCTTCATCGCGCTGATCACGATCATCGCGTCTCCCGCTTTCACGGCCTCGCCTTCCCGGGCGCGGAACTCCAGGACGGAACCGGCCATGGGGCAGGCGACGGCTTCCTGCCCCTCCGCCACGTCGAGCGTGGCGACGACCGCACCCCCGGTCGGGGCCACTCCCGCCCCGGAGACGGTGGACACGCCCATAACGGTGGCCTGCTGCTGCAGCAGTGCCAGGGCACCGTTGCCATTGCCGTCCACGGCGGGTGAAAGAAGCTCAGGCTGGTCGGACAACAACGTCGTGCGCGCATCGCCCTCGCGGACGGCGGGATGGGCGAGAATCGCCTTGAGCTGGTCCAAGTTCGTGGCAAGTCCGCCGATATGGAATTCGTCCAACGCCCGACGTGTACGGTCCACGGCCGCGGCGTACGAGCCGGCAGACGAGCTCGAGGCCACAACCTTGGCCAACAGCGGATCGAACTGCGGCGGCGGAGCGTAGCCCACGTAGCCGTTGCCATCGACACGTACACCGGGCCCGGTAGGCTCCTTGTATGCGCTCAAGGTCCCGGCCCCTCGGGCCACCACGCGCGCCTGCACGGCAAAGCCTCGCGGTGCTCCGACGGCGTGTTGGTCGACCAAGCCGAGGGATGGCAAGGAAGCCCCGGCTGCGACACGGAACTGCGCCTCGACCAGGTCAACGCCGGTCACCTGCTCGGTGACGGTGTGCTCGACCTGGATGCGCGGGTTGCATTCGATGAAGTAGTGCTCGCCGCTTTCCGGGGCCACCAGGAACTCAACCGTGCCAGCGTTGACGTAGTTCGCAGCTTCCATGAGCTTGATGGCATCGGCGAGAATCCGACCCCGAAGCGTGTCGTCGAGGCCGGCGGCGGGCGCGGTCTCAATGACTTTCTGATTGCGCAACTGCACCGAGCAGTCTCGCTCATGCAGATGCAGCACATTGCCGTCGCCATCGGCAAGGATCTGGACCTCGATGTGGCGAGGACGTTCGACCAGTTTCTCGACGAAGAGATCGCCGTTGCCGAAGGCACCTGCGGCTTCACCCCGGCAACGCTCGAAGGACTCGGACATGGCATCCACGTCACCCACGACGCGCATGCCTCGACCGCCGCCCCCGCCCGCGGCCTTGAGCATGACGGGGTATCCCAGTTGCGCGGCCACGGCTGCGGCGCGATCCGCCGACTCCAGCGCTTCGGTACTGCCCGGCAGCACGGGTATCCCAAGGGACGAGGCCAAGGCGCGGGCCTGAACCTTGTCGCCGAACAGGGACAGGGTTTGCGGCGACGGACCGATGAACGTCATCCCCGCCTTGGTGCAACGAGTCGCGAAGTCGGCGTTCTCCGCCAGGAAACCGTATCCGGGATGAACGCAGTCGCAACCCCGCTCCTTGGCAATGGCGACCAGCGCGTCGGCATCGAGGTATGCCCCGACCGGGTCGTCCACCGAGCCATTTCCAATCTCAACCGCCTCGGTCGCTATGCGCGTATGAAGGGACAACGCGTCCACCGGGGAGTACACGCCGACCGACTCGACGCCAAGAGAGGCGGCCGCCTTGGCGATGCGGATCGCGATCTCGCCGCGATTGCTGATGAGAACTCGATGGAACATGCCCGTCACTTCCAGCCGAAGTAGCCGGGCATCATACCTCTTGGACCAGGTCGGCAACCCGTCGGCGCGGCCATGTTGTTACCGGCATCGTGGCAGTCGGCGCCATACGGCCAATCTCGGTGATATACGGCCAAGAATTCGACCAATACGGCCAATCTTCAACCCAGATATGGCCGTCAACGCGTATTACGGCCAAAGGGGAGCAAGTCCGTCGTCAGTCGATCACCTTGTTGATCGGAAATTCGACGATCCCCGTTGCACCGGCCTTCTTGAGTTCAGGCACGATGACGCGTACCTGGGCTTCGTCGATGATCGTGCTGATGGCGACCCAATCCGGGTCGCTCAGGTGCGAGATGGTGGGGTTCTGTAGCGCTGGGAGGATCGCCGTGACGGCGTCGAGATCTTCGTTGCGCACGTTCATCATCAGACCGACGCGCCCTTCCGCGGCCAGGCAGGACGCGAGCATGAGCGAGATGTTGTCGAGCTTGGTTTTCTTCCAAGGATCCTTGCAGGCGTCGCGATTGGCGATGAGCCGGGGTGTACTGGTCAGCACTTCCTCCACGATGCGCAGGTTGTTAGCGCGTAGCGAACTGCCGGTCTCCGTGATCTCGACGATGGCGTCGGCGAGCCGAGGCGGCTTGACCTCGGTGGCGCCCCAGGAAAACTCGACGTTCGCGGTGACACCGTGGCGGGCGAGATAGGAACGCGTCAGGTTGACCACTTCGGTGGCGATTCGCTTGCCCTGGAGGTCTTTCACCGTCTGAACGGGCGAGTCGTTTGGTACGCAAAGCACCCAGCGGCTTGGTCGGCGACTGACCTTCGAGAACACGAACTCGCCCAGTTCCTCGATGTCCGCACCCGTTTCGAGGACCCAGTCGTGGCCGGTAATCCCGGCATCCAGGACGCCCTGTTCCACGTAGCGCGCCATCTCCTGGGCGCGGACCAAGAGGCAGTCGATGTCCGGGTCGTCGATCTCCGGGTAGTACGACCGGCTCGGGAACGAGATACGGTAGCCCGCCCGTTCGAACAGCTCGGCGCAGGCGTTCTGCAGGCTCCCGGAGGGGATTCCGAGGTTCAGGACGTTGCTCATGGCGTCACTTCTTGTACACGTCGGCAGGATCGAAAACGCGTTCGGCGATCACTTTCGCATCACCCGTATCCGGATCGATCTCCCGGAAGAAGCAGCTCCGGTACCCCTCGTGGCAAGCGGCACCGCCCACTTGTTCGACCTTCACTAGCACCGTGTCGGCATCACAGTCGTAGTAGATCTGTTTGAGGAGCTGCACGTTGCCGCTCTCTTCGCCCTTGCGCCAGAGCCGTTTGCGGGAGCGGCTGAAATAGCACACCCGCCGCGTGTTCAGGGTCTCGGCATACGCCTCGGCGTTCATGTACGCGAGCATCAGCACGTCGCCAGTGTCCGCGTCCTGGGCGATCGCGGGCACCAGTTCAGTATTCGAGAAGTCGGGGCCGTCCATGGGATCACCGCCCTGAGAAAGCGGCGCATCATATCAGGACTGTCGCAGAGCAACGGCGACGGTGCGTCCACGGGCAGTGCTATGCTCGCCCTCCTGCACGTCTGGGAGGGAAGCCGTGAACGGCTATGATCTGATCGCGCATTGCATGAAGGCCGAGGGCGTCCGCTGGATGCCCTGTTTCCCGGCCAACCCTTTGATCGAGGCGGCGGCGCGCGTAGGCATCCGACCCCTGGTCTTTCGCCAGGAACGGGGTGGCATCAACGCCGCCGATGGCTACGCCCGGCAGACCCGAGGGGCGCCCCCAGGGGTCTTCGCATCGCAGTCCGGCCCCGGGGTCGAAAACTCCTTCGGGGGGATCGCCCAAGCTTGGGGCGAGGCCGTGCCGATGGTCTTCCTTCCAGGTGGTGCCGGCCTCGGCGGCTACGATGTGGAGCCGAACTTCTCCGCCCGAAAGAACTACGCCTCGGTCACCAAGCTTGCCCTGTCCATCGACCGAATCGACCGCACCGCCACGCAGATACGCCGCGCCTTCCACACGGCCCGACAGGGACGCCCCGGTCCGGTGCTGGTGGAGATGCATGGCGACGTGCTCGGCCAGGAAGCCCCTGCTGGCGCGGCTGAACAGTACAAGCCCTCGACGACGATGCGCTCAGTGCCGTCACGCGGCGATATCAAGGACGCCGTTGCCGCCCTGCTCAAAGCCAAGCGTCCGGTGATCTGGGCCGGCCAAGGCATCCTTTACGCGGACGCCTGCGACGAACTGCGCACGTTCTGTGAACTCACGCAGATTCCGGTCATCACCACCATGCAGGGCAAGAGCGCATTCCCCGACGACCACCCGCTGGCACTTGGGTCGGCCAATCGCACCGCCCCCAAGGCGGTGTTCAAATGGCTCGGGGCGTCGGACGCCGTGCTCGCCATCGGGTCGGGCTTGACGCGTACCGGCTTCGGCCTACCCATTCCAGGAGGCAAGTTCCTCATACATTCCACGGTGTCCGCCGAGGACATCAACAAGGACTACGCAGTAGACCTCGGTCTCGTGGGCGACGCCAAGCTCACCCTGGAAGCGATGATCGACGAGGCACGCGCCGAACTGGGCGAGGACGGACGCGCGGAGGACACCCCGACCGTGGCCGAGATCGCCACCACCAAGGCGGAGTGGCTCGCCGAGTGGGCACCGCTGCTCGACTCGGACGAGACCCCGATCAATCCCTATCGGGTCATCCGTGAGATCAACGCGCACATCGACCATGCCGAGACGGTGCTGACCCACGACGCCGGCAATCCGCGCGATCAGATCATGCCCTTCTACGAGGCCCACTCGCCCCACGGCTACATCGGCTGGGGCAAGACCACGCACCTCGGCTACGGCATCCCGTTGGTGATTGGGGCGAAGATGGCGGACCCATCCAAGTTCTGCATGAACTTCATGGGCGACCTCGCCTTTGGCCACACCGGCATGGAGATCGAAACGGCGGTTCGGGCCGAGATTCCCATCACTACCGTGGTCATCAACAATCTGACCATGGGCGGCTACGACACCAAGATGCCGGTGGCAATGGAGAAATACGGCGTTGGCAACCAGTCCGGTGACTACGCCGGCGTAGCCGAGGCACTCGGTGCGAAAGGCATCCATGTCAAGGACGTAGCCGGCATCGGTCCCGCCTTGGAGGACGCGAAGCGTGCCAACGCGGACGGACAGGTCGCAGTGATCGAGATACGTACGCGCCAAGAGACGAGGTTCTCGACGTACCCCGACCTGTTGGTTCCGGCGTAGCACCCCAACCCAATGGGCGGAGCCAGTATCGGGAGGACCACATGATCAATTCGGTGACCGGACCCATCGAGGCCGACCAGCTCGGCTTCACGCTGATGCACGAACACGTCATGGTGAGCGCCAGCGGCATGTACCGGAGCTACCCGGATCTGCTCGGACCCAACCGCTTCGAGCGGGCCGTCGAATGTCTCAAGGAGGCCAAGGCGGGCGGCATCGACACCATGGTCGACGCCACGACCTTCGACCTCGGCCGCGACCCGGAGCTATTGCGTGCGGTGTCCGAGGCGTCGGGCGTCAACATCATCAACGTCACCGGCTGGTGGCTCGATGTACCGCGTTTCATCCGTCACGTCTCGCCCAGACAGATGGCTCGGGAGTTCATACGCGACATCGAGGAGGGTTTCCGCGGCACCGACGTCAAGGCCGGCGTGTTGAAATGCGCAGCGGATTTCGAGGGCGTCACCCCTGAACTCGAGATCATGAACCGCGCCGTGGCCCGTGCACACAACGAGACGGGCGTCCCCATCATGGTGCACTCCTACCCCACCGGCCAGGTGGCTCGACGCCAGATCGCCATCTTCAAAGAGGAAGGCGTGGACCTCGAGCGGGTCAAGATCGACCACTCGAACGACACCACCGACACTGAGTACCTGAAGTGGATCCTCGACCAGGGCTGCTTTCTCGGTCTCGACCGCTATCCAGGCCACCTGGTGAGTCCGCACATGCGCACCGTGACCATGAAGTCGTTGATCGACGACGGCTACGGTGACCGCCTGTGCCCGGCCCACGACTGCATCTGCCTGCACATCCTGAACGAACGTCCGGACGGCACCCTACCCGACGAGCACGACCTGGCATTGCGGAACCCAGACAAGTACCTATATATGCATCGCCATGTGATTCCGGACCTGAAGTCGATGGGAGTGACAGACCAGACGATCGACACGCTGTTCGTCGACAATCCCCAGCGATTCTTCACGGGTACGTAGGGAGGGACGCGCGATCAATGCGACGGTGCTGATCCGTCGCCGTTCCCCTTCGACCTAGGGATTCCCGCCCGGCACCTCCGCCGGATCGATCAACCCGATCCGCCGCCAGCCCTTCGCGAGCAGCCACGTGTGCGGCGCGGCCACCTCGCGGTCGCGGTCGGCGTCCGCGTAACGGCCGAAAGGCGGCGGCTCCCGACCCTTCCAGCCGTCGAACCAGAGACCCGAACTCGCCCCGTCCAGGACCACCGGCGGCTTCCTGCGACACCGCTCCCCGTAGTGCTTGCGGACGTTCAGGAGCACGTACGCCAGCGCCCGTCGAACCTCCGTCGGCGTCCGCTTCACCACATGGTGGAAACGATCCGCCAGCACCTTGCCCGTCCGATCGAACACCCGGTTTACGCATCTCGCGAATCGGGCGGCCAAGCTCTTCATCCCGTTGGCCAGCCGCTCCCTCCCCGCCGCCTCCACGAGGAAGTGCGCGTGGTTGTCCTGCACCGAGTAGTGAACCACCCGGAACCCCGGCCGCGACATCCGCCGCAGCGTCTCCCGGAACGCCCGCACGAACGCCGCCCGGCGCAGCCCCGGCAGGCCGTCGAGCACCCGCAGGGTGACGTGCACCGGGCAGTGCGCGGGAACGCCTTCGCGGGTCCGGTGCGGCACGCGGGACTTGCGGACGCGCTTGCGTCCGGCGCCGGGCCGGGCGCCGCCGCGGCCGGCGGGCCGGAACGCCAGCGTGGTCTGCTTGGGGTCTTGGCGACGCTTCCGAGGCATGGCGGGAGGTACCGGAGGG
>VXPO01000153.1 GCA_009839505.1 Gammaproteobacteria bacterium
ACCCCGGGGCACAGCGAAGCGAAGCGCCGGGGACGGCTTTGGGGCGCTACGGGCGTGTGGGACCGGTCACCACCGCCGTGGCCCGTTCCAGCAACTCATCCCGTCCCGCGGCGATCCCCGCGATTGTTCGCGACACGGGCACCGTCGGTTGAATCCCGACGCCGTGGTGTTGCGAGCCGTCGTGCTTCAGAACGCGCATGCCGGTCCAGGTGACGTGGTAGCCGCCTGGCAGCATGAACGGGTTGACGTTGCCGTTGGTGCCCGCCGTGGGTCCGCCGACGATTTCCGCCAGCCTGTAGTGCTCGATGATGCCGAGAAGCGTCTCCGCTGCGCTGATCGCCCGTCCGTCGGTAACGAACGCGACGTTCTTCGTGAAACGCGGTTTCGAGGGCTGCACCGACCAGTTGCTGAACTGAAACTGCATGTCGCGACGGTCCGGATGGTGCACCAACGGGACGTGCCACTGAGCGGACGTGACCGTCTCGTCGATCAGATGGGCGATGACCGGAGTGAACGGGAAGGCGGGGTAGCCACGCAGGTCGAAAACGATGCCGTTGGCTTGGGAAAGCCTCGGCACGAGGGCGTTGAACTCCTGGATATCCTTGACCCGATCCAGGTCGACGTAGAGAACGCCGTCGATCAGCTCCGCGCCCTGCTCCGGACGCCGTTCGCGAACGACGCCGTCGCTCCAGGGCAGGATGTTCCTCTGTACCTCGACCATGCGTTCTTGCCCCGAGGGAGCGCGTAGCTTGAGCGCGATCGTCGATCCCGGTGCGCCCATGCCGATCTCGGAAAGGGCGATATGACGAAGGTACTGGCTTGTCGCCGCCGAGTTCGTCTCTGCGATCGACCCGAGTAGTTCGCCTAGCGGACGTCCATCTATTTCGGCTACCACGTCACCTGGTTGGAGTTCGTCCATCCCGTCCGCGACGGCAGTGACCACCAGCTCGTTGCCCACCCAGTCGCAGGCCAATGGAGGCAGGTGCATGGGACCACCGCCCGGGCCGGCGGCCCGGCCGTGTCCGTCGTGAAGATCGGCCACCAGCCGCTTCAAGGTATCGACGAAGTCAGTCTGATCCGCATCGACGGCGGCGGCCGGCAGTGACCGGCTCAGTGTGGCGCTCCAGTCGGCGTCGACGACGTCGAAATAGGGATAGAAGTGCTGGAACACGTTCCACGCCAGGGCGACGGCGGCGAGCCGGGTTGAACGGTCGTCTCCCGTCGGCCGCCAGTGGTCCGGAAAGCCGTCGGCGAGCACGGTGGTGGGTGTCCCTTCGAACAATGCCTCCAAGGCGACGGGTATGGCCGTTGGCACCAGCGCGGACACGCCACCGCCGAGGTCCGCCTCGATCGGCTCCCCGGGACTGACTGGCGCGGTCGTGGACGTGAGCAGCCTGCTCGAGTACATCGATGGCTGATCGCCCACCTTGACGCCGCGGTGTTCCCAGTAGCGGATCTCGCCCTCCTGTTTCGTGGCTAGATCGGTTGGCAAGGCCAGCGGATCGCCGGTGGGCGCCACGCGCACGGTGGGCGCAACGTCTTGGAACACGGCTTGAAGCGCTTTCGCGAGCTCCATGGCGCTACCGGCGGCTTCGACTTGGCGTATGGCGTTGATGGCGAATACGTCCCAGTCCGTGTCGGCGACCGCCTGGGTGGGATGGAAGTAGCGGACGTAGCCCAGTAGCCGCGTCAGTGCGATGAGATTGGCGAGACCGCGTTCGTCGAGTTCGCGCGGAGCCTGGTTGCCCTCGCCGGCCTCGCCGACGACGTCGACAGCGACGCTATCGAGCCACGCCTTGCCTCTACCCATGAGCATCATCCCGAAGTTGATTCGCTCGGCGTCGGCGGCGATGTCGCCGACGATCTCGAATCGTTGCCAGTCCTTGGAGCGGATAGGCCGGTCGTTCATGTTGTCGAAAAACCCGAGGCGCCCTCCTGTCCGGTCCTCCCGAAACCACGGCTGGGCTTGTCCGCTTGGGAATCCGGGCAGGGGCAGCGGAACCTCGGTTCTCACCCAGCCGCTGAACCGCACCCGTTTGCCGCGATACGGCGTGCCATCGACGGTTTGCATCACGTTGCCGAATCCGCCGCCCGGCGGAAACGTCGTCGTGTCGGTCGCCACCGTCGGGGTCTTGGCGACCACCGCGGAGAGCGTGCCCGTGTTGGCAGTCTCATCGCTCAGTTCGACGGTGTAGCCGCTTCGCTCGGTGACCAGCGGTGCGAACCAGCCGGTGGGCATTTCGCCGACGACGCCGTCTTCGAAGTCGAGATTCGTCGGCTCGGCGCTGACCGCACCTGTCGTAAGCGCCGTCACGACGAGTGCTGAACTCCACGCACCGCTGCGAACTGCAGCTGCTTTCATTGGTCGTCTCCGTCTGTTGCAATGGCCGCAGTCCGCTCGACGCAAGACCCGCATATGAAATGGGTCTCGGGCGTCGCGGTGAAGAGGTTCGACTTGCCGCCGCAGTAGCCGCACCCGGTGAACACGTTGCTCTTTCCTGGACCGGAATGTCGCCGCATGACGCCATTCGACAACTGTCCGTCATTCAGTAGAGCCTTGCAGGCGTCGACGCACTCATCGCAGATGTGGCTGAAGGCACTCGGGACGAGGAGCTTCACGTCGAAGCGTGGCTTGCGGCAGAAGCTGCAGAACGCGCAACTGGTGTCTCGCTCGTGCCCGATCTCATCGGCTAGAGCCACCCGGGCTTCGGCAATCCCAATGCCGAGTTCCGTCAGCAAGTCGGGGCCGCCGGCGGTGTTGTCCTTCGACAGGATGCCGAGCAGCACGTGGTGGGACCGAACCGTGTCGCGTGCATAGCGCGGTATGACCCGGGTCAACAGCGAGAAGGCTGCGGCGGGCACCGGCAATCGGTGGATGTCGAGACCGGCATCGTCATCGCCATCGCCGAGGGGAGTCGCGAGTCCTAGCCGTTCGGGGGTCGCCCCGAGGGACCGCAGAATGGACGCGGCGATCCCGCTGTCGCCGTAAACCAGCGATCCGATCAGGTGTCGTCCGGAGAGTGCCTCGTCTTTCTCATGCGCCATGAGCGAGCCGACGAGAACGCATTCCAACGCGGCCGGCGCATAATCCACCAGGGCAAGCTCTCCGAACACGCACTCGGTCGCGGACTCGCGCAACCGGATCGAAGCAAGTGTTGCCTCGAGTCCCGGTTCGGTGACGGCCCGGTTGGTGGTGATGAGCCTCAATCGCATCAGATGATTGCTGTGCTCCAAGCAGTAGTGACGCATGTACTCCGGCGCACCGAAGGCCTCGGTGCATTCCAAGCGGATCGCCGGCTTCCCGTCGAGCGTCGCGTCGGCGTATTCGAACTTGCCGTAGGCCGTGGAGAGTTCGCGCTCGATCGCTTCTGCTGCTGCCCGAGGGGACACGGGAACATCCCCTTGACGGCTGTAGACAAGCTCGAATTCGGCATGCGATTCGTCGGTACCGCTCGCCTGGTAGTGCATCGCGGGACGGAGCGCGCTCCAAATCGAGTGTGTGATGCGTTGCCAGCCTGAGGGCATCTCGATGGAGAAACCAAGATCGGCCAATGTGGCCCGTTTGCTACTGGACATGGTTGAAGCCTCCGCTTGGCGGCGGAAGTGCCAGAGGGCAGCCGTATAGGACTCGCCGCTACGCGCGGCGCGGGCTCGAACGAGCCGCTTGAAATGCTTGTCGACTGTCACCGGTCCTACGCCGTTCCGGGCATCGATCCCCCAGCGATCACCGCCCGGTTGCTAGACCGTGATCGTCACTTCAAGGAATCGGATCCCCTTCGCCTCTTGGATCAACCCTGCTGGGGCGGGTTGATCGAGGTCTGGCGCGGAAGCTCGCCGAGCTCGATTCTCGACTCGCGCGCAAAACGTTGTCAAGCGAGTGAACTGGCGTCAACGGCGCGCATGCTGGCGTCTGAAGTGCCGCCGAATGCACTTATCCATTTCCTGAACGGTTCGTTGCCTAGGCTTTTTCGCGAACACGGCCTCGTGGATGTCCTTGGACGTGTAGGCAGACACGCGACGGATGACGACCTCGTCTCCTCGCTCACACCATTCGATTTTGGAGCCGGGCGCTAGTCCAAGCTTCCGCTGGATCCGGGCCGGGACCGGAATTTGCCCTTGTGACGTGATCTTGGTCTCGATGGTTTCCACTTCCCGTCCCGCGTGCGCTGTTCCGCTACCACTGTGAGGTTTGTTCCCTTGTCGCGGTAAGTCAATCACAGGCAAGTGCCCGGGAGTCGCGAAGGGCTCGCCGAGGCCTTCCTGGCCTCGGCGAGAACAGCGTCAGGCGTTGGCCGTGACGCTGGAGGGGGAGCTGGGCGAATAGGGAACTTCGATGTCGGGATACGCGATGGGGCTGGCGGTGTACTGCGCCGTCTCGAAGAGTGCCTCGAAACGGTGGGCGTCCGGTCGGGCGACACCGACGGACTCGGCGACCGCGTCGTGCCAGACCGTGCCGCGGGCGACGTTCAAGCCGTCGGCGAGGTACTTGTCGTCTGCCACCGCCGCCTGCCAACCCTTGTTGGCGATCGTCCGGATGTAGGGCAGCGTCACGTTGTTCAAGGCCAGCGTCGACGTGTGCGGGACCACGCCCGGCATATTGGTCACGCAGTAGTGGACCACGCCGTCGTGGATGAAAGTGGGGTCGTCGTGGCTTGTCGGACGACTGGTCTCGAAGCAGCCGCCCTGATCGATGGAGATGTCGACAAGCACCGAGCCGTCACGCATCTCGCGGACGTCCTCGGCGCTGACGAGCTTCGGTGCCCGTGCCCCCGGTACGAGCACCGCGCCGACCACGAGGTCGGCATCGCGCACGTATTCGCTGGTGGTGGAAGCGTTGGCCATGATCGTCTTCGCGCGGCCGTCGAAGCGGTCCGCGAGCCAGCGCAGGCGGGTGACGCTCTTGTCCAGGATGGCGACCTCGGCACCGAGGCCGAGAGCGATGGTGGCCGCATTGGCGCCGGCCATGCCGCCACCGATGACCACGACCCGCGCCGGCGCGACGCCGGGAACTCCGCCGAGGAGTATCCCGCGGCCCCCGGTTGTGCGTTGCAGGGCGCTGATCCGCTGCAGTGTGCCGGCCCCGACCTGGACGGACATCCGACCGGCGATTTCGCTCATCGGCGACAGCAGGGGCAGACTGCCGTCCGCTGCGGTGACCGTCTCGTAGGCGATGGCGGTCGCGCCGCTCGCCATGAGCGCGCTGGTCAACTCCGGGTTGGCAGCCAGGTGCAGATACGTGAACAGGATCTGGGATTCGCCGAGACGGGCGCATTCCGCGAGACTCGGCTCCTTCACCTTGATCACCAGGGTCTGTTCGAATGCCTCCTGCGTGGAGGCGACTCGGGCACCCGCCGCCGTGTATTCGGCGTCGCCGAAACCGATGCCGTCCCCGGCGCCCGTTTCGACCACGACGTCGTGTCCGTCGCGAACCAGTTCGGCGACGGAAGTGGGCGTCAGGCCGACGCGGTATTCATGGACCTTGGTTTCCTTTGGGACGCCGATCTGCATGGCCTGGACACCCTCCTCGACAGGGCGATTTGACGATGACGTTCACCCTAGCGGAACGGGCGCGCAACAGGTTTGCGTTTTCGACTCTGTTGATCCAGGATCAGAACATGATCTATCGAGAATACCGTATTGAGTGATGGAAACTGTCAATATAGATCAGAGAGACAGAATGATCCTGCATGAAGTCCAGCAGGACGGTCGGATCACCAACGCCGAACTCGCAGAGCGGATCAACTTGTCGGAATCGGCAAGCCTGCGACGCCTGAAGCGCCTCGAGGAGGCCGGAATGATCCGGGGCTACGTTGGCCTCGTCGACCAGTCCTTCGCGGGTTATCCGGACAACGTCTTCGTGCAGATCACGCTCGCCAGCCAGCAGCGCGATGACTTGGCGGCATTCGAGCGCGCCATCGTCGAACTGCCGGAAGTCATGGAGTGCTACGTCATGTCGGGCGAGGCCGACTACCTAGTGCGTGTCATCGTGCGCGACGCCCGTGACTACGAGCGCATCCACAGCAACTACCTGACAGCGCTACCGGGCGTGGACCGGGTGCACTCGAGTTTCGCCTTGCGGACGGTGGTCAAGCGTACCGAACTACCGATTCGCTGAGTCGCGGACGAACGTGCCGGATGCGGCGACCGGTGCATCACCGAAACGGTTGGGTTGCCAGTGCAGCGCCACGCCGTCCGAACCGGGCGAGTTCCAGGGTATCTCGTTGACGTCTTCTCCCGCGTCCCAGTCGATTGCGGCGATGGCGAGCCGCACCGTGTCCCAACGACCTCCGGCGTGGCCGTCCAGGAAAGCACCGTCAACCTTGAACTCCACGTCGTAACCCGACTCCGTGGTCGTGGTCGCGGTCGTAACGGCGTCTCGGGAGCCCCTGAGGAAACGCAGGTAGTAGCTCTCCTCGACGACCGCGGGGAGGGTGACGATCCCGACCGCCATCTCGGCGAGATCACGACGCGTGGCTTCGTACAGGCGCATGTTGGCGGATCGCTTGGGGTCGGGACGCGAATCCACGGTGATCATCACCGAGTCCTGGATCAACAAGCCGCGGGATTCGTCGGCGAACAGGCTGTCGTCGTCGATGCTCACCGCGACGTAAAGATCGCCGTCGGCTTCGCGCAGCGCGAACGAGTAGGCTACGTCGCTGGCGGCCGTCGCGGGGGAGACAATGTCGCCCTGACGATCTACCCGATACGGCAACACCGGCCATTCGGCCAAGTCACCATCGACTGTCGGCGCGTCGTCCACCGGAATCGGCAGCGGGGCGACGGGCAATAGGGCGGAGACCGCGTCTACTGCCACCGGGTTCTCCCCGGTGTGCGTGGAGAGCGACCAGAACACTTGCCCCGGTCGGATCGCGTGGTAGGGCACCTCGGCCCGCGCGGTGAGGTCGAAGGCGAGACGTCGCGTTTCGCCGGAGGGAATCGCGACTGTTCCGGCACTGCCCTGGTAGTCGAGGTCCGGACCGGCGTCGACCTGGAATGCGACGGTGAGATCCTCGCCGCCGCCGTTGGTGACCCGGAACGCCACCTCGCCCTCGGAGAAGGTCTCGCCGTCGCCGAGAACCGGCTCGGATTGGATAGCGTTCACCAGCCAGCGCATCGTGTCGCGGACATCCTCGGTGACGACGTCCTCGTCGTGGATGCCGTCTATTTCCAGGTTGGCGATCCGCGGTCCGTTCGCCTTCATGGTCACGAGCGCCACGTGGTCGAATTGGCCGTAGATGCCGCCGCGCAGATCGCTGCCGCCGCCGGTGGTGGAGAGCGTGATGTAGTTGTTGTCCTGGCGGACGATCTTGACGTAGTGGTGGAAGTGACCGGCGAACACCGTGTAGTCGCGGCCCTTGAGCATGGCGTCCACTTGGGGCCAGTCGCCCCGCACTTCGGGGTAGTCCCACAGCGGTTGGTGGACGATCACGATGGTCCAGCGCGGATCGGGTACTTCGGCCAGTGTGCGCTCGACGAACGCGAGCTGCTCGGCCTGCGTCCACGGTCCCGGCACGGGTTCATCGGGTTTGCTCACCATGCTGAAGAGTTCCGAATTCAGCACGACGAACAGTACGTCCTTGTAGACGAACCGATAGTAGGATGGGCCGAAACGCGCCTGCCAGGTCTCCGCCATGGTGGCGTTGCTCATGTCGTGGTTGCCCGCCGCGTAGAAAAACGGCACTTCCAGCTGCTCGATGAAACTCTCGAACTCGTCCCACTCGTAGTCGAGTTGAGCCTGGTCCTCGGTGTAACCCTCGATCAAGTCGCCGACGCTCACCACGAATGCCGGTTCTAGCAAGTTGATCTTTGGAACGGCGGAAGCGAAGACCCCGGGCCGGGCGCCGCCGGTGCGGTCGCTGACGATCACGAAGTGGAATTCGTCTTCCGCATCGTTGGCTTCCAGGCCGGTCCACGGAACCGCGCCATCGGTGGGTTCGACCTCGATTCCGGTGGGCGGCGGCGTACAGCCCGAGAACAACAGGGCGATGGCAAGGGCGGCCACCCCATGAGACATGTGCCGGATTGGGGGCGCTTTTGATTGGACGTCCATGCGATCCTCGGGGTGGCGAAGGGCGCGCAGTATAGCGGCAGCGCGTGTGTGTTGCGGCTACGTGTCGCTTTTCTCGCTGCGCAGCCGCTGGCGGACGTTTTCCAATACCCGGCCGTAGACGTTCAATCCCCGGGTATCGCGCCCGCAGCCCCAGTAGTAGTCGTACTGGCTGGTTTCGACGATGGTCTGCTCCCCGGTGGCCAAGAGCGCCTCGGCGACTTGGGCGTGGGTACGGCACTTGGTGTACATGCCGCGGGTCATGTAGACCTCTTTGACGTCGTCCCAGTCGCGCCGCATATGCCGACGACGACGGCGCGCGAGCTTGGCGGCGCGGTCGGGATGCGGCGCCGTGCGGATGGTCTCGCGGATGCCGGGATCCTCGAACTTCATTGCGTGGTAGTAGTGCTCGACCGACGGCCAGTCGGCATCGTCGAGGCGGATGCCATGGGGCGAGTAGCTCGCCAACGGACTGTGGCTGTCCACGCGGGAGACGAGGACGGCGTCGGGATCGTGGTTGCGGAACACTTAGCTACGGCGACGGACGCGCCGGTTGTAGGGGATCGTTGGTGGACATCTAGTCCGAGACGCGCACCATCGTCTTGCCGAAGTTCCGCCCGCCGAGCATGCCGATGAATGCGTCCACGGCGGAGTCGAGACCATCGGTGATGCTCTCCCGGTACTTGAGACGCCCGGACTTGATCCAACCCGAGAGTGTCGCGAGCGCTTCTTCGGCTTCCGGGTGGCGGATGGCCAGGTTCGAGAAGCCGAAGAACGCATAGCCCTCGGTGCTGCCGTCCTTGCCGAGAACCTTGAGGCCCTCGGACTGGAGCCGCTCGAGCGGGTTCACGCGGCGGGTCTCGGGGGTTTCGTTGTAGTGGGCGATGAATCCGCAGATAGGCACGCGGGCACCGGGATTGAGGCCGGGGATCACCGCTTCGAGGACGTCGCCGCCGACATTCTCGAAGTAGATGTCGATCCCGTCCGGAGTTGCCGCCGCGAGGTCGGCGGCGAGGTTGCCCGCCTTGTAGTCGACGCACGCGTCGAAGCCGAACTCGTCGACGCAGCAGTCGCATTTCTCTGGGCCTCCGGCAATACCCACCGCGCGGGCACCATGGATCTTGGCCAACTGACCCACGACCTGACCCACGGCGCCGCTTGCGGCGCTGACCACGACGGTTTCGCCGGCCTGGACCTTGGCGACGTTGAGCAGACCCTCGTAGGCCGTGTAGCCGGTCATGCCGAGGATGCCGAGAGCCGTCGACGGATCGCCGAGCGAGCTGTCCCATTTCTGGTTCGGTATGTACGGGTTGTTCCACTGCAGGTCCGAGGTGCCGGCGATGGAGTACTCCTGCCAGCCGTAGTAGCCGACAACTAGGTCGCCCACCTCCCATGCCGGTGCGTTGCTGTGCACGACCTCGGATAGGGTGCCGCCGATCACGGTCTTGCCGATGTTGCCTGGCTGCCCCATGAACACGGATCGCATGTACGGGTCGAGGGTCAGCCAACGGGTCTTCAGCACCATCTGGCCGTCCTCGGGTTCGCCGAGGGTCTCCGGGACAATCTCGAAGTCCGCTGGCGTGGGCATTCCGTTGGGAAGCTGCTTCATCACGACCTTGCGGTTAGTTGTCGGCATTGGACTCTCCTTAAATCAACCGGCCGGGGGTGTACCGACCTGCATCTCGAACCAATCTACGAGTTCGGCCTTCGACATTGCGCCACCCCGAGAGTCGCCTTCTCCCAGCCAGACGCCAGGGCGGCGGTAAGGAGTCGCGGCGATGGCGGCGGCGTACCTTTTGTTCGTGCAACCGGTTGATGTGGTCGACGTTGAGGAACCGGATCATTCAGCCAAGCGACGCAGCATGTCACCGTACCGTGGTTGAAGCGCTTCGAAGGTTCGGTCCACTCCGTCGCGTCCAATGCCGGTGTGCACCGGGGTGACGATGAGTGACCCGCCAGAAACCGAGAGTTGCAGCTGGGTGTCCTCGTTGGCCCCCAGCAGTTCGAGAATGGGCTTGTCCAACACGAGCGCCTGACTGTTGCCGTGGCGTTGCAGGGTTTTGATCACGTCCGGCCCTTAGGTTAGAACGAAGTTATAACGAAGTATGGTGCCACTCGGGTTCCGTGTGTTGACGCAGCGCCGCGCGCGAATGGTCTTACCGGCCGCCGGCGATGGCGGCGCGGATCGTCTCGGGGGGCGCGTCGCTGGTCACCGTGACTTGGCCGATTCCGTCGCACACTACGAGCCGGATACGACCGTCCACCACTTTCTTGTCCATGCCCATGGCGTCCAGCATGGCGGCGGGGTCGACGGTCATCGCTGTCGGTAGACCCGCGCGTTCGACAAGCCGGCGAACCCGGTCGGCGGCGTCGGTCGTGCTGCGGCCGAGGCGCTGCGAGAGGTCCATGGCCATGATCATGCCCACGGCCACGGCCTCGCCATGGAGCACCTGGTCGTAGCCGGTCACCGCCTCGATGGCGTGGCCGAATGTGTGGCCGAAGTTCAGGATCGCCCGGCGCCCCTGCTCGCGCTCGTCGTCGGCAACCACCTCCGCCTTGATCTCGCAAGACCGGCGAACGGCGTGGACGAGCGGCAACGGCTTCCGTTCCAACAGAACCTCGATGTGCGACTCGAGCCATGCCAAGAACGCCGCATCGGCGATGACGCCGTACTTGATGACCTCGGCGAGTCCGGCGCGAAACTCGCGTTCCGGCAGCGTGGCGAGCAGGGCCACGTCCGCGATCACCGCGCGCGGTTGGTGGAAGGCGCCGATCAGGTTCTTGCCGGATGCGTGGTTGACCGCTGTCTTGCCGCCCACGGAGGAGTCCACGAGGGCCAGCAATGTCGTTGGAATCTGTACGAGTCCGACGCCCCGCTGGTAGGTGGCCGCGGCGAATCCGGCGACGTCGCCGACGACCCCCCCACCGAACGCCACCACGGTAGTCGTGCGGTTGTGGCGCTTGGCGATCAGCTCGTCGAGGATCGCCGCGTAGGTGTCGAGGGTCTTGAACGGTTCGCCGTCGCCGATCTCGACGACATCGACCTGCTCGGTGGAGGACAGGCTGGCGCGCAGCTTGCCGAGATGGAGACGGGCGACCGCCGTGTTGGTGACGACGAGTGCCTGGGTACCGGCGAACGGTTCCAGCAGAGCGGGGGACCCGAGCAGACCATCACCCAGCAGGATCGGATACGCCCGTCCGTCGGGCAGGGCGACTTCGACTTGCTGGCTCATGACAGTACCTGTCCCTTGGGAATCAGCCCCTCGTCGTGTAGCCGGTCGAGGACTTCCGCGGCGATGGCTTTTGGCGGCCGCTGATCGACGTCGATCAGCAGATGCGCTGCAGACTCGTAGAGGGGCTCCCGTTCGGCGATGAGTGTCTCGATCCGCTGCCGGACATTGTCCACCTTCAGGAGCGGGCGGCGGTGATCGCCTTCGGTGCGGTCGACCAGCAGATCGACGGAGCCCTTGAGGTACAAGACCGTTCCCCGGTCGCGCAGTCGTGCCCGGTTGTGTTTGCGCAACACCGCGCCACCGCCGGTCGCGAGCACGACGCCGTCGCGCGCGCAGAGTTCGTCGATGACTTGCTGCTCGCGGTCGCGGAAGCCTTCTTCGCCCTCCAGCTCGAAGATCCAGGAAATATCCGCCCCGGCCCGTTGCTCGATGACCTGGTCGGTGTCGTGGAACTTAAGCCCGAGCCGTGATGCGAGATGGCGCCCGATGGTGGTCTTGCCGACAGCCATCATGCCGACGAGGTATAGGTTCTGGGGCGTCATGGTCCGTTTCCTCTTGACCGCACCTTAACCCGCGTGTCCAGCGTGTGCCACGCGGCTTTCGCTCGTCTCGGCGATGACCGACGGTGTGATGAACACGAACAGCTCCTGCTTGTCGTCCCGCGCGAGCCTCCGCTGGAACAGGCGCCCGACCAGCGGCAGGTCGCCGAGCAGCGGTGTCCGCGTGCTCGTCTGGTGGCGGTCGGTCTGGAAGATCCCACCGAGAACGACGGTCTGGCCGTCGTCCACCAGCACCTGGGTCGAGATGCGCGTGGTGTTGATGCTGGGCACGCCGTGGAAGATGCGTCCGATCGTGTCCTGCTTGACGGTGAGGTCCATCACGATGCGGTCGTTCGGCGTGATCCGCGGTGTGACCTCGAGCTGCAGCACGGCATCCTTGAAGGCGATGGAAGTCGCTCCCGACTTCGTCGCCTGCTGGAACGGAACCTCGACGCCGGACTCTATGGTCGCCGGGCGCTTGTCCGCGGTGACGACCTTGGGTCGCGCCACAATCTCGGCGCGACCGTCGGCGGCGAGCGCTGAGAGCTCCAGGTCGAGTTGATAGTCGGCCTTGGTGATGTGGGCACCCCCGAAGCGGAGTCCCAGCTCCTCCGAGAAGTTGCTGTTGGCGTTGACGATGCGTGCCTCGATTTGTACTTGGCGGACGGGAACATCGAGCTCGGCAACAAGCTGCTTGAATGCCGTGAGATTGTCCGCCGTGTCGGTGAGGATCACGGAATTCGTCCGCGGGTCCACCAGGACTCGGCCGCGTTCCGAGAGCGTCGCAGCGCCGCCGTCTTCCGTCAGCAGGGCGGAAAGTGCGCCAGCGTCGGCGTAGCGTATGCGGACGAACTCGGTGGTAAGCGGTGCCAGTCCCGCGCGTTCCTTGAGGCGTTCGAGTTGCAATCTCTCGCGTTCCGCGAGCTCCTCGGCGGGCGCGACCAGAAGCACCGTGCCGGTCAGGCGCTTGTCGAGGCCATTGATGGCGAGGACGAGATTCAGCACCTCGTGCCACGGGACGTCCTGTAGATGTAGCGTCATGTTCCCCGTGACCCCCTCTCCGGCGACGAGGTTCAACCCGGCCAAGTCGGCGAGCAGGTGCAGCACCGTGCGTACCTCCACATCCTGGAGATTCAGGCTGACGCGTTCGCCCGCGTGGCCGTCGGCATCCTGGCTGGATGACACGTCACCCTCCGAGGCATCGGCGAGTACCGCGAACCCGGCGAGCGCAAGCGGCGCCATCCTGACGCAAAGCGAAGCGATGGCGCGTCGTTGCCGACGCGGTCGGGGGCGGCTCTGCGGCGCTGCGGAATTCGTCCTCAAGGTTCAGGATCCTCCTGCGTCGTTTGCAGCCGGGTCGTCGGTCTCCATGGCAAGTGACCGCGGCCGACGACGCCATCCGGTACCGTCGGCGACCAGTTCGACGAACTCCACCCGATCATCGTGGACGGTCACGATGCGGCCGTGGTCTCGACCCAGGTAGTCGCCGGTGGTCGCCGGGTACGTCCGACCGTTCGGGTCGCGGACAAGCGCGTAGAGCGAACCGCGGCCGGCCAGGGTGCCCACCATCTGCAGACGCCCCACGGGATGCTGTTCGAGTGGCTCGGGGATGCGACTTGGATCTGGACCGTCCGCCTGCGGAGTCCCTGCCGCCGACCGGGACATCCGCTCGAACGGATTGCGTGCGACAACCATCGTCGCCGCCGGCACGGCGTCGTGAGCGTCTTCCATCGCCACGGTCTCCAGCATCCCGTCCGACGGCGCGAGCTCGACGAACGTGTGGAGGTCGTCAAGGCTGTCGTCCGCGCAACCGGCCAGGGCTAGGACGAGAGCAAACCCACAAGGGAAACCGCGCGTCCGAGCCCGCGCGCGGTCGTCGCCTGTGCTGTCCTCGCCCGTGTGCTCGCGGCCGCCCCGTCGGCACGGACGGGCGTGAACACTGCCGTCCCGACGCGCCCATCGCTGTCCTATGGCGATCATCCGGGCAACCCGGAGGATTGATCGGACTCGGTTTCTTCGCTGTTGCGGTATGTCCTCGCCTCGATGGACAGCACGAGATCCCCCGGGCCCGTTCGTGGGACCAGGACGAAGTCGTGGAGCGTGACTCGCCGCGTCAGCCCTGCGATGGCGCCCGCGAACGCGGCCAGGTCGGCGTAGTCACCGCCGACGGTTATGGCGATCGGCAGCTCGAGGTAGAGGTCGGCGCGGCGTTCGTCGCCGAGGTCCATGCCCTCGATCACTAGGCGGTTGGTGATGGCTGCGTAGCTGATGTCGTCAATCAGGCCCGGGATCTCCGTATCGCGCGGCAACCGCTGCATCACGCCTGCAAGTGCGGCAACCGCGTGGTCGTGTTCGGCACGATGGACGTCGAGACTGGCGGCGCGGTCTCGCTTGCTGTCGAACTCGTTGCGAAGCGCTTGCTCACGCGACTCCGCCCGCGCAAGTTCGCTGCGTTTGTCGGCGAGCACCAGGAGGTACCCGAGCCCCAACACGGCGACCGCGACGAGGGCGAAACACAACGCCCTCACGGCAACGGGCCAGGATCCGGGATCGCCGAGGTCGAGGTCGGTCAGGTCCATCGACAGGTCCATCGGCTACGCTCCGCGGTCGTCGGTGGTGAAAGTGAGTTCGAAAGTCACCGCCTGGGTGTCGACCGCATCCGGGTCCGCCTTCTCGATACTCTTGAGCAGCGGCGTGTCGAAGGCGTCTGAATCTTGGAGATTGCGCATCATTGCCGCGATCTGATCGTTGGACTCGGCCGCGCCTTGGGCGGCGATCAGCCGTCCACGTCGCGCGACCGACGTGTAGTAGGCGCCCGGGACGGCGGTCCTCGCGAGCTCGTCGAAAATGCGACGCGTGTTCGATCCGCCCCAGAGCTGCTCCTCGAGGGTGCGCCACCGCTCGACGACCCTGTCCCGGCGAACGAGAAGCTCCTCAAGCTCGGCAATCCGTTCGTCGAGATCACCGATTCTCGAAGCAAGGAATCGGTTGCGCTGCTCCTGTTGGCCGATGGAAGCGTTCAGGCTCGCACCGGCTAGGGCGACGACAACAACCGTCGCAGCTGCGGCGAGCCCGAGTGCACCGAAGAACCTGCGTTTGCGGCGTTCGCGTGCCCACTCGCGCCAGGGCAGCAGGTTGATGCGCACGGTCATCGCGTCCCATCCTTTACGAAACCCCGGAGCGCGAGACCCGTTGCCGTCAGCAGTGCGGGGGCGTGCTCCACCAGGGACTCGGACCCGATGCGCCTGGAAACCGTCATGCGGGCGAACGGATTGACGGTCGCCACCGGCAGTCGAACGTGGTCCGCTACCAGCGCGGCGAATTCGCGGGACGAAGCCGCTCCGCCGGCAAGCAGCAACTGGTTGATCGTCTCGGTCCGGCTTGAGAGAGCCACGACGCGCAGCAGCCGTGCGATGAGGCGCAGCAGGTCGGTCTTGTCGGCGCTGCTCGAGCCGAGATCGAATGGTTCCTCCTGGCTGTTGACCGACCCATCGCCGAAGACCAGCAGCATCGTCGTCGTGGCGCTACCAATGTCGACCACCGCCACCGGCACCTCAGCGGGAGCGATATGCGCCACGGCGCGAACCACGGCGTAACGCGGCACGTCCGCGACGTGGAGCCTCAGACCGGCGTGCTCGATGGCCTCGCGTTGACGGGCTACGTGTTCGAGGCGACAGGCGGCGACATGCACTTCGACCTTCGCCGGGTCGTCCAGCGCGAGTTGCAGCGGTTCGAAATCAATGGCCATGTCCTCAGCGGGGAACGGCATCTGGCTTGCGGCTTCGCGGGCCACGGCCTCGACCAGTGCGCCGTCATCCAGCGAGGCATCCAGGTTCAGTGTCCTGACGCTGACCTCGGAGTTTGCGACCCCTACCGTGGTGCGCCGTGTTCTTGTTCTGGCCCGCTGGCAGGCCCGCCGGATGGCGGCACCTACCGCTTCGGAGTCGTGGACGCTGCCACGGACCACGCTTCCCGGGGGTACGGGCTCGAGGGCGAATGTGTCGAGGCGGTACGAGTCCCGCCGACACGACAGTTCGACGACCTTGACGGCGGCCGAACCGATGTCGATGCCGAGCCTGCTCCCTGAAGCGGACAGGCTCGCTGCGAACCCGCTGGTGAACATTGTCACTGGTGGACTCTCGCCTGGGAGGATCGAAGGTGGGCATTGTCGCCTTGGGAGGGTTGGCAGTCTGTGCGAGATCACTGCCTTTCGTGTCAGTCGTTGACCATGCCGCTGGCCGGTTGGGCGGGTTTGACACGTACTTCCCGTGGGGGCAACGTTGCCGCCGATGGCAGACAAAGCCCAATCGAGATTCCGGCCACGCTGGACCAGCGGAATTCGGTGGCGTCCGGGCGGATCGTTGGATTCGCGGCGCTCCGGGCTGCGGCTCTTCGGCCGCTCGCTCGCGCGGGACTTCGCGTGGCT
Source organism: Gammaproteobacteria bacterium (assembly GCA_009839505.1). Taxonomy (GTDB): domain Bacteria; phylum Pseudomonadota; class Gammaproteobacteria; order Pseudomonadales; family Azotimanducaceae; genus VXYL01. The sequence goes on from VXPO01000153.1 coordinate 16,246, forward strand.
CGCGGTGACAGCTGCGGCGGCGCTGTGCCTCGGCCTGGCGGCCGTCTTTCTCTACCTGAATCCACAGATCCCGACGGCGGACACCTACCGGCACTATCGGTTCGAGACACCGCTTCGGATCTACACCTCCGACGGCGCCCTGATCGGGGAGTTCGGCGAGCGCTTGATCCCCATTGATCTCGCCGACGTCCCGGCGCACTTCATCAACGCGCTGTTGAACACCGAGGACAAGCGCTTCTACCGCCACGGCGGCATCGACCTGATCTCGCTCGGCAACGACCTGGTGGGTCTCGTTACCTCGGACATCCGAACCGGGGCGAGCACGATCACCATGCAGCTTGCGAAGACGGTGTCGTTTAGTCCTGAACAGGTGCTGATCCGCAAGCTCAAGGAGATGCTCCTGGCGCTCAAGATCGAGCGGGAACTCTCCAAGGAGGAGATTCTCGAGCTGTACGTCAACATCATGGCGTTCGGCAAGCACGCCTACGGGGTGCAGGCGGCGGCGCACACCTACTACGGGCGGCCGGTGGAGGAGCTCACCCTGGCACAACTCGCCATGCTCGCCGGCATCATCAAGAAACCGGAGGCAGGCAATCCCATCAACGGGCCGGAATGGGCTCTGGCGCGGCGCAACCTGGTGCTGCGGCGCATGTTGGCGCAGGACTCGATCAGCGACGAGGCGTTCCGAGAAGCGGTCGCCGCGCCGATCACCGCGGGCGTGTTTCAGCGGGGCATCGACCTCGCCTCGCCGTATCCCGCCGAATGGGTCCGCCAACAGCTCTTCGACCGCTACGGCACCGACATCTACACCGGCTTCGAGGTCTACACGACCTTGGACTCACAACGCCAGGAAGCCGCCCAGCACGCCGTCCACCGCGGCCTGATCGAGTACGACGTGCGACACGGCTACCGGGGACCGGAGGGCCGCATCCCGTTGGCACCGGATGCCGCTTCGGGCGAAGCCGTTGCGCCAACGCCGTCGCCGGCCGAGATGCTCGCCTCCTATCCCGTTTCGGGCGGTCTCGAGGCCGCCGTCGTGGTCGACGTGGCAGAGCAGAGCGCCTCGGCGATGCGTGCCAATGGCGACGTGGTCCGCATCGATTGGGACGGCCTCCGTTGGGCTCCTTACGTGGACACCGACCTGCGCGGACGGATGCCCCGGCGCGCCGATGAAATCGTGGCCCCGGGTGACGTCATCCGCGTACTGCAGGACGACCAGGGCGACTGGAGACTGCGCCAGATTCCGGACATCCAGGCGGCTCTCGTGGCGCTGGACCCGAGGAGCGGGGCGATTCAAGCCCTGGTCGGTGGCTGGGACTTCCGCGTCAAGCAGTTCAACCATGCGCTGCAGGCCGCCCGCCAGCCCGGTTCGGGTTTCAAACCGTTCGTGTACTCGGCGGCGTTGGAAAACGGCGTCACTCCCGCAAGCGTGTTCCTCGACGCACCGTTGGTGTTCGACGACGCAAACCTCGAGATGGCGTACCGACCGCGCAACGACAGTGGCGAGTTCACGGGACCGATGCGTCTGCGCGAGGCGCTTGCCCGCTCGGTGAACGTCGTGTCGATGCGCGTGATGACGCGCATCGGTGCGCGTTCCGTCGTCGATCACGCGTCCCGCTTCGGGTTCGCCAAGGGCGGATTGCCGGAGAACATCCAACTCGCCATCGGCGGAGGCACGATGCTGTTCACGCCGATGGACATGGCCGGTGCGTACGCGATTCTGGCCAATGGCGGCTACCGGGTGGAACCCCACATCATCGACCGCGTCGAGCGGCTCGACGGCACGCGCGTGTTCACGGCACGGCATCCCCAGGCATGCGAGCCGTGTTCGGTCGTCGAGGAGACGGGTGAAATGCCGCTTCCCGCGCAGCGTGTCGTCGGCAAGGGCAACGCGTTCATCATGGACACGATGCTCCGCGACGTGATCAAGACCGGTACGGGAACTCCGGCCCTGGTGCTGGAGCGTCCGGACATCGGTGGCAAGACCGGGACCGCCGACGAAGCCAAGGACACTTGGTTCAACGGCTATCACCCCAACCTCGCGGCCACGGTATGGGTTGGGTTCTCGGACCACCGACCCACCGGCCGCAGCGAATACGGATCCAAGACCCCGCTCGCGATCTGGATCGAGTTCATGCGCACGGCCCTGGCCGACGAGCCCGTGGTGCAGCGTCCGATTCCCGATGGCGTGGTTCGGGTAAAGGTGAACGAGGAGACGGGACGCGTCGCAGCACCGGACGATCCCGACGCGCTGTTCGAGTACTTCCTCGCCGACAATCTTCCGGAACGCGGTCCGAGCCGGCTGGACCGACCGCGACGCCGGGAGACCGTCCGCCCGGAGGACATTTTCTGACGCAGCCGGAGCGTGGACGGTCGGTGTTGCCTCAACGGGTGACGGTAGTCGTCGCCAAGCTCTTGCGCATTTCGTCGCTCTGCCGCAGTGACTCACCGGGGGTCTCGCCGGCGGGATCCCGAAGCCACTCGCCGGTCACGTTGTCGCGCTTGACAGCCAGGCGTTGCCGAACCGGAGGGCAGTCCCGGACTCCTCCCGGCTTGTCCGCATACCAGTAGGCGACGCTCGACATCTCGTTGGCGAGGTGGTTGCCGTGGCCGTGTTCGATGGTCACCTTGATTTCGCGCCGGAAACGCACCGGGTTTTCGATGTGATGCACGTAGCTGGTCTGGTAGCCCCGGGTGTTGTGTTCATAGATCGAGGAGCCGTTGCGCAGGAACGCGTTGTCCTGCATGCCCCAGGCCTGGTTCAGATAGTCCTCCGAGCCGGTGCCGTGGAGGTCCGGCGGCCATCGGTAGCCGTCCACCCAGATCATGTCGTCCCCCTCGCCCCACCAGGTGCCTTGGAAGTTGGTGACCGACAGGTTGCAGCCGATGTAGTGGCCGCGACCGGTCGTGTCCAGGATCACGTAGTTGTTGTCCCAGGCAAGGCGTTCGGCGTTGGCGATGTTCGCGGGCGGCGTGTTGACGGCGATGTCGCCACCCCAGCCGGGGAACGGGTTCCGTCGCCGGAACTCGGCGTGCAGGTAGCCGGACTCCGCGGCCACCTCTCCCTGCTCGTAGTCAACGTAGAAATACTGCCGGTGCATCTCGTCGCTTTCGTTTACGAGTTCAACCAGTGCCCGTTCGCGAAACGGCATGGGCACGTAGGCGTTGAGGGCGCAACCTCGATTGAAGCGGTTGTTGTCGCGGGTGGAAGCCGAGAACAGGAGCGATTGGTAGGAATTGACGATGCCGTGTCCGAGTCCGAAGAAGTCGCCGAGTGGACAGACCACGCTCGGGTGTACGGCATCGTCCCAGGTGATGAGCAGCAGGCATTCGCGGTAGTGGTTGCGCTGGGTCAACCACAGGTGGGTGATCGTGCCGGGGCCGCGGATGTCGGCGAGTACGCGCCGCTCGCCCGGCTCGATGTTCCACGCGTCGTCGTTGCGTCCGGTCGTGTCCCACGATGACGCTCGACCCGTCTTGCCGCCGTTGATCGATGCGAGCTTGTGCAGGTCCATGCGGTGTCCTTGAGCATAGTGGGCTGGTGACGATGGTAACCGCGCGAAACTCGAGAGACCTCGGTGGGTTGACCTAGGCTCGCCGACCTCCGACCATTGTGCCGATGCTCACCGACTGGAACAGAAAGGAGTTCTGGAACCTCGCGGCGATCGTCTGGGCGGCGGCACTCGTCGCCGGTGCCCAGATCCTGGAACTCGGATTCGGTCAGGAGCCTTGCGCCCTGTGCGTGAATCAAAGGCTCTGGGCCATGCTCGCCGGATTGATCTGCGTCGCCGGCTTTGCGCACAACCCGCGCCTTGGAATCTACCCCCTGCTGGCGGCCCTTGCGTCGATCGCCGGTGCGGCATTCTCCATTCGCCACCTGTATCTGCTGACACTTCCGGCCGACCAGGTTCCGGGATGCGGCGTCGGCTTGGAGTACATGCTCGACGTCTTTCCGCTCACGGACGTCCTTCGCCAGATGACGATTGGCACAGGAGAGTGCGCCGAACAATCCTTCGTCGTACCCGCGCTCGCGCTTGCAGGTTTCGTTGTCATGATCGTGCTTGCGGTCACGTACTGGCGCAGTCGCCCGTAGCGCCCCAAAGCCGTCCCCGGCGCTTCGCTTCGCTGTGCCCCGGGGTTCGCCTCCGGCCCAGCCACGCCGACCTTGTGGTCGCCCTGCGACCCTTGCGGTCGCCCGTAGACCCGGTTCCGGGCGCGCCACAACGCTTTGGCGACTATTGCTTCTCGACCTCCATCTTGATGACCTTGACGTCCGTGTCGTGGTGCAGGACTTCTCCGCCGATCACCGGCATCGCCACCTTTAGCGTCCTATTCTTGCGACGCACCTCGATTTCGGCATCCTCGGCCTCGCCGTTCGCTGTGGGACGTCGCCACAGCAGTCCATAGGCTTCCGCGGCCGAGGCGATGTCGGCGCCGTTGATCCGGCGCAGGATGTCGCCTGGCTTCAACTCGCTTCCGGCGGGGGTGTTGAGCACAAGCACGCCGCCGTCGACGCCGAAGTAGTCGCCCAGGTCGGCGCCGATGTCGACGAGGCGCAGACCGTCGGGCGCATCGAACAGGAACCGCCCGGGTCGAAGGTTGGGACCGCCGACGCCGATGTGGTCGTCGACGATCACGGGACCAACACGCCCCCACCAACTCGGGCCTAGGGCATCGGCGAGGGCTATGCGCCCCTCGATGCCGGTTTGCGCGTCGTAGGAGCTCGTGACGACTTCAAACGATTCGCTGTCCCCGTCGCGCGAGATTACGACGGTCACCGGATCGCCGGGCGACACCTTCTCCAATTCCCGGTTCAGGGTCACAAGGGGCCAACGACGTCCCGTGAGGCGCTTGCCGTTGATCTCCACGATCACGTCGTCGGCACGAACGCCCGCGTCTTCCGCACCGCCGGCGGGGGTCACGCCGGCCACCTCGAGACCGTCTTCCGACTGGCTGCCGACCAGTACGCCCAGGACCGCCCGCTGCCTCGGTGCCCAATCAGTCCACAGCCGATCTATGGCTTCCGCCCAGGCAGCCACCGAACTCTCCATGAGTTCACGGGCTCGTTCGAGCTCTTCCTCGGCCGCCTCCTGCTCGGCAGTCGCCTCGTTGGCCCCGTCCTTGGCCTCGTCGTCGGCGTGGGCACCTGCGGCAAGCGCGGCCGCGAGTAGCAATCCTGATAGTTTCATGGTCGTCTCCTTCGTTTTCATTCAAAAAGCCACTTGACGAACGAACTCGTGGTGTCGGTATCGCTCGATGTCGGCTAGGGTGTTCATCAATTCGACTCGATTGCGGAGCAGTGCCTCGCGCTCCAGCAGTTCGACCCGGTCCTCGAGCAGTTGCTCGTTGAGTGCCGCGTCGATGCCACCGATGCGTGCCCGCAACAGTCGTTCGGGACCCGTTGGCGAGTCCACGACGATGAGCGGTCGCCGTTCCTCGGCGAGGCGCGAGCGCTCCATCAGGTCTGCCAGCGCGGCAAGGTGCTCCTCGTTCCAGCCCGACTGCGCGACCAGGGAATTGTCCGGCTGTTCGCTGCTCCGCCAGACGAACACCGTCGCGACCGCCAGGGCCGCGACGCTGGCCGCCATGGCGATGGGCGTCGTCATTCGACGCGAACCGCGTGATTCCGGGACCGGCTCGGTGTCCAGTCGTTGCCGGATGCGGTCGTAGGTTCCGGCCGGCGCCTCGAGGTCGGCAAGAGCCCGCAACTCGTCGCCGAGCGCTTCAATGTCGTGCGCCGTGGGTTCGGCACGCCCGTCAGGACGCGCAAGCGGCCGCGGTCGTTGACCGTTGTTCATGTCTGTTCGCTCCTTCTGGTGCGTGTCGCACGTCGTGTGGAGACTGGTGGCCGGCGAGAGCGCGCAGGGCGCGCGCTAACTGGGACTTGGAGAAGCTCGCCGTACGCCCGAACGCCCGACCGATCTCCTCGTGGTTGTAGCCTTCGACGCAGTGCATCCACACCACCATGCGCGCCTGCGCCGGCAAACGGGCGAGGGCCTGGTCGATGTCCACCGCGCGGTCCGTGGCGTCATGCTGGGTCGCGCCGGACTCGCCTCTGGGCGCGACCTCGCCGTCGGGCAGCGTCTCGCGACGCTTGTGCCACGGCGAGCGCAGCCGCATCAGGCAATGGTTGACCGCAGAGGTCCTGAGCCAGGCACCGAACGCCGCCGGACTTTTGAGCTTGTGCGCCGCGCGGAACACGTCGACGAAGGTGTCCTGGAGGACTTCCTCGGCATCGTCGGGATCACGGAGGATGCGACGTGCCAAGGTGTAGACCGCATCTGCGTAGGCACCGTACACGACCTCCTGGGCCTTGCGGTTGCCTTCCATGAGCTGTCGCACGACCCCGGGGTCGACGGTGACGCTGGTGAACCGGGACATGCCTGGTTAGATGCGCCAGCAGGTGGAAAGGTTGCAACGCAACCGCGAGCGCTACGCGCTCGTTCGACTTTGCTGCGCAAAGTCGTGTGTGACGTTCGAGGCTGGGTCGCGCTCCGGACTCTCCGCCGGGAGTCAGCCGGCGGCGGGGCGTTCGTAGATGGACTCTTCCTGCTTGGACTCTTCGGAGATCCTGCGTCCTATGGACACGAAAGTGGGTATGTCCTCGTCGGCCAGAGAGGGCATCGAGACTTTGCGCTCCATGGCGGCCTCCAGGTAGGGGGCGAGTTCCTCCATCTTGCGCCGCTCGCGTTCCTCTGCGCGCTCCTTGAACTCGGGCATCACCTCGGCCGCGAACAGCTCGAGGGCTTCGCAGATGTGCTCGTGTCGGTTGCGTCCGGCCTGTTGGATGAAGGTGACCTGGTCCACGTTGCAGGCCTCGAACTTCAGCAGGTGCTCGCGCAGGTCGTCGGGCGTGCCGATGCCGCCTTGGCTGCCTGAGAGCGCCTGGGTGATGTCGCGGGATTCCTTCTGCGCCTTCTTCATCGCCTCGAACTGTTGCCAGAGGTTGGTTCGGCCGGGCTTGTGTTCGCCGAAGGCGTACAAGCTTCCGAGTGCGAATCCGAAGAACTCGAAGCCCGCGAGGCCGCGCCGGATGGCCTCTTCCCGATCCTGGTGGCAGGAGAAGCTCGACACCATGCAGATGTTCGGGTTTATGGCGTGTCCGATGGGCACGCAGGCGTCACTCTTGATGATGCCGTAGTACTCCTCGACCCACTCGGTGGCTTCGGCCGGGTCAACGAACGCGAACGTCAGCGCACCGATACCAAGGCGTGCTGCCATGCGTATGGTCTCGCGCTGGGAGCAGGCCACCCACAACGGCGGATGCGGTCGCTGCACCGGCTTCGGGACGATGTTGCGGCACGGCATCTCGAAGTACTGGCCCTTGTAGCCGGGATAGGGGTCCATGGCCAGCATGTTGCAGATCTGCTCGGTCGACTCCATGAAGATCTTGCGTTTCTGCTCCACCGGAATGCCGAAGCCGCCGAGTTCGAGCTCCGCGGACGACTCTCCGGTGCCGAACTCGACCCGGCCGTTGGACACGAGGTCCAGGGTGGCGATGACCTCGGCGGTACGCGCCGGGTGGTTGTAGCCGGGTATGACCTGGCGGATGCCGTGGCCGAGGCGGATGTTCTTCGTCCGTTGCGAGCAGGCGGCGAGGAAAACCTCGGGGGCCGAGGAGTGGGAATACTCCTCCAGGAAGTGATGCTCGACCTCCCAGGCGAAGTCGACGCCCAGGCGGTCGGCCACCTCCACCTGTTCCAAGGCGTCGTTGAAGAGCTGTTGCTCCTCGCCGTGGGTCCAAGGCCGCGGCAACTGGTGCTCGTAGAAGATCCCGAACTTCATGCTGGAAATGTCCCTCCCGAATCGGACCGTGTAGTCAACCGTCTTGGTTGGGCGATTGCAAGTCACCCGTACGGGTCAGACGACGCGGTAGACCCACGTGCGATGCACGACCTCCGGTTCACCCTTGGGTAGCGGATGGTAGGGCTCCGAACACTCGACCAGGTTCCACTTGCCCGTTGCCCCGAGGCTCTCGAGGTGCGCTGCGAATTCAGGTTCCACTTCGAGTTCCGTGCGCAGCGAGAAGACGATGTGGCCGCCGGGTCGGGTGACGCGCACCAGTTCATCGAAGGCGTGCGCCGGGGCATGGCCCGTGGTGAACACCCCAACCGCGATGACCGCGTCGAACACATCGGTGTCGAACGCCAGGGGTTCGCCGAGAGTCATTTGCCGCAGGTCGCTGTAGACCTGTTTGCGCCGGGCCACTTCGAGCATCCTCGGTGAGAGGTCGATGGCGCATGCGCCCCGATAGCCTGCCGCCACCAGGTGTTCGCCCACAAGGCCCGTTCCGGCGCCCGCGTCCAGGATAGTGGCGTCCAAGGACACGTGCTTGGCGAACAGCCCGACGGCCTCCCGGGGACTGCTCCACTCGAACTCCACGGCCAGGTCTCGGTCGTAGTCGGACGCCCACTCGTCGTAGCGCGCCTCGAGTTCCCGGTTGTTCTTCGCGGCGTACACCCACTGCACGCGGTCACGCGGGTTGCGCATGGCTCACCAGCTCCCGGAGTCCTCCGGCCGACGACCGCGGGAATCCAGCGCGTCCATGTCTGCGCCACCTGCGATCAGGGCGACGACGACTTCCGAAGAGGGCAGGTAGCGCGCGAGGGCCCGGTGCAGGGGGGTGCGCCCGCGGTTGTCGCGGGCGTTGATGTCGGCACCCGCCTTTAGGAGGGCCTTGACCACCTCTCCAGACTCGCCGGCACTGGCGATGGCATGCAGGGGCGTGGCGTCGTGCATGTCGCGACCGTTCGCGTCCACACCCACCGCCGCGAGTGCTGCAATCACGGCGGCGCTGTCGCTGAAGCAGGCGGCAACATGCAGGGCGTTGAAGTCGTGAACCGTCATCGCATCGACGTCGGCACCGCCTTCGGCCAGGGCTTGGACTACCGCGGGGCTGCGGTTGAAACGGGCCGCCACATGCAGGGGCTTAAGGCCTCGCTTGTCGCGTTCCTTGAGGAAATTCAACAGCTCGGACATCGCGCCGATATCGTTGTTGGCCTGCTCCTCGTGAGACGCGCTCGACCAGGCCACGGCCCGCGACGGAATCCAAGAGCTCGATTGGGCCGCGAGTTCCACGAGCAGGGAGAAGATCTTGGGGTTCTCGCCATCGACGAGCGCATTGGCGAGAAGGGCTTCCTGGTTGGGCAAGGGCGCTTGCGCCTCCGTCGGATCCTCGCGGAGCGCCTCGATGCGTTCGAAGTACCAGGGCGTGCCCCACAGTTCGAAGCCGAAGGTTCCGAACGAGCTGACGCCGACCGGCGGAACGAAGTCGTCCATCGTCGCCGGTACCGAGCCGGAATCCGGATCGGCCCCGGCCCGGAGCAGCGCCGCGACGACCTCCGCACTGGCGGACGCCATCGCCGCACTGTGCAGGGGAGTGTGGTCGCGCTCGTCGCGCATGCCCACTTCGGCACCCGCGGCGACAAGCGCCGTGATGACGAACGGACTGTCGTTGTGCATCGCTGCAACGTGCAAGGGGGTGCGGCCAAGGGCGCCGCGGGCGGCGAGATCCGTGCCCGCACGGACGCACTCGGCGACATCCTCGACGCTGGCGGTGCGAAAATAGCCGTTCGAGTCCCACTCGGCACAGTCCTCGGCGGCCGTCGAGGCCATGGCCGAGACGGAAACCGCGACCAGCAGAGCAATCCGGTGTGCCGCTGTGGGTCGCGGCGTGTGGATCCCGAGCATTTCACGGATTCGCGACGGACGATGGCCGAAGCATACCGCTTTGTCGCGCTAGCCGACGTGACAGCGGTGTTGCCCTTCGGCGACGTTTGGCGTGAGCGTCGATGCGCCCGTGCCGACACGTGGGTTGCGCCGTGTACACTGCCGCCATGGGCTATCCGTTCACCCGCATGCGGCGCAACCGCAGCGATGACTTCTCCCGTCGCCTCGTGCGCGAGACGACGTTGACCGTCGACGATCTCATCTATCCGATGTTCGTCGTCGACGGCCAGGGTCGGCGCCAACCGGTCGAGTCGATGCCGGGGATCGAGCGGCTCAGCGTCGATCAGCTGGTGGAAGATGCGAAGCGCTGCGTGGACTTGGGAATTCCGGCCGTGGCGCTGTTTCCGAACGTGGAGGACGATCTCAAGACGCCGGATGGCGCCGAGGCCGTGAACCCGCACGGACTCGTTCCCAAAGGCGTCGCCGCGGTGAAGGCGGCGTGCCCGGACCTCGGGGTCATCACCGACGCGGCCCTGGATCCCTACACCAGCCACGGCCACGACGGTGTCCTGGATGAGCACGACTACGTGGTCAACGACCTGACCGTAGAAACCCTGGTCGAGCAGTCGTTGGTCTGCGCCGGGGCGGGTGCCGACGTGATCGCACCGTCGGACATGATGGACGGTCGTGTGGGCGCGATCCGCGGTGCGCTGGAAGACGAGGGGTTCGTAAACACCCGGATCATGGCGTATTCAGCGAAGTACGCGTCCGCGTACTACGGGCCGTTCCGGGACGCCGTGGGCTCGGCGACCGCACTCGTCGGCGACAAGCGAACCTACCAGATGGACCCCGCCAACCAGGCGGAGGCGCTGCGCGAGATCGAACTGGACCTTGAGGAGGGTGCGGACATGGTCATGGTCAAACCCGGCATGCCGTATCTCGACATCGTCGCGCTGGTCAAGGAGTCGTTCGCTGCACCGACGTTCGTCTACCAGGTGAGCGGCGAGTACGCCATGCTGATGGCGGCGGTGGGCAACGGCTGGCTCGACGAGCGGGTGATCACGGAGGCTCTCGTGTGCATCAAGCGCGCGGGCGCGGACGGCATCCTGACCTACTTCGCCAAGGAGATCGCGCCCAAGCTCACGCGTTGAAACAGCACGTTTCGACGATTGAAACGATGTTCCGCGTCCCCATATAACTGCCCGGGTGGTAGACTTTCCCGATTCGCCGCTCGTCGAATTTCCGCAAGAGACAGACGCAAAGACAGACGCAAAGACAGACCAAGGGAGCAAGACTTCATGTCGGACAACATTGAGCACGTCACCGACGCCGACTGGGACGAGAAGGTCCTCGGCGCCGACAAGCCGGTCCTCGTCGACTACTGGGCCGAGTGGTGTGGACCCTGCAAGATGATCGCGCCGATTCTCGAGGAGATCGCCGACGAGTACGCCGACCGCGTGCAGGTCTGCAAGCTGGACATCGATTCCAACCAGCAGACGCCGCCGAAGTACGGCATTCGTGGCATCCCAACGCTGATGCTGTTCCGCAACGGCGAAGTCGAAGCCACCAAGGTCGGTGCGCTGTCCAAGTCTCAACTCGCGGCGTTTCTCGACAGCAATATCTGACACGCGACCGCTTCGCGGTCGCCCCGAGATTCGCTGCGCGAATCTCCAGCCCGCCGCAAGGTCCGCGGCCGGCCATCCCGGGTCGTCCAATTGGCTGGTCCTGCGGTCCCGGATTGAGGTGCCGCAACGGCGGGCCCCTACCGAAAACCCGCCTATAGACGCCGCCGAGTTCGCGGTGGTAGAGTCCGCGCCACGACGCGCGTGCATCGGCCGCCGGATGGGGGAAGTCCGCAACGGAGCCGATGGCCAAGCCAAAGCCACTTCCGTGAGAGGTGGCGAATCCGGTTAGGAAGTTACTGCTTCATCGAAGGATTGGCGAAGGCCGAAGGTGCCGCCCGCGACACCTTCCATGTGTTCAACCCTGTGTTCAACAAATCCTCAATTCCACGCACGGATTCATCCGTGACCCTCGCTGCACTCCCAACCACCAACGGGACCCACCATGAACCTGACTGACCTGAAACGAAAACCCGTCGGCGAATTGATCGACATGGCCCGGGACATGGGCCTCGACAACCTGGCCCGCTCGCGCAAGCAGGAAGTCGTCGCTGCGATCCTGCGCAAGCAGGCGACCAACGGCGAAGACATCTACGGCGAGGGGACGCTGGAGATTCTCCCCGACGGGTACGGTTTCCTCCGTTCGGCCGACAGTTCCTACCTCGCCGGACCTGACGACATCTACGTTTCGCAGAACCAGATCCGGCGGTTCAACCTGCGAACCGGGGACGGCATCGCCGGCAAGATCCGGCCGCCGAAAGGGGGAGGGGAGCGCTACTTCGCGCTGTTGAAGATCGACGAGATCAACTTCAGCGAGCCCAACGCCAAGAAACAGAAGATCCTTTTCGAGAACCTCACCCCCGACTTCCCCGACGAGAAGCTGACCTTGGAACGGGGCAACGGCACCACCCAGGACCTGTCGTCCCGCATCGTCGACCTGATCGCGCCCATCGGCAAGGGCCAGCGGGCGTTGATCGTCTCGCCGCCCAAGGCCGGCAAAACCCTGATGCTGCAGAACATCGCCGACTCCATCGCGGCAACCAACCCCGATGTGGTGCTCATCGTCCTGCTCATCGACGAGCGACCCGAGGAAGTCACCGACATGCGTCGCATGGTGCGCGGTGAGGTGGTCGCCAGCACCTTCGACGAACCGCCCTCGCGGCACGTCCAAGTGGCCGAGATGGTGATCGAGAAAGCCAAGCGGCTGGTCGAACACCAAAAGGATGTGGTCATCCTCCTGGACTCCATCACCCGTCTGGCCCGGGCCTACAACACCATCGTGCCTTCGTCGGGCAAGGTGCTCACCGGCGGCGTTGACGCCAACGCCCTGGAACGGCCCAAGCGGTTCTACGGTGCCGCCCGGAACTTCATCGAGGGAGGCAGCCTGTCCATCATCGCCACGGCTCTCATCGACACCGGTTCGAGGATGGACGAGGTGATCTACGAGGAATTCAAGGGACGCGGCAACCTGGAGATCCACCTCGAACGGAAGATCGCGGAGAAACGCGTTTGGCCGGCCATCAACATCCGCCGTTCCGGCACCCGCCGAGAGGAGCGCCTGCTCTCGGAGGACGAACTCCAGCGTGTTTGGATCCTGCGCAAGTTGCTGCACGACATGGAGGACATCGCCGCCATCGAGTTCATGGTCGACAAGCTCAAGGAAACCCGCACCAACGACGAGTTCTTCAACTCCATGCGCGGCGGACGCTGACCGTACGGCCCCTCGTTTCGTTGCGAACCCCTTAGAGGGGATCCACACAAGCGCCAACTTGCCGTGCGGGCAGTGTGTCTCGACCCGGCATGACCGGGCGTCAAGCCATTTGCCTCCAACCGAGAAAGAGCAACACGACCGCAATCACCATGAAAACTACTCGAAAGAACCAACACCAGCCCGCGAAGTGGTTTTCCAGCAACCTAGCCCCCCATTCCCAGTGAATCCACCTCAAGAACCGAATCCTGAGCCGTACCAGTTGCGGGACCCAGGGAATGACGAGCAGGCAAAGAACCGCGAGTAGGAACAGCAGCCAGTCAGCCATGGGGGCCGTGAGCCAATCCAGCATGGAGCGAAGGAGCTAGCGTACACGCAGAGGCCACGGGTTGGGACTGCGCTACCGTGTCGCCCAGGTAGACGCCTACGACCAAGTTGTCTGTGTGTCCGCTCGGCATGGGCGACCAGGAGGGTCGGCGTGGCTGGGCCGGAGGCGAACCCCGGCGCACAGCGATAGCGAAGCGCCGGGGACGGCTTTGGGGCGCTACGGTTTGAGTTCCAATGCCCGTCGATAGTGACGGTTGGCCGCCGCCGCATCGCTGTTCGCGGTGCTGAGAGCGGCGAGTTCTTCAAGAGTCTCGGTGTTCTCCTCTCGGACAAGGCTGGCCTCAAGGTACTCCTTGGCCTTCGCCGAGTCGCCGGTGGCATTCGCCAGCCGCCCAAGGGTGAGCAGCAGCGCAGGATCGTCCGGGTGCCGCTTCGACCAGGCCACGGCGTGCGCAAGTTGCTTGGCAGGATCGGCGTCGAGGGTGCCGTAGCGCTTCACCCAAGCGTCTCGCCATTGTCCCTTCAGGGCGTGACGCAGTTCCGCCTCGGCCTCGTCGGGCGCCTCCGTCGACGTTGCATCGACAAAGTCCAGAAGCAATTGCTCGTCGGCGCGTAGCTTCTTTGGAACGGACTTCCATGCCCTGCGTGCATGATCGGCCGCGTTGGCGCTGTGGCGCGATCGGGAAAGGCGCGACCGCCAGATCTCCCTCTGCACGTCGTCCGCATCGCCGTCCTTGGGCACCTCGCCTGCAAGGTCCGCCACGGCCTCCCAGTCGTCCAGCGCCTTGTGGGCCTCGAACAGTCGCTTGATCACGACCGGATGGCGGGGCGCTTTCCGGCGCAACGGCCCCAGGGTGTCGATACTGGCGCGCCATTGTCCGGCAGATTGCTGCAGCTCGGCGTGAACCAAGCCTACGGCGAACGCAGCATCGGGTGTGGACTCGCGCGCCTTCTTGAGGATCGCGTCGCGCTCTTCGAAGCGGCCCATTTCGGTCGCTGCGCGTGCTGCGGCAAAGTGGTTGAAAAGTGGTGTGTCGACCCGCTCGGCGGAGGCTTGGAACGCATCGCTCGCTTCCTGCCAGCGTTCTTCGGCGAGGAGCATGAGTCCGCGTACGGTGCGGTTTCTGGCGGTGGTGGTTCGGCGCGACCGGACCCAGCCGGAGACAGCCGAGCCGCCGCCCAGCACCCGGCGCGTCACTAGCACAAGGGCGTAGATGACAAGGACTAGGACGACAACGGCGGCGATGGCAAACCAGAGACTCGTCTCCAGGGTCGCGCCGCCGTAGGAGATGAGGACATAGCCGGAATCCCGAACCATCAACGTCGCGAGCACGGCGCCGACGGCGACCGCGAGGATCAGCAGGACGAGGAAGACGATCACTCGGGTTCCACCTCGGCGGCCGATCCTTCGCGCAGCCCGCGAAGCACGGTGAGCGAGCCCGAGATGTCGGGCAACTCCTCGGCGAGGTCCACGGCCAGCAGCGCGTCGAGTTCACGGCTGGCTTCGACCACTACCGCGCGTTCCGGGTCGACGAATCGGTGCAGCCACTCGCGGGCGGACTGCAGGCTGTTCGTGTAGATCCGTTGGTCGTGCCGCAAGAGCGCGAGTTGGGCGCGTTCCAGCGCCAGGATCATGTGCTGTTCCAGGTACTCCGCCTGGTCCGGCGGCAGCAACGGCCGGACCGCTTCGCCCTCGTGACGGCGGAACCGCACCAGCCCTTCGAGTCGGGACAGCAGGCTGGCGACCATGGACTCGTCCCCGTCGACCGCATCCGGTTCCTTCGAGTCCCCGGCAACGTACTCAGGAAGCCGCAACGGCAGGTCTTGTAGCAAGCCCTTCGTCGCCTCGAGCCGGAGGTACAGACCCTGGATGTCGACGTCCTCGAAGGTGCGCAGCGCCAGGCGTTCGGCGGTGACGAGGGCGCGCACGTCGTGGAAGGCGAAGTCGTCGAGATCGGCCAGCAGACCATCGGCTCGCTCCAGCAGCGTATCCGCGCCCTTGGCATCCCGCTGTAGGTTCAGGCGATGGTTGGCGACCGACAGTAGGTACTCCACCTCGGCGAGCTTCCACTCGCGTGACGAGGGCGGCGCCTCGGCCGGCCTTGTCACCTGTGCTTCGGCCAAGGCAGTGCGCGTGCTGGCGAGCGCGGCCTGCTGTTCGGCAAGCTCTCCACGTACCGCCTGCAGTTCGTTGGCGAGCGCGGTAAGAGCCTGCTGAATCTCTTCCTCGCGGCGGTTCGCCTCGTTGCGGACTCCTGAAACCTCGGTTCGAACAAGCTCCGCCATGCGCGCATCCGGATTCTCGGTCCAGTCGAGCCAGAACAGGTAACCGGCAAATCCCGCCGCAGCCAGGGCGAAGAGCAGCGCTAACGCGGCCACGGCGCGTCCGGATCTACGGGAGTTCGTGGGCGAGTCCTTGGCCCCCGGTTGCGGTGCCGCCGATGCCGCGACCATGGGTGGCGTCGAGTCTGGCGGTTTCGTGGCACCGCACTCAGGCACCTTCGCGTCATCCGCCTTTGCAGGCTTCGTTGCGGATTCTTCGAGATCGGTCATCGTGTCTTCTTGCCGCGCAGCCTGACCAAGGCGTCCACGACCGCCCTCGAGCCGGCACCCGCCGTGGCGATCACGTTTTCGAATCCCACGGTCCTGGCAATGTCCGAGACACGCGCGGATGGCACGAGCAGCGGCACGTTCGGATCGCGACCGTCAGCAAACCACAGTTTCCCGACGACGCGCAATCCGTCGCCGCTCGCGGCGACAATGACGTCGATGGAACGCATCGCCGGCGCGGGCTCGCAGGGAACACGCCGATAGACGTCCCACTCGGAGACGGTACCGCCTTGGGATTCGAGCCACCGTTGCAGCGTGTCGGTCCCACCCTCGCCTTTGACGAGAAGTGTGTGGCGCGGAACCGAATCCTTGAGAGTGTCCGCCACGCATGAGGCATTGTCCTGGGGAGGCCAGGCCGACGCGTGCCCCCTGCGTTTCAGCAGGACGTGGGCGGGGACACCGATCGCGATGCCCGGGCCGCCCCCCCAGCCGTTAGCGCAGGCACCCTCGACGGCGTGCTCGGAAACGAATACGGCAAGGTCGAAAGAGCCTTCCGGCTGGGCTTTGGCCAAGTGTTCAATGCTGAGCACGGGCGCCTTGACGACCTCGAAGCCGTGACCGGCGAGCACCTCGGCCTGGCGCGTGGCACCGGGCTCGGTTCGGGTCACCCAGACACGCATGGAATGGACACGGTCATGCCGGGACGTCTCAACCGTCGTTGCCGAGCAGTTCACGAGCACCCAGCCTTTCGAGGCTGTCGGCGGCTTGTCCACCGAGCTCGATAGGATCGTCGCCCGTCAGTTCGACCCGCAGCAGGCGCGATCCGTCGGGGGCCGCGACGACGGCGATCATGCGCAGCTTCCCGTTTTCGCGGACGCCGTGCGCACCGAGTGGTACCGCGCAGTCGGCGCCGAGCCGTCGGGTCAGCTCACGCTCGGCGCGAACACAGTCCTCGACGTCGCCGTGGATTCCGCTGCGCAACCGGTCCTTGAGTTCGTCGTCCCGGGCATTGAACTCCACCGCCAAGGCACCCTGGCCCGGTGCCGGAACGAGCACCTCCGGATCGATCCGTTGGGCGATTCGCTCGCCGAGACCAAGGCGGTCGAGGCCAGCCGAGGCCAGCAGCAAGGCATCGCAGACACCCTCGTCGAGACGCCGAAGCCGCGTGTCGACGTTGCCCCGGAGCGGCATCGTCGCGATGCCATTGACCAGCGTCGCAAGCAGGGCGCGCCGGCGAATGCTCGAGGTGCCCACCACGGTGTCGGGCGGCAGGTCGACGAGGGATCGGCCCTGCGCGTCTTCGCGGACGACCAGGGCGTCGCGCACGTCCGCCCGCCGTCCGAACGTCTGCAGCGCGAGGGAATCGGGAGCGGTGGCGGGTACATCCTTCATGCTGTGCACGGCAAGTTCCGCACGACCTTGCGTGATGGCGTCCCGCAGGGCGTCGATGAACACGCCCTTTCCGGAGATGGGGCCGGTGACAGGCGCCGTCTTGTCGATGTCGCCCTGGGTCTGCACGGGCACCAGTTCGACTTCCAGGGAAGGGTCTTGTTTGCAGAGCGTTTCCGCCACGGACCGGGTCTGGACCATGGCCAGCGGGCTGCGGCGGGTGGCGATGCGTAAGGTGGTGGGCATGGTTCGTGGCTGCAAGTGGGCCATTGATATAATCGCGCGCCGGCTAAGGCCTTGCACAGGGTAAGCGGCCCTCGTAGAGGCCACCGTTCCCCTTGAGGCCACCGACGACGGATCGACCATGGCCAAAGATGGAAACACGGGCAACCCCGCGGCGGACAACCCCGAGACTCGCATGTGGGGCGGTCGCTTCGCCGAGCCCACCGATGCCTTCGTCGCGCGTTTCACAGCCTCCGTGGACGTCGACAAGCGGTTATACCACCACGACATACGGTGCTCCATCGTCCACGCCAACGGCTTGCGCGCTGCCGGCGTCCTCGATGCCGACGAGCATCGGACCATCGTCGAGGGTCTCGAGGCCATAGGGGCTGAGGTCGAACGGGACGATTTCGACTGGGACCCCGCCCTGGAAGACGTCCATATGAACATCGAGGCGCGCCTCACCGAACTGGTGGGCGAGGTGGGCAAAAAGCTTCACACCGCACGATCCCGCAACGACCAGGTGGCGACGGACGTGCGCCTGTGGTTGCGCGATGCGATCGGGGCAATCGACGCGCAGTTGAAGGAACTGATGGGCGGGATCCTCGACCTCGCCAGCGGCCACACCGAGACGGTGATGCCGGGACTCACCCACCTTCAGACCGCCCAGCCCGTGACCTTCGCCCACCACCTGATGGCGTGGTTCGAAATGGCGAAACGCGACCGCGCCCGTTTCCGGGACTGCCTGGAACGGGCCAACGTCTCCCCCTTGGGTAGCGCTGCGCTTGCGGGCACCACCTTCCCCATCGATCGGGTGGCGTCCGCCGCCGAACTGGGTTTCGACGCGCCGGCGGCGAATTCGCTCGATGCGGTGAGCGACCGCGACTTCGCCCTGGAGTTCTGCGCGGTGGCGAGCCTCGCCGCGGTACACCTGTCCCGCTGGTGCGAGGAGATCATCCTGTGGGTGTCGCCGCAGTGGGGTTTCGTCACCCTGCCGGACGCATACTGCACCGGCTCGAGCATCATGCCGCAGAAGAAGAACCCCGACGTGGCGGAACTGGTGCGCGGCAAGACCGGGCGCGTCATCGGCAATCTGAACGCGCTGCTCGTGCTGATGAAGGGCCAGCCGCTCGCCTACAACCGGGATAACCAGGAGGACAAGCTGCCGCTGTTCGACACCGCGGACACCCTGGTCGACTGCTTGGACGCGATGACGCGAATCATCGCCGCCTTGGAACCCCATCCCGCCGCGATGCGCGACGCCGCTGAGAGGGGTTTCGCCGTGGCCACGGACTTTGCGGACTACCTGGTGCGGCGCGACGTGCCATTCAGGGATGCCCATGAGATCGTCGGCCGGGCCGTCGCCATGTGCGTGGAGCGTGAGGTTGCCTTGGACCAGATTCCGCTCGACGACCTGCAGGCGTTGTGTCCGCGGGTAGACGAGGATGTCTACGGCGTGCTCACCCTCGACGGTGCTGTCGCCGCCCGCGACCACGTCGGCGGAACGGCACCGAGAGCAGTAGCAGCGGCGATCGAGGCCGCCCGGAGACACTTGTAATGAGCGTCCTGATCCGATGCGCGCTATTGCTTGTCCTAGGCACTCTCTGTTCGACCGTCGCGACCTGCGGCCAGAAAGGACCCTTGGAACTCCCTGTGGGAGGCGACCGCGGGCCCTTCGGCGGCGATGTCGTCGCCCGCGTCGAACCTTGCGCACTGCGCGTTGATCGCGGGCGGGCACACGCCCCGACCGTGCGCCTGGTCGATCATGCCTTACGCGCGTAGCGGCGGGGAACTACAGGTCGACGGTGTTCCGCTCGCGCGTATCGCCGACGCCGTGGGTACCCCCGCCTACGTCTATTCTTGGCCTGCGGTGCGGGATCGATACGCAGAGCTCGAGTCTGCGCTGGACGGCACCGGTCAACGCATCTGCTACTCGGTCAAAGCCAACGGCAACCTCGCCTTGCTGGCGCGGCTGGCCAAGCTGGGAGCGGGCTTCGACATCGTCTCCGGGGGCGAGTTGGAGCGAGTCCTGCGCGCTGGTGGCGACCCGGCGCGGGCCGTCTTCTCCGGCGTGGGCAAGTCGGTCGAGGACATCGACTTCGGGATCAAGTGCGGCATCGACGCGTTCAACGTCGAAAGCGCCTCGGAACTCGACCGGATCGAGTCACGCGCCCGGGTGATCGGCCGTCGGGCGCGGGTGTCGATCCGCGTCAATCCCGACGTGGATGCCCACACCCATCCCTACATCGCCACCGGACTCAAGGAGAACAAGTTCGGCGTGCCCCCGCAGGTCGCTCTGGCCCTGTACCGCCGGGCCGCGGCGTGCCCGGATTTGCAGGTGGTCGGCATCGCCTGCCACATCGGCTCTCAGATCAGCCAGGTGGAACCGTTCCAGGAGGCGTTGTCCGGGCTGCTCGGCCTGGTCGATGCCCTCGGCAAGTTCGGCATCGCTATCGAACACCTCGACATAGGCGGCGGCTTCGGGATCGTCTACCAGGACGAGGCGCCACTCGATCTCGCTGCGTTGGGCGACGTGTTGCGGGCCACGCTCGGTCGGCGTCCCGTCAAGCTGTTCGTCGAACCGGGACGCCTTCTGGTCGCCGAGGCGGGAGTCCTCCTCACCCGGGTCGAGTACTTGAAACCCGCCCCGGCGCCCGGCTACCGGAACTTTGCCGTGGTGGACGCCGCCATGAACGACCTCATCCGACCGGCCTTGTACAGTGCATGGCACGCCGTGGAAGCGGTCGCCGAGCGCAGAACCCCGACGCGGCGCTGGGACGTGGTGGGCCCGGTGTGTGAAACCGGCGACTTCCTCGCCCTCGACCGGGAGCTCTCCCTGGCCGAGGGTGATCTGCTCGCCATCCGCGAAGCGGGCGCGTACGGTTCTTCCCAGAGTTCCAACTACAACACCCGCCCGCGACCCCCGGAAGTGATCGTCGACGAGGGCGGCTTCACGGTCGTGCGCAAGCGGGAGACGGTCGCCGACCTGCTACGGCTGGAGTCGTAGGGAAAGCCACCGGCACCTCGAGAAGGGGACATCCACCCTTCGCGAAAGAGGCGCGAAAGAGGGGACATCCACCCTTCGAGCGAAAGGAGATCCAAGGGTGGATGTCCCCAATGAGTACGCTGGATGCCCCTTGAGCTAGTCGAGGAGAATGTCGGTGTCTACGAAGAACCGCTCGGCCATGTTTCAGTTGCGGTTCCAAGTGTCCCGAAGTTCGCGCCGGGCAGGAAGCCACCAGGGTGTGCTTGTCGTCGCCAGTGTCTTGAGCGAGTCGGTCAGGCCGTGCGCGCCTATAATCGACCCGTCCGACGAATGCCGCGTGGGAGTGGATGAAGCTGCGTTTCGCGAAAATGCACGGTCTCGGCAACGACTTCATGATCGTGGACCTGGTGACCCAACGCGGAAGGCCGAGCGCCGCTCAGATTCGGAGCTGGGGCGATCGACGTACCGGCGTGGGATTCGATCAGTTGCTGTTGGCGTTGCCTCCGAGTGATCCAACGGCGGACTTCCAGTTGAGCATCTTCAACGCCGACGGTTCGCAGGCGGAACAGTGCGGCAACGGTTTGCGATGTTTTGCCCGGTTCCTGGTCGATGAGAAGCTCACGGTGAAACGCGAACTGGCCATTGACACGGCGGGCGGTCGGGTCGAAACCACGTTGCTGGACAACACGCACGTCACCGTCAACATGGGCGTGCCGAAGCGCCTCGACGCCGACGGCGAGTCGCTATCGGTGGACCTCGACGGTGAGTCGGTGGTAATCACGCCGGTGTCTATCGGCAATCCACACGCCGTCGTGTTCGTCGACAATGTCGGGCAGGCCGATGTCGAGGGCATCGGCGGCGCGCTGCAGCAGCACGAGCGATTCCCGGAGCGTGTCAACGTCGGTTTCCTGCAGGTTGTCGACCGACAATTCGGACGGCTACGGGTTTACGAACGGGGCGTTGGAGAGACCCCGGCCTGTGGTAGCGGTGCGTGTGCGGCAATGGTTGCCGCCCGACTCCACGACCGCTTCGACGAACGCGCGAAGATTTCGTTGCCCGGCGGCAAGCTGCGCGTGGAATGGCAAGGTCCCGGGGCGCCCGCTACACTCTCGGGACCAACGGAACTGGTCTATACCGGGCGTATCGAACTATGAATCGAACGGATGAACTGCTCGATGAGCCGCTCTTGGATGAAGACGCCGTGGCGGAGTTCCTGAGCAGCCGCCCTGACTTTTTCAATCGCCACCCGGACCTCCTCTCCGATCTCGACCTGCGGGCCGAAGCCGGGGACTCGGTGTCCCTGCTCGAACGCCAGGTTTCCGTGCTGCGTGAACGCAACCGGGATCTGCGGCAGCAGCTCAATACCCTGCTGACCAACGCCACGGCCAACGAGCAGGTCTACCGGCGCATGAAGACCCTCACGCTGGCGTTGATGGACGCCCGGAGCGTGGCCGATCTCGACGCCGCGCTCGATCAGCACCTGATCAGCGGTTTTGATGCGGACCACGCCACCTGCTTCGTACACGGCTGGATGCCGCCAAAGGATCTGGCGCACGTCGTTGGCATCGCCGCGGACGAGAACTCGCCGCTCCCGGACCTGTTTGAGCGCTCGGAACCGGTGTGTGCCGTTCACCGGGTGGAGGAATACACGGCAGTGTTTCCCGACGCGTTGCTGTCTGCGCCGGGTTCGATCGCGCTCGTGCCGATGCGCACAGACGCGTTGAATGCGGTTCTCGTGATCGGCTCCTGGGATCCGCAACGGTTCGCACCGGACATGGGAAAGGTCTTCCTCATACACATCGGCGACGTGATGTCGCGGACCCTGGAGCGCGTCGGCGTAGGATGAGCAACGCCAGCGGCAGGGAAGCCCGGCAACAGGGTCGTCGCGACGACGCGCGCCAAGGTACGCGTTCGGGACTCCCGGCCGACGTCGATCGATTCCTCGCCCACATGGCGGTGGAGCGGCGTGCCTCGCCCCACACGGTAGCGGCCTACCGGCGGGACTTGGCGCGATTCACCCGTGAACTGGGCGCGGCTACGGGCGGCGAGTCGGGCGCGCACGAGGCTCAGCCGCGCGATGTCCGGTCGGGGGATGTGCAGCCGAGGGATGTCCGAGAGTTCGCGGGTCGCCTGCATGCGCGCGGTCTGTCGCCGCGTTCGGTCGCGCGCCACCTGTCGAGCGTACGCAGCCTCTTCGACTACCTGGTTCGCCGCCGGGAGTTGGGGGCGAATCCGGCGAGCGGCGTTCGAGCTCCGAAACAGCGAGAACGCCTACCCAAAACCATGGATCCCGATCAGACCGCGCAGCTGTTCAGCGAACGCGCGGAGTCCGCCATCGACTTGCGCGATCGCGCCATGCTGGAGTTGCTTTACGGCAGTGGGCTCCGCCTTGCGGAACTCGTCGCCATCGACATCCGCGACCTGGATCTTGCCAACGGCTTCGTACGGGTGACCGGCAAGGGACAGAAAACCCGGGTAGTGCCGGTGGGCGGCGCGGCGGCCGAGGCGGCCCGAGCCTGGCTCGCCAAACGCCCGGAAGCCCGCGGCGGCGATCCGCTGTTCGTGGGTCGCGGCCAGAAGCGCATGTCACCGAGGAACGTGCAGTTGCGCCTGAAGAGGGTTGCGGCGCGCACGATGGGCAACGACGGTCTGCATCCCCACCTGTTGCGGCACAGCTTCGCCAGCCACGTGCTCGAGTCCAGCGGCGACCTGCGCGCGGTCCAGGAGATGCTGGGGCACGCCGACATCTCCACTACGCAGGTCTATACCCACGTCGACTTCCAGCACCTGGCCAAGGTCTACGACGCCGCCCATCCCCGTGCGCGACGCGTGGCTGAGGCAGGGTCTCCCCCGGAGGAGGAAACGGCGCCGTGATCCGGCTGGTCACGTTCGACCTCGACAATACCTTGTGGAGCGTCGACCACGTGATTGGACGGGCGGAGGCCCGCATGCGCCGATGGCTCGAACCCCGGGTTCCCGAGTACGCGAAGCTCGCCTCGGCTGAACACGGTGCGATCCGCGACGGCGTGATCGAGGCCAACCCGAGCATCGTCCATGACATCTCGGCGTTGCGGGAAAGGATCCTCGCCAAGACCATCGAGCATTGCGGTTACGACTCCGAGACCTCGGTGCGGCTGGCGGCGGCGGCCTTCGCGGAGTTTCTCGACTGGCGGCACCGTATAGAGTTCTTCGACGGCGCCCTGGACGTGCTGGCTGAGTTGGCTGCGACCTACACCTTGGCTTCCCTGACCAATGGCAATGCCGACTTCCGGCGGCTGGGGTTGGATCGGTTCTTCGCGTTCGGCTTCTGCGCGGCCGATGTGGGCGCCAACAAGCCTCACACCGCCATGTTCGAGCAAGCGCTCGCCAAGGCCGGAGTGGCGCCCCACGAAGCGGTACACGTCGGCGACCATCCGGTCGACGACATGCAAGGCGCACAGGCCGCAGGCATGGCGACGGTCTGGGTGAACCTCGTGGCTTCCGACGAGAGGCCGAACGCCACCGCAACGGTGACGAGCCTCGCGGAAATCCCCGCCGTGATCGAAGCACTCAACCCGTAGCACCCCATAGCCGGCCCGGCACTTCGCTTCGCTGTGTGCCGGGTTCGCCTCCGGCCCAGCCACACCGACCTCCCATGGAACAAATCCCGTTTGTTGCCTGGCGGTCAGCGGCGCTCGCTGCCGGGAGAATTCGCGCAGCGAATTCTCGGGGCGACCGCGCGCCCCTCGGGCGCGATGTGGTCGCCCACGTGGCTTCACGTCACGGCGTCGAGTTGTCCCTTATGTAGTCCATCACCGCCTGCCGATCCGCGGGCAGTTCGGTGCACCTGGCCGTGGCCGGATCGAGACTGTCCAAGACCGGGTGGCGGACTGCGTTGCCGGTTTCGCTACCCAACGCCTCGGTCACGGCATCAGGAAACTTGGCAGGATGGGCGGCGCCGATGCACACGGGAACCGTGCCGTTGGCCACCTTACGAGCCGCCGCAACCCCGACCGCGCTATGCGGGTCGAGCACGTAGCCGAGCCGCGAATGCACGTCGCGCATGGTCGCGCGGGTCGCGTTCATGTCGACTGCGACCGGGTCGATGCCGGGGTCCACTGGCGCGCCGTCGCCGAGCGAAGCCTCGCCGGTGTCCGCGAACTGCGACATGAACCGCTTGACGCGTTCCGGGTCGCGGCCGCAGCGCAGCCACAGGTAGCGTTCGAGATTGCTCGCGACCTGGATGTCCATGGATGGGCTGATGGTGTGATGCACCGTACCCCGGCGGTATACGCCGGTGCGGAAGAACCGTGCCAGGATGTCGTTGTCATTGGTCGCGAGCGTGAAGCGTCCCACCGGTACGCCCATCTCACGGACCGCGATGGCGGCGAAGATGTTGCCGAAGTTTCCCGTCGGGACCGCGAAAGCGGTGGGCTCGGCGGACTTGAGACCGACGTGTGTGTAGTAGGACATCTGTGCGAGCACGCGAGCCCAGTTGATCGAGTTGACCGCGCCAAGGTCGTAGCGTCGCTTGAACTCGAGATCGGCGAAGGTCGACTTCACGATGTTCTGGCACTCGTCGAAGCTGCCGTCGATGGCGAGACAGTGGACGTTGGCATCCGTCACGGTTGTCATCTGCAGTTCCTGCAGATGACTTGTTCGGCCCTTCGGGTAGAGCATGAAGATGCTCAGGCTCTCTCGTCCGCGGACGCCGTGGATCGCCGCGCTGCCGGTATCGCCGCTGGTGGCGCCGAGGATGTTCAGGCGGCGGCCGGAATCGCCGAGGATGTACTCGAACAAGCGACCGAGAATCTGCAGGGCAATGTCCTTGAACGACAGCGTGGGGCCGTGGAAAAGCTCGAGGATGCTGATCTCACCCAAATCGACGAGCGGCGCGATGTCGGGATGGTCGAAGGCGGTGAAGGCGTCGGCCACGATGGCGTCGAGATCGTTACCGGGAATGTCGTCCGCGTAGAGTCGAAAGATCCGTTGCGCCAGCTCGACATAGGGAAGTCCGCGCCAGGCGTCTAGCTGTTCGGCCACCTGCGGGAACCGTTCCGGCACGAGCAGGCCGCCGTCGGGGGCCAGGCCCGTGAGCACGGCTTGAGTAAACGACAGGGGAGCAGTACCGCCCCGGGTCGACAGGTATCGCATCTAGTGGTCGAACACACTTGAAATGACGTATCTGCGCGTCCACAAGCGTCCAGCC
>VXPO01000136.1 GCA_009839505.1 Gammaproteobacteria bacterium
GGGGGGCCCGCGGCCTCGGCGCGCGGTTAACCCCGCCCCACAATTTCGGCGGGCCCCCCGCCCGGGGCCCGCGTCTCCCATGGACCAACCGCACCCGGTCGCTTACGCTCCCGGTCGTGTTTGTTCCATGGGAGGTCGACATGAGCTTGGGAACACGGCCGTTCACACACGGGCTGCACGATGTGGGAGACCACTGCTATGCGTGGGTGCAGCCGGACGGCGGCTGGGGCTGGAGCAACGCGGGACTCGTGGTCGACGGCGAGGCGAGTCTGCTCGTCGACACCCTGTTCGACCTGAAGCTCACCCGCGCGATGCTGGCCCGGATGCGGGACGCGGAACCCGCCGCCACGGGCATGATCGACAAGCTGGTGAACACCCACGCCAACCAGGACCACTGCAACGGCAACGAACTCGTCGCCGAGGCGGACATCATCGCATCCCGCGCCACCGCCGACGAACTCGCCGCCGAGCCGCCCGATCGGCTGGCAAACATCATGCGTGCCGCACCCAACATGGGCGAGACCGGCGAGTTCCTGCTGAGCTGTTTCAGCGCCTTCGACTTCGAAGGCATCACGCCGACGCTGCCGACCACGACCTTCGAGGGCGTGTTCGAGACCGCCGTGGGCGACAAGAGCGTCGTCCTGAAGGAAGTTGGGCCCTGTCACACCGAGGGCGACATCCTGGCCTATGTGCCGGGCGATCGGCTGATCTTCACCGGCGACATCCTGTTCATCGAGGGTCACCCCATTCTCTGGGTCGGCCCCGTGGGCAACTGGATCTCGGCCTGCGACCACATGCTGGGACTGCCGGTGGACGTCGTGGTTCCCGGGCATGGACCGATCACCGACAAACGCGGCGTGCAGGCCGTGCGCGACTACCTCGTCTACATCCGCGACCAGGCGAGACAGCGTTTCGACGTCGGCATGTCCGCGTTCGATGCCGCCATGGACATCTCGCTCGCCGACTACGACTCCTGGGGCGATGCCGAGCGCATCGCCGTCAACGTCGCCACGCTCTACCGCGAGTTCGGCTCCACCGAGGATCCCGGCAACCCGTTCGAGGCGATGGCGAAGATCCACAAGGCGCGTCGCTGACATGGACTGGCTCGCCGGTACCAGCGGCTACAGCTACAAGGAGTGGAAGGGCAGCTTCTACCCTGAAGACCTCGCCGCCGACGCCATGCTCGCCCACTACGCCTCGCGACTTCCTGCCGTGGAGATCAACAACACGTTCTACCGCATGCCGCGAACGCACGTCCTCGAGACCTGGCGCGACGCCGTGCCGGTCAACTTTAGGTTCTCCATCAAAGCTTCGCGGCGGATCACGCATCACGCCCGCCTGAAGGACTGCGACGAGGCCGTGAGTTTCCTCGCCACCGGGCTCGAGGCGCTGGAGGACAAGCTCGGCTGCGTGCTTTTTCAACTGCCGCCGTATCTTCGGCGCGACGACGACAGGCTCGACGCCTTCCTGTCGACCTGGCCCAAGGCGCTTCCTGCGGCGCTGGAGTTCCGTCACGAGTCCTGGTTCGACGACGCGACCGCGAAGACGTTGACCCGGCACGGCGCCGCCATCTGCGTCTCCGAGGATGGTGAGCTGCCGATGCCGGAGTTCCTCGCCACTACGGACTGGCTCTACCTTCGGCTACGCAAGGCGGACTATGACGATGCCGCACTCGCCGCCTGGCTCGAACGCGCCGGGTCGACTCCGGCGACCCGGGGCTTCGCGTTCTTCAAGCATGAGGACGAAGGCGCCGGGCCCCGGCTCGCGGATCGATTCCTCGAACTCGCCCGCAAGTGTTGACCGAGGCGCAACTCAAGGACTACCGCAGGGACGGCTACGTGCTGCTCCGCGGACTGGTCGACGCCGAAGCCCGGGCGCGCTACGAACGGCGCTTCATCGAGCTGGTCGAGACCGGAGAGCACCCGCCCGACATGGTGCTGATGCGCGATGTCATGGTGGTCAAGGGCGTCGTCGAGCCGGCGACGCCGCTGCACGCCGTCAACAAGATCCTCAACTTCGAGTCGGACCCGGTGCTGTTCGACTACGTCCGCGATCCGCGACTCCTGGCCCTCGCCCGCGCACTCGTGGATGAACCGCCGGACGGCGCCCTGCACGCCATCTCGACCAACGTCTTCAACAAGCCCCCGGGGGTCGACGGACGACATCCGCTGCATCAGGACTTGCGCTATTTCCGCCTCCGCCCGCCCGAGGGCATCGTCGCCGCCTGGACCGCACTGTCGCCCTGTACCCGCGAGTCCGGCTGCCTCGCCGTCCTTCCAGGCTCTCACCACGGACCCCTACATGCGCACGGCGATCCCGACTGGGAGCATGTCAACGCCGCCTTCTACGGCATCGAGCGCGCCGACACCGAAGCACGCGTCCACATCGAGATGGAACCAGGGGACACGGCCTTTTTCCACCCGTTGTTGATCCACGGCTCCGGCCGCAACCGCAGCAACGACTTCCGCCGCGCCATCTCCGCGCACTACGCCTCGCCCCGCTGCCAGACCCCCGGGCGTGACTGGAAAACGGGACCCCATGTACGGTTGGTGCCCTAGCGACGCCCACAAGTGCCGACTTGCCAAGCGAGCGGTGTTCGGTCGGGTTGTCCACGCTTCGTCCACGGCGACGTTCTCCCAGTCAACCGAGTCGCGGTGGGCGAAGGGTGGGCAACCCGACACCCCGACCTGATTTGAAATGGGCGATGTTCCGTCGTGATGGCCACGGGGACGATGGGGCTTCGCCGTCCGTAGCCAGCCGATGCCTTTCCCGCGCCGTGCGACACCGTCCTTCAGCGTCGGGTGGTCAGGTACTCGTCGTTGACGCAGTTCATTAGGATCCCATCGCGCAGGTAGCGGGCCGCCGTGCGCGCCGAGAAGGCGCGGATGTCACGTACGCTCTCCGGCGTGAAGAACGCCGAATGCGGCGTGATGACGAGTCGGTGCCGGATCCAGTCCTCGTTGCGGTGCCAAGCGGCGATGAGCGGCGCGTTCAAGTTCGCGGGCTCATCGGGCAGGACGTCGAGACCCGCGGCCAGCACCGTGCCGTCCTTCATGGCGTCGTGCAGCGCGTCCAAGTCGATGATCGGGCCACGTGCGGTGTTGATGACGATCACGCCCTTCTTCGCGGCAGCGAACGCCTCGGCATCGATCAGGTTTCGCGTCTCGTCGTTGAGCGGCGTGTGGACGCTGACGATGTCGCTCTGGGCCATGAGTTCCGCCAGGGTGTCGACGCGGCGGATGCCGAGGGCCAGCTCGATTCCGCCGGGCTGATAGGGGTCGTAGAACACGCAGTCCATGTCGAACGCCTTCGCCCGGCGAATGGCGGTGGTGCCAATCCGGCCCAACCCGACGACGCCGAAGGTGCACGCCGCCATGCGCCGCCCGTAAGGGTTGAGCGCAGGACGCCAGTTCTTGACGGGATCCTCGCGCAGGCACTCGTCGTGGAAGGCGATGCTCTTGGTCAACGTCATCATCAGCGCGATGGCGTGATCGGCGACCTCCCGCGTGCCATAGTCGGGGCAGTTGCACACCGGGATGCCGGCCTTGCCGAAGGCCTCGACGTCAACGTCATCGAAACCTACCGCGGTCTTCACCACGATCCGGCACTTGTCGAGCAGCGGCAGGACTTCGGTCGGAGGTGCCACCCCCACGATGCCGTCGCAGTTGCGCCACTGTTCCTCGGTGACCTCGCGGAAACCGCGTGCGAACTCGGTGACGATGCCCTCGCCTACGGCCTCCTCCTCGACCGAGTGATTGCCACCGCTGCGCGGCCAAAGTAACCGGATGCCCATGTTCTCCCCTTGGTTCCCACCGCCCGACGCGGCCCGAAAGCCCGACAGTCTACTGAAATTGTAACGCCGAACTGTTCCCGATCGACTGAGACTGATTGACTGATCAACCAGCGTCTTGTCATCCACACACACTTCGCTGATGCTGGAAGACTGACCATTGCCGAACCCGTTAACACCTCATGTCCCTCCATCAATCGATTGCCCTGCGCGGCGCGCCCGGCTCGCCCTATACGCGCAAGATGCTTGCCGTGTTGCGCTACCGGCGCATTCCGTATCGCTTCCTGGTCGGCCTTTGGGCCCAGAATGCGGGGCTGCCCGCTCCCAAGGTCGATCTCCTGCCGACGTTCTATTTCGACTCCGAGGACGGTGTCGAAGCGGTCGTGGACTCGACGCCGATCATCCGGCGCCTGGAGGAGGACGTGATGGGGCGGTCGGTCATTCCACACGACCCGGCGCTCGCGTTCCTCAACTACCTGCTGGAGGACTACGCCGACGAGTGGCTCACCAAGGCCATGTTCCACTACCGCTGGTGGTACGAGGCCGACATCGAACGAGCCGGCGAAGTCCTGCCCCGGTGGCGCGACCTGAGGGCAAGTGCGGCGGCGATGGAGCTTCGTTCGCAGGCGGTCAGGGAGCGACAGATCGGGCGGCTCTACGTGGTCGGCAGCAACGATGTCACCGCACCGGTGATCGAAGCCAGCTATCGCCGCTTCCTTGCGCGGTTCGACGACCACATCGGCAACGGGCCGTTCCTGTTCGGGGCGAGGCCGGCGGCTGCCGATTTCGGTCTCTACGGGCAGCTGACGCAATTGGCGATGTTCGACCCGACGCCCGCGAAACTCACCGCCGATACCGCACCGAGGGTGCTCGCCTGGGTGCAGACCGTCGATGACCTCTCGGGCCTGGAACCCCAGGAGGGAGACTGGATCACGCGCGACTCGCTGCCGGACACGTTGCATGAGTTGCTCGCCGAAGTTGGCGGGACCTACGTGCCGGTGATGCTCGCCAATGCCCAAGCCATCGACACGGGGGCCGAGCGAGTCGAGGCGCAGGTCGACGGTCAGCCGTGGACGCAGCGACCGTTCCCCTACCAGGCCAAGTGCCTGCAGTGGGTCCGACAGGAGTATGCGCGGCTCGATGGGGACGACCGCGCGTGCGTCGACCACGCGCTGGCGGGAACCGGCTGCGAAGCGCTCTTCTGACAGGGCACGGCCGCAGCAGGGGCCAACGCTTTGACGTGACGGCCGGGTTCCCCGATAGTCGCGCCTTTCGGCCAACGGAACCCAGTCATGTTGAATCCCGTCCAGCTCGGAAGCAAAAGCGGTCTTCGCGTCTCCGAACTGTGCCTAGGCACGATGAACTTCGGCGAGCCCGGCCGCGGCCACCAGGGCGACTGGACGCTCGGCATCGACGACGCCCGGCCGATCTTCAAGGCCGCGCTGGATCATGGCCTCTTCTACTTCGACTGCGCCGACACCTACGGAATCGGCGCGTGCGAACGGGTTGTGGGCGCCCTGCTCAAGGAATTGGTGGGCAGAGACGAGTACGTTCTGGCAACGAAGGTGTCCATGCCCATGGGGCGCGGTGCCAACCAGGGCGGCCTGTCGCGCAAGCACATCCTGGAAGGTGTGGATGCAAGCCTCGCGCGGCTGGGCCACGACTACATCGACCAGTTGGTGATCCACCGCCACCCCCACGGCATCCCGGGACAGGTCCAAGCCCCCATCGAGGAGTCCCTGGAGGCCCTCCACGACGTGGTCAAGGCGGGCAAGGTTCTCTACCTCGGCGCCTCGTCGATGTTCGCCTGGCAATTCGCCGAGTTGCAGATGACGGCCGAGGCGAACGGCTGGACGAAGTTCATCTCCATGCAGAACCA
>VXPO01000010.1 GCA_009839505.1 Gammaproteobacteria bacterium
AGCTGATCGCGCTCGTCGGCCTCATCCGACCGGCCGCTGATCGCCGCCACGACGTGTCCTGCGACATTGATGGCCACAACGAGGACGATCGCCACGGCGAAGACCGGCACAAAGGCCGGCAGGGCATCGACACCGTTCGACAGCATGAGGCCGGCAACAACCGCGTAGCCGCCCAGGCCGACAACGAGACCGATGAGTTGAATCCAGACGCTCTTCTCCTCGAAGGACATGTCCATGGGGATCTCCCAAGTCTGATGTAGTTGACATGATGTAAAGAATAATAGACATCCGCCTCGTGTCAAGAATTATTGACACCCGCCGGGTACGGCAAAATCCGCGCAGGGAAAGACGGATCGTAGGGGACGGCTTGTCCCGTCCCGGTCCAACCACGCCGCGTCACGACTCCGGGCGACCGCAAGGGTCGCCCCTATTGGCTTTTCTCCAGCATCGCAACGTACGTTTCGATGAATCGGTCTTGACCGATGTTGCCGGCTGCCAGCTCGATGACCCGATCGGCGAGTTCGATCCCGTGCTCGCCTGCGATGACGTCTTCGTCATTCATCAACAGGATCAGATCGCCAAGGGCGAGCGCCGTGCGTTTGTTGGCGTCGTTGAACGGATGACCGACCGCGAACGCATACACGGCGAATGCCGCAACCTGCTGAACAGTGGGGTCCTCGAATTGGTAGGCGAGGTTCATGTGGATTCGACCGAGTACGGATCCAAGGGAGGTACCCGCCCTGGATCCAGGCAATCCACCGTGCCTTGCCAGCAGGTGCTCGTGCAGGTCGGCGATCTGCTGCTCGGTGGGCAGGGCGACGCTCACCGTTTCGATAGGTAGGCGAGAACTTCCGACCGCTGATCGAGAATCGATTGGGTCAGCTCGGCCACCCTGGCGTCGTCGGCGGTGGCGAAGGCCAATGACTCTATCGGCACGTAGTATCCCTCCACCTTGCTGTTGCGCAGGATGGCGGTCGGTTCCTTCTCATCGAGGATTCGACTGGCCCGCTGCTTGAGTTCGGTCATCGTGACGTAACGCATGGCATCTATCAGTGCTGATATCGGTGCCGAATCATAGCACCGATATCGATGCTTGGTAGACTGCCGGACCTCAACGAGAACGGGTGACGCCATGCGGATCGCCGATGTCCAGCACTTTCTGGTCCACCCCGAACGCGGCAAGAACCTCTGCTTCGTTCGCATCGACACCGATGACGGCGTCTACGGCTGGGGCGAGTGCTACACGCAGTCGGATCGCGATACCCAAATCACCGCCCACGTCGATCAGATCAAGCGCTACCTGATCGGCCGCGACCCCGGTCGCATCAAGCAGTTTACTCAGACGACCTTCGACGACTTCGCCGCACGGCGGGGATCGATGGATCTCTACTGTGCCGTCAGCGGTCTCGAACAAGCGCTATGGGACATCAAGGGCAAGCTCGCCGGGATGCCAGTGCACGCATTGTTGGGCGGCGCTTGCCGCGACCGGATCCGGGTCTACGCGAACGGCTGGTCCGGCGGCGCAGAGTCGCCTGACGAGTTAGGCGCGAAGGCCGCTGCGATCGTCGAGCGCGGGTTCAGCGCGCTGAAGTTCGATCCCGTTCCCGGTCCTTGGCGAACGTTCATCGACAAGGCCATCGAACGCCGCGCGATCGATAACGTGCTCGCGGTACGCGACGCGGTCGGCGCCGACGTGGACATCCTCGTCGAAATGCACCGGCGGCTCGCCCCGATGCATGCCGTACGGATCGCCCGCGCCATCGAGTGCGCGGCGCCCTACTGGTTCGAGGAACCGGTACTGGCCGAGAACGTATCCGCGCTGGCGCGGGCAAAACGGGACATCAACATTCCCGTCGTCACCGGAGAAGCGCTCTACACCAAGTTCGACTTCCGCGAAGTGTTCGAGCTAGGCGCCGCCGACATCATCAATCCCGACGTGTGCAACGTTGGCGGCATACTGGAGCTTAAGGAGATTGCGGCGATGGCGGAGGCCTACTTCGTAGCCGTGTCACCGCACAACTACAACAGCACCACCGTGGGATTGGCCGCTACGCTGCACGCTGCGGCGACGATGCCGAACTTCCTGATCACCGAGTATTTCGTGAACCTCGAGGCGTTCGGCCGAGAGATCGCCCGTGATCCCTGGCGCGTCGTCGACGGCTACATCGATCTGCCACAGGGGCCGGGGCTCGGCATCGACCTCGATGTGGCGGCGCTCGGAGTACACCCCTACCAGGCGTTCCCCATGCGATAGTGCAGGCGCGACGAGTTCAAGCGTCGCCGACGTCTGGGGTCGTTGGTCGTCAATGGCCGAAGGCGCTACTGGCTCCCCATCAACTCTTGGAGCAAGGCTTCCTGGTCAAACCCGCTATCGCCTGCCGCCTCGACCACCACATCGACGATGCGACCCCCGAAGGGGAACGGTGACTCGTAGCGGTCGTCGACCGGTGTCTGGCCGTCCCGCCCCACTTCCAGTGGCTCGTTGGCGAAGTTGTAGGACCGGAACGGCGTCAATGAACCGTCCCCCGAGGGTCGATCATCCAAGTAGAAGCCGACCCGACCTTCATCGTCGGCGACCTTCGCCACGTCGACGCGCAAAGTTACAGAGCCCACCGGGACGGACGACGACGAGGAGACCCGGCCACGTTCCCCGTAGTGGTTCACCGTGTAGTGCGCCCGATTGCCTTGGACGAACAGGCTCCAACCCCCGAACCGACCACCGTCGGCAACGATGACGCCCTCCTCGGCGGGCGACGCACGTTCGATCCGCGCCGTAATCCGGTGCGACGTGCCGAGTAGCCGTGGCCCTGTCTTGATGTGGTGAGGTAGCACGGCACCCTGGTACAGCACCCAGCGATTCGGCGGTTCCGGCCACCAGCCCACGCCATTTCTGCCGCCAAGGTCGTCCAGGGGCAGCACCCCGTATCGCGCCGCCTCCCGCCACCATAGCGCGACCATCTCCTTCAGTTTTTCGGGGTGCTGATCCGCCAGGTTGTCGATCTCGGCCAGATCGTGATCGAGGTCATAGAGTTCCCACACGTCCGAGTCGAAGTCGGTTCCCCTCGTGTGGAAGGTCACGGCCTTCCAGCCTTGCTGCCAGATCGCCCGCTGACCCACGGTCTCGAAGTACTGGATTCGCTTGCGGGTGTCCGCCTCGTTGTCGTTCAGCGTATGGGCCATGGACGTTCCATGCAGCGGCATCTGCTCGACGCCGTTGACATGGCTCGGCAGATCGGCACCCAAGAGATCCAACACCGTCGGGGTCACGTCCACGACGTGGTAGAACTGCCGACGCGTCTCGCCCCGGGCTTGGATCCCCGCTGGCCAACGGATCAGCAAGGGCGCCCGGATACCGCCGGCGTAGGTCTGGCTCTTGTACCGCTTGAAAGGAGTGTTCCCCGCCATCGCCCACCCGGCGGGGTAGATGCCGTAGGACAACGGACCGCCCAGGTCGGCGAGACGGGCCATGTTCTCCTCGACGCTCGGCCGATCGCCGCTGCGCGACCGATGATGGTCGTAGCTGCCGTGGCGACCGCCCAAGGGCGCGGCGCCGTTATCGGAAATGGCAACGACGATGGTGTCGTCGCGTCGGCCGAGATCGTCGAGCTGCTTTAGCAGCCGGCCGATCTGCACATCGGCGTGATCCAGGAACCCGGCGAATACCTCCTCGAACCTCGCCGCGACCAACTTCTCCTGGGCGCTCATTTCGTCCCAGACCTGCACGCCGGGATTCCGGGGTGCCAGGCGCTGATCGGCGGGAAGCAGACCCGATGCCTTCTGCCGGGCGAGGATCCTGTCCCGTGCCGCGTCCCAGCCTTCATCGAATCGGCCTCGGTACTTGTCCGCGAACGCGCGTTGCACATGGTGCGGGGAATGGCCAGCGGCGAACGCGACGTACAGGAAGAACGGCTTGTCGGGCGCCGCCGATGCCAGTTGCCGAAGCCACTTGCAGGACTGATCGACGATACCCGCCGACAGGTGGTAGTCCTCGGTGGGTGGCTGTTCGATGCGTTCGTTGCCAAGGACGAGTTCCGGGTTCCACTGGTTCGTCTCGCCTGACAGGAAGCCGTAGAAGCGATCGAACCCGCGCTGCAGAGGCCAGTGGTCGTAGGGTCCCGCCGGACTCGCATCGTCGATGGCCGCGAGGTGCCACTTGCCCGCGGCAAGGGTCTGGTAGCCCTGCGGGCGCAGGATCTCCGCCAGGTTGGCGGCATCCCTCGCGACGAAGCCCCGCGTGTTGGGAAATCCATTCGTCATCTCCGCCACCCGACCGACGCCGACGGCATGGTGGTTCCGGCCCGTCAGCAGGCAGGCGCGGGTGGGAGAACACAGCGGCGTGACGTGGAAGTTGGCGTAGCGCAGACCATCGGCAGCCAGGCTGTCCAGGGCGGGCGTCTCGATGTCCGAGCCGTAGCAGCCCAGCTGCGCATAGCCCACGTCGTCCAATACGATCATGACGATGTTGGGCGACTTGGCGATCTTCGTCGGACGCGCGGCCCATGACGCGGTCGAGTCCCCGACGGTGCGGCCGATAACGCCCGTGAAGTCTCGGTCGTGTTCCATGGCCGCATGACACCACTTCTGGTTAGATGATGTCATCACCGTTCGGACAAGCTGTGCCGTTGCGTCCCTCCTCCGTCATCGTCGTCCACACCATGGTGTTCAACGCCGCTGGCGAGTTGCTGCTCGGCGGCGGGCCTACGGAGTCACGGTCGTTGGCCCAGGCCTGTTCTAGATCTGTTCCACGGTTATCGTCGTTGAGGAGCTACCAGGCGGACGGTTTGGTGATCGAGGTGCCCGGGATCCGATCCGGGAGCTGGGAGGACCGAAGCGCGCCAGGCCGGATCTGACGGACGAAATCAGCTTGGGCGCGGAGCGCGTTTGAAGCATGTCCCTGGCTGGGGTTCGCGATGCCAACGCGCTTGCCGGCTAGCTTGGCAAGGCGGATGGCCTCCGCGAGGTCGCCGTCATTGCTGACGACGACGCCGACGTCGTATCGATTGCGCCAAGCATCGTCGAGGAGATGGACGGCCAGACTGACGTCGGTGCCCTTCTCCTCGGTTCTGAGGATCTCGACGGTTCGCGGGTGGGGGCCGGGTGCGGCGAGTAGAGCGCGGGTGCGGCGCGTCACAAATCGGCCGAAGTGCAGGGAAACGGGCGGGCGGAGAGTGCGAAGGGCGCGGAGGTAGGCGTCCTGGCGCTGGGGCTTGGAAGCATCGCCCGGTTCGGAGGAGACGCGGGCGGTGAAGTACTTGATGCCCGTGATTTGATTGGAGGGGATGAGGACGTGTGGAAGAGGGCGTTGAGATCGAGCCATTTCCACGGGGTGTCCTTGACGGCGCGGTAGTACAGATTGAAGCCGTCGACGTAGACGATGGTGCGCATAGGAGGCCCGCAAAAAGCAAGGGCCTCCTAGGAGGCCCTGCGGCATGCCGTCGAAACGACATGGGTTGTGAAACGGAATATAGGGCTAGGCGGTGTGGTACGTCAACAATTCGACAGTGGATGAGGTGAACAACTGTTGACGCAGGAAATCACGGGGAGGTGTCGTTGGCAGGAATCCTGAGGGGTTGGGTTGGGG
>VXPO01000049.1 GCA_009839505.1 Gammaproteobacteria bacterium
CGTCCACACTGTGTCGTCGAAGGGTTGTACGCGGCGCCGGCGCGGGGCACGGCGGACAACCCCAGACGGACAGCCCGCGGCCACGAGCCCAAAGGCCACCACACCGAACATCGCCCGATTCAACTCGGGGTCCGTCCGATTCGCGCGGTGCGTGAACCGGGTGTTCGATCGGACGGGCAAGGTGCTGGCGGACCGCTTCCACCACGTGGTGAAGCGGACGCCGACGGAGGTCCGTCGGGCGCTGGCGTACGTGCTGCTGAACGTCCGCAAGCACTATAGGGAGAGATGCCGCCGGAAGCCGCCGGTGGTGCTGGACGGGGCGAGCTCGGGGCTCTGGTTCGATGGGTGGAAGGGACGGGAGC
The DNA here is from genome assembly GCA_009839505.1 of Gammaproteobacteria bacterium. Classification (GTDB taxonomy): domain Bacteria; phylum Pseudomonadota; class Gammaproteobacteria; order Pseudomonadales; family Azotimanducaceae; genus VXYL01. The sequence goes on from VXPO01000049.1 coordinate 363, forward strand.
CGCCGCCGTTCGGCCGCTGCGCGGACGCCGACCGCGACTGCGAGGTCGCGGCCCCGCACACGTGGCTGCTGGCGAAAGGCTGGCGGCGGATCGGGCTGATCGATCCCGCGGAGGTGCCGGGCGGCAATCGGTAGGCCGGGTCGAGTGGTGCGGCGAAAGAACCCTGTCACACGGCCTGGTGGGCGGGTTGACGCTTGTGAGGGTCGACCCTACGACGAAAGTTGCTCTCTCAGCCTTTCGATGAACTCGGCGCGCGTCTCGTCGTCCACCTCGAGGTAGCACACCGGGTTGTTCGCCCCGGTGTTCGACAGCAGCACGTCGAACCGGATCTCGTCGAGCCCATCCAGCGTTGCCAGCATCGTCTTGCGGTTCTTCTTGCTGACCGGGCAGTACCAGTCGGTGCCGTCGTGGTAGACGGTGTCGCCCGCGAACAGGCATCCGCGTCCGGCCACCTCGACAAGATAGGCTACCGCGCCCGGACGGTGGCCGGGCGTGGGGATGACTTCCACCCCCGGCGCGAGTTCGTGCCGCTCGAACGGAAAGGTCACCACGTTCTTCACCTTGCGTTTCACGTCGGGTCCTTCCACCTCGCTGCACATTGTGGGGATGCCGAAGCGCTGCTCCACATCGTCGTTGTAGCGGGCGGCGAAGTGCATGTCGCCGAGGAGGTGCAGCGCCACGCCGCCCAACGTGTCGATCTCGTCGAAACTGCCCTCGATGCTGCTGTGACCGCCCAGGCAGGAGAACAGCAGGTTGCCCTCGTCCCGGACGGCGAAGAGACTCGAGTACTTCGTCGCCGTGACCTTAGTGGGCAGGATGCGGTAGACGTTGTCGAACAGAGGTTCCATCGGATTTCTCGGCTATTCGTCAAGCCGTTCGATCCGCGCACCGAGTCGCCCTAGGCGGACCTCCAGGCGTTCGTAGCCGCGATCGATCTGGCTGACGTTGTGGATCGTGCTGGAGCCGTGGGCGCATAGCGCGGCGATAACCAGTGCCATGCCGGCGCGGATGTCCGGGGACACGAGCCGCTCGCCGTGCAGCGGCGTGGGTCCCATCACCAGCGCGCGGTGGGGGTCGCACAACACGATGCCGGCGCCCATGTCGATCAGCCGGTCCACGAACACCAGCCGCCGGTCGAACATCTTCTGGTGGATGAGCACCGTGCCCTGGCTCTGGGTGGCGACCACTAGGGCGATGCTGATGAGATCGGGCGGAAAGCCCGGCCAGGGCATGTCGTCGATCTTCGGTACCGCGCCGTCGAAGTCCGGCATGACCGTCAGCTCCTGGTCCGCCGGCACGACGATGTCGTCGCCGTCGTCATCCCAAGAGATGCCGAGCCGTCCGTACATGATGCGCGTCATGCGGTGGTCCTTGGGTCGCGCACCCAGCAGGCGGATGCCGGAACCGGTGGCTGCCGCGAGACCGATGAGCGATCCCACCTCCATGTAGTCGGGCCCAATGTCGAAATGCGCGCCGTGCAGGGCGTCCACCCCCTCGATGACCAGGTCGTGGGTGCCGATGCCCGATATGTTGGCGCCCATGGCGTTGAGGCATAGGCAGACATCCTGCACGTGGGGCTCCATGGCCGCGTTTGAGATCCGCGTCACGCCGTCGGCGAGTACCGCGCCGAACACCGCCTGTTCGGTTCCGGTGACGCTCATTTCGTCGAGGAACAGGTCGCAGCCCTTTAGACGGCGGCCACCGGGGCCTCGGGGAACACTGAGCACGTAGTGGTCGGCCTCGATCTCGACCTCGGTTCCAAGGGCTTGCAAGGCCAGCAGATGGGTGTCGAGCCGGCGTCGGCCGATGCGATCTCCCCCGGGCCGATACACCTTGGCGCGACCGAAGCGCGCCAGCATGGGCCCGGCAAGCAACACCGCCGTACGGATGCGGCTGCTCAACTCGGGGTCGGGCCCATCCCCCAACACCCTGCTGGCGTGGATCCGGCAGACGTCGTCCTCGAGCCGTCCTTCGATGCCCATGCTGTCGAGGGCTTCGAGCTTGGTACGCACGTCGCCGATGTCCGGGACGTTGCCGATGGTCAGCGGCTCGTCGGTGAGCACGGACGCGGCCAACAGCGGCAGCGCCGAGTTCTTGTTGCCCATCGGCGCGATCTCGCCGGCGAGGGGATGCCCGCCCTCGATGCGGAAGTAGTCCACCCCCGGTGTCCGAGCCTAAGCGGCCGATCAGGCGTCGAACACGATGACGCTGCGCGCTACCTCGCCGGTGTTGAGGGCGAGCAGCGCGTCGGTCGCATCGGCGAGCCCCACCCGTTGGGAGATCATCTCGTCGAGGTGGAGGCGTCCTTGGAGGTAGAAGTCGACGAACCTGGGCATGTCGACCCTGAACCGGTTGGAACCCATCATGGAGCCTTGGATCTTCTTCTCGGAAAGGAAGTCGGGGCCGTGCAGGGAGACCATCTCCCCGGGCGGAATCATGCCGATGATCGTCGCCGTGCCGCCCGGACGGACCATGCGGAACGCCTGCTCGGCGGTGACCTTGAGGCCGATGGCCTCGAAGGAATAGTGCACGCCGCCGCCGGTCAGTTCCCGAACTTGGGCGACGGGGTCGCCGTCGGAGGCGTTGACCACGTCGGTAGCACCGAAGTTGCCGGCGAGTTGAAGTTTCGACGGCACCGTGTCCACCGCGATCACGCGTCCAGCCCCGGCGATGGCGGCTCCGTTGATGCACGACAAGCCCACGCCGCCGCAGCCGATGACGGCGACGGTCGATCCGGGGTCGACGTCGGCGGTGTGGATCACGGCACCGACCCCGGTGGTGACACCGCAGCCGATGAGCGCAGCGCGGTCCAGCGGCATGTCCTCGCGGATCTTCACCACCGAGTGCTCGTGTACGAGCATTTGTTCCGCGAACGAGCCGAGGTTGGCGAACTGGCCGAGAGCGTCGCCTTCCTTGGACAGCCTTGGGTCGTCGTCTGCGCCGCGCCTCACTTCCGGCTCCTGGCAAAGCGACATGTGCCCGGTCAGGCAGTACTCGCAGTGTCCGCAGAACACCGACAGGCAGGTGATGACGTGGTCGCCCGGCTTAACGTAGCGGACCGCCGAGCCGACCTCCTCGACAATGCCGGCCGATTCGTGGCCTAGAACACAGGGCACCGCTCCGGGGTAGGTGCCGTTGAAGAAGTGCATGTCCGAGTGGCAGACCCCGGCCGCCGCAGTGCGGATCAGCACTTCCCGGGATCCTGGCTTGTCGATCGTGATCTCCTCGACTTGCATCGGGGTGTTAACGGCGCGGAACACGGCTGCTTTCATGACACTCTCGGGTATGAACGGAGAGCGGTCAGTGTGCCAAGTCGCGAGCCTGCCCGAAAGTGCCCTCGGCGAGTTGCACAGCGGCATTCAGCGCGGCGATCGCACCCGTCGGGTCGGCGATGCCCTGGCCGGCGATATCGAACGCGGTGCCGTGATCCACGGAGGTGCGGATCAGGGGGATGCCGAGGGTGGCGGTGACGCTTTCGTGAAAATTGTGCACCTTGATGGCGATGTGCCCCTGGTCGTGGTACATGGCCAGCACGACGTCGAACTCGCCGCTGATCGCCCGGTTGAACACGGAGTCGGCCGGCAGCGGTCCGCGCGCGTCGATGCCTTGGTCGCAGGCGTCGGCCACGGCCGGCGCGAGTTCGTCGATCTCTTCGCGGCCGAGGAGCCCGCCTTCTCCGCCGTGGGGATTCAGCGCCGCCACGGCGATCCTCGGTTTGGCAAGGCCCCAGCGGGTCAGCGAGTCGTGACACAGTCGCAGCTTGGCGAGCACGTTGGACCGGGTGACGAACCGGCCCGCGTCGATCAGCGACTTGTGGGTCGAGAGGTGCACCACCCTGAGCCCCGGCGTCATGAGCATCGTCGCCGTCGAGCTGGCGCCGGAAAGCCGTGCGAGTATCTCTTGGTGACCAATGTCGTCAACGTATCCGGCGGCGTGGATCGCCTCCTTGTGCAAGGGGCAGGTCATCATCGCGCCGATCCGACCGTCCATGGCGTCGCGCGCACAACGTTCGACGGCGGCAACGCCCGCCTCCCCGCAGGCAGCGGAAACCGTACCGACTTCGAAGTCGTCGGGACGCGACACGCCGACGTCCACTAGTTCGCAATCGGCGGGCACGGGTAGGGATGCCTGCTCGGCTCCCAGCGCAAGTGCCCAGGCCGGTCCGTAGACGACGATCTCGGCGTTCGGACGATCGCCATCGTTGAGGGCCTTGATCGCAACCTCCGGTCCGATGCCGGCGGGATCGCCCAGGGTGACGCCGATGCGCGTCATAGCAGTTCGGTGGCGACCACCGACAGCCCGAATCCCTCCAGACCCACAAAGTCGACCTCGCGGCCGGCGAGGATGCGCAGCTTCGAGATTCCGAGATCGCGCAGGATCTGGGCGCCCACGCCGATCTCCAGCCAGTCCCGGTTGCGGGCTCCGGCACGACTGACCTCGGTGCCGGTCAGGTTGTCCAGCGGCACGCCGGCGAAGCCGCTGCGCAGGTAGATGAGAATCCCGCCGCCGAGTTCGTCGATGCGTTGCAGCGACGCCTCGAGCAGACTCTTGTCGTGCTTCGACTGGGAGCCGAAAAGATCCTCGATCAGCTTTTCGCGGTGAATGCGGACCACCACCTCGTCGACCTGGGTCAGGTCGCCGAACACCAGCGCGAGGTGTTCGGCATCCTCGAAGCGGGTGCGGTAGGCGTAGGCACGGGCCGGCCCGATGGAGGTCGCGACTTCGAACTCCTCGGTACGAATGACAAGCTGCTCGCGGCGTTGCCGGTAGGCGATCAGGTCGGCGATCGAGATGATCCGGAGGTCGTGGACGCTCGCGAACTCGCGGAGTTCCTCGAGGCGCTTCGGATTGCCATCGTCGTTGACGATCTCGGCGAGGACGCCAACCGGCGGCAGCCCGGCCGCATGGGCCAGGTCCACTGCAGCTTCGGTATGGCCCGACCGGACCAGGACGCCTCCCTTGCGGGATACCAGCGGCAGGATGTGCCCGGGACGGGCGAAGTCGTCTGCCGCCGTGTTGTTGCTCGCCAGCGCCTGAACGGTATTGGCGCGTTCGTCGGCGGAGATCCCCGTCGTCAAGCCGACCTTGTAGTCCACGGTCACCGTGTAGGCGGTCGCCAAGGGTGCTTCGTTGCGGGCCACCATGGGATCCAGGTGCAGACGCTTGGCATGGTCCTCGGTGATCGAGGCGCAGAGGATGCCGCTGGTGTAGCGGACCATGAAGCCGATCTTGTCCGAGGAGGCCTTGGCCGCCGCCATGATCAGGTCGCCCTCGTTCTCGCGGTCGTCGTCGTCCACGACCACGACCAACTCGCCCGCCGCGATGGCGGCGATGGCGTCGTCGACGGTGTCGAATTCAGCGGTCATGTCGTGCTTGCTGCCACGCCGGGTTCAGCGACGCGAGGTCCCCATGTCGGTTCGAAAATTGTATCAGCCCGCTCCCGCGCGATGGGCCGACGTGCGCCCGGATACGTGCGCTACCAGTGCCCCTTGCACCGATTCCAGCGATAGAGCTCGGCGGCGAAGGCGTTGTAGACGGCCCTTGCGATCCGGCGCACGACCGGAAGGCTAATCAGGCGTGCAGCTCCGCGCTGTCGAGGTGCCGCCGCCATCAACTCGGCGATCGCATCGGCGCCCACATGGAGCTCGCCTTCGTTGCCCACCACGTGTAGCCGCTTGCGGACGAACTCCAGATCCGCGCCGACCTCCGCCGCGGCTTGGTTGTGTGTGTGCACGTCGATCCACTCCATGGACACACCGCAGGCATCGAGCTTGGCGCGCTGCCGCCGGATTCCCGCATCGCAGACCGGGCAGGCGCTGTTGTAGTAGACCTTGGTGACCATCGGTGGCCGGTCAGGACAGCGCCTTGGCGAGGGCGGCATCGATCTCGGGCAGTCGGAACTCGAAACCGTTGTCGAGCGCCTTGGCCGGTACGGCGCGTTGGCTCGCCAGCATGAGTTCCCGGGCCATGTCGCCCAGGACACCCACAAGCAGGACTCGCGGCAGGGCGAACCATGCGGGCCGACGCAGTGCCCGGGCCAGGGCCTTGGTGAACACCCGATTGGTGACCGGGTGGGGCGCGACGGCGTTCACGGGACCGCGAATTGCTTCATGGGTCGAGGCGAAGGCGATCAGTCGCACGAGGTCGTCCCGTTCGATCCAGGACATCCATTGCCTGCCCGAGCCCAGCCGGGCGCCAAGCCCTAAGTCGAACGGCGTCAGCAGCTGCGCCAAGAGCCCGTCCTCGCGTCCAAGGACCAGACCGATCCGCAGCATGACGACGCGGACCCCGTGGCGTTCGGCTTGCGCCGACGCGACTTCGGCTGCCTGGCAGCTGCGATGCGCAAAGCAGTCTTGGTAGTGGGCGCTCTCGTCGAGCACCGTTTCTCCCCTGTCGCCGTACCAGCCCACCGCGGAAGCGCTTACCCAGACCCTCGGCTTCGTTTTGAGGCGGTTCACGAGTTCGATCAGCCGCTTGGCCACATCGGGTCGGGACCGTTCGATTCGCTGGCGCCTGGCCGGGGTCCAGGGTCCTCCCGCCACGGGTTCCCCCGCCAAGTGAACGAACACGTCGAATCGTTCTTCGGAGGCTATCTGATCGAGACTCGTCACCGCGCGGAAGGGGGCGCTGAGAAGCGGCGCCCGGTGGGTGTCCCGGGTGAGGATCGTGACGTCATGCCCATCGCCCGCCAGTGCCTCGGTCAAACGTCGGCCTACGAAACCGGTGCCGCCGGTCACGAGCCAGCGTTGGCGGCCCGGCAAGTCTAGGGACAGCGACTGCGCTTGGAAACGGTCCACCCGTCGCGCCGCGGCGAAGTCTCGGATCGCCATTGCCAGTAGCCCGGTGCTGGCCGCGGTTGCCAGCCACGACCAGACGCCGCGAACGACGAACTCGAGGGAAGCCGGCGCGCTCAGCCATTGCCAGACGATGGGCGCCAACAGCGCCAGCAGCACGCCGAAGTTGATCGCCAACAGGCCGTGAAGAACCCGTTCCGATGCCGGCAGCCCTCGACTGGAGTCCTCGACGAGCCAATCGGTGAAGGTGATGGCGGCCTCGGCGAGAACCAGTCCCGTCAGTACCAAGGCGGTCCAACCGAGCGGCAGGATCCAGGCGAGCATCAGGAAGATCACCGCGTAGGCGAGGTTGCGCGCGCCGTGCAGGCGGAGTTCCGGAGCGGCACCCGGGCGCCAGGGCAGACGCGCTACCAGTTCGTGGTGGACAACGACGTCGGCGAAACCGAGCACGACCTGTACGGACGCGACCAGCCAAACTTCCACGGGGATCATGGCGAGTCCTCGAACACGGCTTCTTGGCGAAGTACTACGCCGAAGCGGTGATGGCTCAGGGTGAGGCTGAACTGGAAGCAAGGCGCGGCGAGTTCGGTGCTGCGAACGAGCAGCCTGCCGGGGGTCAGCCAGCCTGGCAGGGGAATTCGAAGATTCCCGAGCGCCCAGCAGTAGCCCGCGCTCTCGAATACCAGCGAAGCGTCCTCCACACGCACGTGCAACGCCATGCAGAGCCCGGCACCGAGATACTCCTCGAGTCCGGTGGGACCCGCGAACCGCTTCACCGAGCGGATGGCCTGTGCGCGTCCACCGCAGCGGCGATAGATCCGCGTCCATGACGAGCTGCCGCCGCCGGTCGCCATGACCACGACGGCGGCGGGACCGATGGTGTCGTCGAACGGCAGCGGACCGCCGACGAGGCGTGCGAGCTGCCGGAACAGGCGACCGACGAACGTGCAGTCGGAAACCACCACGCGCCCGTGGTAGCAGACCATCTCGCGCTCGACCCCGAACCGCGCCCGTGTCCGCACGGGCAGCTCGTTCCAGGACGGACCCACCAGGGACGCATAGCTCGGCGCGGTCATCGGAACGCAACCCGCAGCCACCGGGATGGAACTCGCGAAGGCCATGTCGGTCACCCCGAGCGGCCGAGGATGCGGCTCACCCTCGCGCCCATGCGGATCAACCCGAGCAGGGTGGCGTTGGGCAACGTGAGCATCTGGTCGTACCAGGTGTTCAACGACTCGACGAAGGACGCCATGTCGGCGAGTCGGCGACGCGCGACGTCGTTCACCGTGGGATCGTCTCGGGCGGCGGCCGCACACGCTTGGAGCGCGTCCAGGGCGGGATCGATCTCGCGCGCCTTGCGACCCTCGGCGATGCATCGGGCGATCTCCCAAGGATCCGTCTCCGCCTCGTAGTGATCTCGCCGGTCCCCACGCACGGGCACCCGGCGGACGAGCTTCCATGCGAGGAGCTCCTTCAGCGAATTGCTGACATTGGACCGGGCGATGCCGAGCTCGGCGGCGATCGCCTCGGCGGTCATGGGACCTTCCGCCAGGTACAGCAGGGCATGCATCTGGGCGATTGATCGGTTGACACCCCAGTGACTGCCGAGATCGCCCCAGTGCAGGACGAAACTCTCGACAGCCGTTGGAAGCGGTCTTTCTTGAATTTCTGTCATGACAGAAATAATAGTCTGTAGAGAAAGAGTGTCAAGTGTTCGGGTCGAAGGAGGATGGAGCATGAAGTGGCCGCGACCAGCGGCGGCGCGTACAATCCGCCGCTCTGCGCCCGTAGCTCAACTGGATAGAGTACCAGGCTTCGAACCTGGTGGTTCGGGGTTCGAGTCCCTGCGGGCGCGCCACATTCATCGGCAGCTGCGGGACACCGAGCGACACCTCGGATTCGCACACATTTGTACTAAGTATATTGTTTTTGCTACAAATTTACGTGTAGTTCGCTTCCCGTTTGCGTCCTGAGACGCTATGCTGCGCCATCGTTGCAATTGGTGAGGCGTTAGCGATGGCTGCTAGAACCGATGTGGCGCAGGCGAAGAACGATGCCGAGCCCAAGACCGCCTGGCTGACCGGTTGTCGGCCCGTCCGGGTGACCCGTGACCAGATTGTGAACTACGAGGGCCGCTACGAGTACTGGGACGCCGAGACCGAAATCGCATGGGAGGTCCGGGAACCCAGCTCGAGGCACGAAGAGCCGTGCATTCGGATCGTCGAACTGGTTGCCGACATCGCCAAGATGCGCGGCAGGCCGATTGCCATGTTCGGCCACGCGGCCCTCCAGGAGTGGGACGCCCACGGCGGCTGGTTGCGATCCGCGCAACCCGACGCATCCATCTATCTCGACCGTCCGGGCTACGTTCCGCAGTACTTCGTGTTGCTGAGCCCCACGCCGCAGCCCGACTTTGCACCCCCCGATGTGGTGGTCGAGGTCGATCTGACCACCGATATCCGTGATCGCAAGCTCGGCCTGTACGCCTCGTACCGCATTCCGGAGCTTTGGATCGAAGTCCCCGAAGCGGCAATGCCGAGCAAACGGAAGCGCCCGGGACTGACCATCCTCGCGTTCGAGGATGGAGGCTATCGGCAGTGCGCTGAAAGCGTGGCGTTTCCCGGTTGGTCGGCGAACGAGATCCACGCGGCGCTGAACGAGCCCAACAGGTCCCAGATGACGGTCGACGTGTTGAGACGGGTAGGCAAGGCCATGGGGCAGCTCGCCGGCTCCGGCCCGGACAACGATCCGTTCTTGGCTACCGATCGTCGAATCACCCGGCATGCCGCGTTGCGCGAGGGCCGGGAGGAAGGCCACCGCGAGGGTCGGGAGGAAGGTCGCCGCGAAGGCCGACTCGAGGAGCGCTTGTCCGTGGTCGAACGCTTGCTCGCCATGCGCAACATAAGCGTTACCTCGCGTCTAGAGGATGAAGCTGATCGGATCGCCGCAACGCCGCACGAGGCGATGCTGCAGGCGGCGGTCGACTGCAGTGACGTTGACGACTTCATCCGTCGGCTGGGTGCCGTGCCGTGACCATGGCGCACGGGATTGGGGATACCATCTCGCTCGTCCCGATGACCAAAGGTCGTTACGCACGATGGCGAGACCCGATTTCGGCGGCCTGGCACTTGCAGTGATGCTGACCGACAGGCGGGGTCCAGAGGTGCCCGAACCACCGGATGCCTGAACCGAGGGCGACCAAATGTCCATAGCCGGATTCGACCACGCCGCCATACCCATTGCGGATGTGAACGCCATGCTGCGCTTCTACGAGGCGCTCGGCTGCGAGGTTGTGGAGGTTCAGCCGCCGCTCTTCTACTCGGTGGTATTCGGCGACAACAAGATCAACTTCCATGGTCCCGAAGCGTGGCAGTCGGGAACGTTCACGCTGCGGGGACCGACTGCCAGGCCCGGCTGCGGCGACTTCTGTTTCGTGTGGGACGGTTTGGCGGACGAACTGGCGGAAATGCTCGCACGGGCGGATGCGCCGGTGGTGGAAGGACCTGTGCCGAGGGTCGGCGGCCGGGGCGAAACGGGAACGAGCACCTACATCCGCGATCCCGACGGCAATCTCTTGGAGTTCATCGTCTACGCCGCCGGTGCTGGCGAGCGCCGAGCGGCGCGTTGAACAAGCGCGGGCGACCACAACGCGCCCGCTAGGGCGCGCGGTCGGCGGGACGGCTTTGGGGCGCTATGTGTCGAGCAGTGCCCTCGCCTCGGTCGCCACCCGGGTTCCGTCGAAGAACGCCGGGTTGGTCTTGCCCCAGAAGTTCACCGGGTTCTCGAACACGAAGCGGCGGAAGCCGTCGGTGTCGATTCGTCCATCCTCGACCAGTTCGTAGGCCTCGGTGACGACCTCGGACATGTCTTGGACGTCGAAGTGGCCGATGTCCGAGCCGAACAGGGTCTTGATCTCGGCGCCGCCCGGGTTGCAGTCGCGGTTGAAAGCCCAGGCGTTGTTGGAGTCGTCCGCTTCGCAGCCGAAGTAGAAGGGCTCGACGAACAGGGTCTTGAAGTCTTCCGCCGAGTCGATGCCGCAGGCGGCATAGTCGTCGAGTTCGTCCAGCCCACCCGTGGTTCGCGTACTGCTGTTCGTGCTGATGCCGTTGCCCGCGCGGATGGCCTCGAGCATCTCCGCGGGTGCGTATTGCTCGGCCAGCGCGACCAGTTCGGCGGTGTCCAGATTCGCCGGGTTGACCTCTTCCAGGGCATCTCGGTTGCGGATGTGCCAATGGCCGATCAGGTCCGCATAGAGCAGACAGGCGAAGCCCACGCCGCCCTCCAGGAAGGCGAAGTTGAGCTCCGGGAAGCGGCGCGTGACGCCGCCCAGGAAGATGGCCTTGCACACCGCTTCCGATGCCGCCGCGAAGTGGCCGATGTGGTTGTAGCAGAAGTTCGACGGCGACATGCGGAACGCCCGCCCGCGTGAGCCGCGATGGAACGTGGGAGAGACGCCGAGTTCGCGGCACTTGTCCCACACCGGATCGTAGTCGTAGGCGCTGTCGAGGCCGATCACGTCGTACCAGACGGCGAGATCGGCGGCATCGGGCCGGTCTTCGGCCACCTTGGCGATGGGCCGATCGATCATGCTGTTCAGCATTACCGCCTTGAGGCCCAGTTCGCCGACGGCATGCTCGAGTTCGGCGATCGCCTCCTCCGGGTGATGCATGGGAATCACCGCGGGCGGCGTCATGCGATCCTTGAGCGGGTCGAAGAGTTCGGCCTGGTAGATGTTGAACGCGCGGCAGGCGGCGATGCGCGCCTCGGTGTCCGCGACCCGGGGCAGCCCCAGCCCCATGGTGGGGAACAGCACGGCGAAGTCGACGCCGAACTCGTCCAGGCGTTCGTAGAGCAGTCGCGGCATCATGGCCGTGGCGCGGTCGCGCGTGTTCTTGGTAGGCGCGCCCCAGAACGCCTCCTGCGCGACGTTCTCACGGCGTCGCTCGGCGGGCGTCATCCTGAGCGAACGCCGGACCCTCTCACCGTTGATGCGCATGGCGCGCACGGCGGGCTCGCCGCCGATCTTCTCCATCGCCGCGCCCACCACCGGCGCGTATTCCAGCCAGTGGCCATCGGCGTCGATCACCGGATGCCCGAGACCGGCCCGCAGTCTTGCCCCATCGTCGGCCATGTCGTCCTCCCCCTTTCCACGCGCAACGCTCGGAGCTTACCCGACCCCGCTGCGGTTGCGTAGAACGCGCCGTCGGCCCAGGCCGAGCGTGTCACAATCGGTGGCGCAGGGGCTTGGAATATCTCAGCATGCCCTTCGGTCTCGAGGCGGCCGATGGTGATCGGTCGCGGCGGATCGACTGGTCACCGGATACGATGGCGATTGGAGAGCGGATGCAGCCCACAGCGTATCTGTACTACCTGCTGTATCTCATCCCGATCGCGGCGGCGGTCTCCTTCAACTTGGCCTACGCCTATTGGCTGTTGTCCGGCATCGGCATCTCCGTGTTCGTGGTCGGGCTGTGTCGACGCGGGATCTGGCACCGGCTGGCGGCGGTTCTGCTGAACGGGGCCACCACGTTGGCAAACATCGCGCTGGCGTCATCCCTCTACCTGCAGGGAACCGGGTTCAACGCGCCGTTCTTCCACCATTTGGACGGTGAAACGTTCGCCATCGCGAGAGAAGCATTCGCCGGGCTCTTCTATGGCGCCTTGGTCTACGTGCTCGTGCTCTGCGTCTGGCCGGTGTGGCTGGGCCGGAGGCGGAGTCAGCGCACAGCGAATGCGAAGGCGCTCCGGCGGCTAGTCGATGGGGGACGTGCACGGCTTGCCGTCGCCGGAATCGTGGGACTCGCGTGCTACGCCCCACTCATCTCGCTTCTCGGCTATGGCCTCGGGCGACTAGGGGCCGAGCGCGAGGCGACGATCATCCCGCAGACGTTGCCGGCGTCCATCGTCGTCGAGTCGGTGGCGGACCCTAGGAACCTCGTCCTGGTCTTCGCCGAGTCGCTAGAGGCGACCTACAGCCTGGCCGGTGTTTTCGATGAGGACTTGACACCGCGTCTGAGTGAACTGGCCCGCCATGGGACCCGCTTCGAGGACATGCGCCAAGTCCGTGACACTGAGGCCACGATCACCGGCATGATCGCGGCCATGTGTGCTCTACCGCTGCGCACGATTTTCTCCTGGGAGAACGTCAACACGCTGCTGCCCAACGTCGATGCGCCGTTGCCCGGACAGAGCTGTCTGGCCGATGTGCTGTCGGCGCACGGCTACCGCACGGCGTACTTGGGCGGTGCGCCGTTGGCGTTTGCGGGGAAGGGGAAGTTTCTCGCGGCGCACGGGTTCCGCGAGCTCTACGGTCGCCAAGCCCTGCAGGCGCGTTTCCCGGATGCGTCGCGGTCGTCCGGGTGGGGCGTCCACGACGACGCGCTGTTCACCTTCGCCGGGGAGAAACTCGAGGAGTGGAGCGGTGACGAGAGGCCCTTCATGCTGGCCCTGCTGACGCTGGACACGCATCACCCGTCCGGGCTTCCGTCGACGGGCTGCGGACCCGAGACGGATGCGCGCGGGATGGAATTCGCCGTGCGCTGTTCGGACCGGCTGCTTGCCGAGTTCATCGACGGTGTGCGCGAGCGGCATCCGAACACCGTGGTCGCCCTGTTGTCGGACCACCTCGCGCACCGCAACGACCTTTCGGGCGTCCTCAATGCCCATGCCGGGGATCGCAGGCTGCGGTTCGCGGTGTGGGCACCGGCCGCCGATACCGCCGTCGTCGACAGGCCGGGCACACACTTCGACGTCATGCCGACCCTCCTCGACTTCCTCGGCTTCGAGAAGTGGCGTCGCCACAATCTCGGAGCTTCGCTACTGCGCTTCGACAGTTCGTGGTTCGCCTTGGGCGCCGACGCTTTTCCCGCTTTGACGCAGTCGTTGCCGCCCATTCGACTCCGCGGCGGCGAACAGGTCGTCTTCGAAGCTAAGGGTCCTTTGATCCGAGTCGACGGACGGAAGCTGCTGGCCAACGTCGAGGGTCTCGCACTCGAGCAGGGAGAGCCCGGGATCTTCGCGGTGGAGTTCCACGGTGATGGCCGGGTTGCCGGCTTTCATGGCCGACGGTCGTTGGAGGAGTTCAGCCAGGATCTGCGCGAGTCGCCGAGGCTCGATAGCCTGCTGGTCGGCGTCTCGGCCAACGAGGCGTTCAACCGCCGTTTCGTCCGGGATACCCCGGCCAAACTTACGTACTTCACCGGGCGTTTCGGCACCGACGCGTTCACGGCGAGCCCGCTCTGGTGGCGTGAGACCGTGGACGTGTCGGCGATACTCGGTACGCACGCGGCTATAGTCCGTTCGGATCCTACGCGGACGACACGATGACGGAGCAAACGGAGGGCTTGGACTCGACGGGCGGGGAATCGGCCTCGGAGTTCGCGCGGCTGACCGTCGACCTCGGCGCGTTGCGGGCGAACTACCGGACGCTGGCGGCGGCAGCGCCGCGCACGGCCGCGGTGGTCAAGGCGAACGGCTACGGAATTGGCGCCCTGCAGGCGTTCGAGGCGCTCTGTGCGGAAGGTTGCAGCGACTTCTTCGTCGCCACGATGGAGGAGGGCATCGAGCTTCGCAGCGGCTCGAGAGACCCCCGGATCTACGTGTTCTCGGGACCGCAGGATGCAAGCAGTGCCCGGACGATGGCGTTGCGGAACCTGACTCCCGTGCTGAACGACGAGGCCCAGGTGCGGCATTGGGCGCCCTACCGCGAGCTGCCGGTTGCCGTACATGTGGATACCGGAATGCACCGCCTCGGCTTTCCCTGCGATGCGCTGTCCGCGACTGTGTTCGAGGGTCTGAACGTGGGCGTCGTGCTTTCTCACCTGGCCAACGCCGATGTGCCCGACGATCCAATGACGGCGCGCCAGGTCGAGCGTTTCGTCCGCGCCCGAACGGTCTTTCCGAACGCCATCGCGAGTCTCGCCAATTCCGCAGGTGCCCTGTCGGGTGTCCCCTCGGACATGACTCGTGCCGGCATCGCCCTGTACGGCGGCAATCCGTTCGCCACACGAACGAATCCCATGCAACCGGTTGCGACTTTGGAGGGAAGGGTGGTGGCCCTTAGGCAAGTTGGCGCAGGCGAACCCATCGGGTACGGGGGAACGCATACCACCGCCGCCGCGACGTGCATCGCTGTCTTGGGAGTCGGCTATGCGGACGGTGTCCCCCGGAACCTGTCGGCGGATGCCCGAGTCGCGTGGCGTGGATCTCGGCTCGCCGTCATCGGCCGGGTGTCCATGGATCTGATGCATGTCGACGCCACGGCCGTCGCGGACGGTATTGCCGTCGGCGACTGGGTGGAGATCTTTGGTCCCACGGTCAGTGTCGACGAGATCGCCGCGTGGGCGGGCACAATCAGCTACGAGATCCTGACCCGCATCGGGTCGCGGGTGAGGCGAACATACCCGTAGCGTCCCAAGCCGGCGATGTTCTGGTCGGGTTGTCCACGCTTTGTCCACGGGGGCCGATCCTCAAGCAAACGAGGCAACAGTGGTCAAAGGGTGGGCAACCGACACCCCCGGGCCAATTGAAACGGGCGATGTTCGGCGTGGTGGCCTTGGCCTGATGGGCCGAGGCGTTGTCCGTCTGGAGTTGTCCACCCCTTGCCCACCGCGCCTTTTCATCGTCGGGGACCGGCGCCGTGGACAAGGCGTGGACAACCCCGTCAACCGAGTCGGGCGAAGCGTGGGCAGCCCGACACCCCGCCAATTGAAATGGGCGATGTTCGTCGTGGCCGGGCATGGAGACGGGGGACCACAAGGGTCGCCGCTACGCTAAGATCGCCGCCTGGATTTCTCAAAGGGACACCCATGCCGTCAATCAACGCCAACGGTATTCTCGCCGGCCAGGTGGCCGTCATCACCGGCGCGAGCCGCGGGATCGGCGAAGCCATCGCCAAACGCTACGCCATGGAGGGGGCGAAGGTCGTCGTATCGGCCCGCACCGTGGTACCGGAGGATCACTTCCTGCCGGGTTCGATCAACGAGACCGTGGAGGCGATCCGAGAGGCCGGCGGAGAAGCGATCGCCGTCAAGGCCGACCTGTCCCAGGAGGAGGACCGCCACAACCTCGTCAAGGCCACGGAAGACGCCTACGGGCCCGTCGACATCCTGGTCAACAATGCCGCCGTGACGTGGTTCATGCCGGTCGCCGACTTCACCGAGAAGCGCTTTCGCATCATGATGGACGTGCAGGTGTGGGGTCCGTTCGAGTTGGCCCAGCTTTGCCTGGGATCCATGCTGGAGCGGGGCTCGGGCTGGATACTGAACATCTCCTCCCATGCCGCCATCCACCCCAACGCCAAGGCGCCGGGCGGCCACGGCGGCACCGTCTACGGCATGTGCAAGGCAGCGCTGGAGCGGTTTACCACGGGCCTCGCGCAAGAGGTCTACGGCAGGGGGGTCGGTGTGAACGTGATCTCGCCGGGGCTGGTGGCGACGCCGGGGGTGGTCCATCACAAGCTCATCAACGAGTCCAACAAGAACCGGGTGACGCCGGTCGAGCACATGGCCGAGGCTTGCCTCAGGCTGTGCCATGGCGATGCCGGCGAGATCACTGGGCGGATCGACTACGCCGACCAGGTGATCGCCGAGTTCGACCTGGAGCCCGCCGACATCATCTGACGGGCCGCTGGACTCCTTGGGCGGCGCTGATGTTCACCCGCAGGCTGCATTCGGGAGGGCGGTTGGGATCGCTCCTTGACGCCTCGCGTACTCGCGAGGCGCGCCAGAAGTGACACGTCTCCACAACGAAGTGGGCCTTGACGCCTACTGGATGCCCTTCACCGCGAACCGGGCGTTCAAGGCCAATCCACGCCTCCTGGTGTCGGCCTCCGGCACGCGGTATCGCGCCGACGACGGCCGCGAGGTGCTCGACGGCATCTCCGGGCTCTGGTGCTGCAATGCGGGCCACGGCCACCCGCGAATCGTTGACGCGATCGCGCGCCAAGCCGCGGAACTCGACTACGCGACGGCGTTCCAGGTGGGCCATCCGAAGGTGTTCACGTTGGCGGAGCGCTTGGCGGACATGGCCCCGGGGGATCTCGACGCGGTGTTCTTCACCAACTCCGGCTCCGAGTCCGTCGACACGTCGTTGAAGATCGCGCTGGCCTACCACCACGCCCGGGGAGAGTCCGAACGCACCCGTTTCGTCGGCCGCGAGCGGGGCTACCACGGAGCGGGATTCGGTGGCACCAGCGTCGGCGGGATCGCCAACAACCGCAAACACTTCGGGCCGCTACTGCCGGGTGTTCTACACCTGCCGCAGACCTACGATCACGAGCACCAGGCCTTTAGCCGAGGACAGCCCGAGTGGGGCGCGCACCTCGCCGACGAGCTCGAACGGATCGTCGCGGTGAACCACGCCTCCACCATCGCGGCGGTGATCGTAGAGCCCTTCGCGGGCTCCGCGGGTGTCCTCGTGCCGCCTGTCGGTTACCTGGAGCGGCTGCGCGAGATCACGGCGAAACACGGAATCCTGCTGATATTCGACGAGGTCATAACGGCCTTCGGACGTCTCGGCGCGCCCTTCGCGGCTGAGCGCTTCGGGGTCGTGCCCGACCTCATCACCCTCGCCAAGGGACTTACCAGTGGGATGGTACCCATGGGTGCAGTGCTCGCCCGCGGGGAGATCCGCGACACGATCATCGAGGCTGCGCCCGACGCCATCGAGTTGTTCCACGGCTACACCTACTCCGGCCATCCGGTGGCGGCGGCGGCTGGACACGCCGCGTTGGACGTGTACCGCGACGAAGGTTTGTTCGAACAGTCCCGTTCGCTCGAACCGGTCCTGGAGAATGCGCTGCACGGCCTGCGCTCCAAGCCCCACGTACGCGACATCCGCAATATCGGCCTGGTGGGCGCGGTGGAGTTGGAGCCGCGTCCGGGCGAACCGACGGCGAGGGCCACCGAGGCGTTCGGCCGTGCGTTCGACCGGGGCATCCTGGTGAGGACCACGGCGGACATCATCGCGTTGGCGCCGCCGCTCATTGTCGAAGAGGACGAGATCGCGACGCTGGTCGAGGTGCTCGGCGAAGTTCTCGATGGCTTGGACTGACGCGTTACGGCGAACGGACTTCGCATCCCTTCCAATAACCGGATTGGCGATCCTGTAACATCGCTGCCCCTGCCTTCCGACCGCCGGGGATTCCTTCGTGACCGATCCGCTCCACAACGAGTTCGAGCCAGGCTCTATCGAAGCGCGCGACTTGGCGCACATGCTGCATCCGACGACGAATCTCGCCGATCTCCACGCGGACGGCCCGACCGTCCACACGCATGCCAAGGGGGTCTATCTGTGGGACAACCACGGCAAACAATACATCGAGGGGATGGCCGGCCTTTGGTGCACGGCGCTCGGCTACGGTGAGGAGGAGCTCATCAAGGCGGCGACGGAGCAGTTCCGCAAGCTGTCCTACTCGCAGCTCTTCGCCGGCAAGACCCATGAGCCCAGCGTCCTGCTCGCGGAGAAGCTCAAGGAAATGGTGCCGTTCGATGCCGGACGGGTGTACTTCGGAGTCTCCGGCTCGGATGCCAACGACACCCAGGTCAAGCTCATGTGGTATTACCACAACCTGATCGGCCGGCCGGAACGCAAGAAGATCATCTCGCGACACGGAGCCTTCCATGGCGTAACCGTCGCCGCGGGCAGCCTCACCGGGCTGCCGCCGTTCCACCGGCACTTCGATCTGCCGATCCCCAACATCCTGCACACGGATTCGCCGTTCTACTACCGCGAGGCACAGGAGGGCGAGACGGAGGACGAGTTCACCACCCGCCTGGCCAACAGTCTGAACGACCTCATCGAATCAGAGGGTCCGGAGACCATCGCCGCCTTCATCGCCGAGCCGGTGCTTGGCGCCGGGGGCGTGATCGTGCCGCCGGCAAGCTACCACGCGAAGATCCAGGAGGTGCTGCGGCGCCACCGCATCTTCTACATCGACGACGAGGTGATCTGCGGTTTCGGACGCACCGGCAATCCCTTCGGCGCGCAGACCTTCGACATCCAGCCCACCACCATGAGCATCGCCAAGGCGCTGTCCTCGGCCTACCTGCCGATCAGCGCGGCGATCATTCCCGAGTTCATGTACGAGCCGTTCATCGAGGCGAGCCGCGAGATCGGCATGTTCGGCCACGGCTTCACGTACACCGGGCATCCGGTGTGTGCGGCCCTTGCGTTGCGCAATCTCGAGCTCATGGAGGAGCGCGACATCTTCGGCCACGCCGCGCGGATGGGAGAAATCTTCCAGGCCCGTCTGCACTCGTTCGAGGACCATCCGCTGGTCGGCAACGTGCGCGGCGTCGGCCTGATCGGCGCCATCGAACTGGTTGCCGACAAGGAGTCCAAGGCGAAGTTCCCCGCCCACGCGGCGGTCGGACCATACTGCCTGAAGCGGTGCCTCGACCACGGCCTCATCTTGCGGAACCTGGGCGACGCCTTGGCATTCTGCCCACCCCTGATCATCGACGACAAGGAACTGGACGAACTGTTCGGCAAGTTCGACCGGGCCCTCGCCGAGACCCTCGAGTACGTCAACAGCCTGTAGCGGCACGGCGGCGCAAGCCCTGCCGGGGGCACGA
This sequence comes from Gammaproteobacteria bacterium, assembly GCA_009839505.1. Lineage (GTDB taxonomy): Bacteria > Pseudomonadota > Gammaproteobacteria > Pseudomonadales > Azotimanducaceae > VXYL01. The sequence continues at coordinate 19,732 of VXPO01000049.1, forward strand.
TGGAGAGTTCGCGAAGCGAACTCGGGCGACCGCGAAGCGGTCGCGTGCGAAGCGGTCGCGTTCGAAGCGTTCGCGTTCGCGTGCGTTCAGCATCCGTTCAGCTTCTGCGAGTAGATTTGGCGTACGTCGCGGGTTGTTCGCGGCGCTGCCTCATCCAGCAAAGGGAGAACAGTGATGATTCGAGCCCCAACCCCAGCGGTTCTCGTGCTCCTGGGAGGACTCGTGGTGTCGGGTTGCGTCGCGGTTCAGCCGGTGACGGACAGGAACTCCACGTTGACCCAAGGCAACGTACAGATGAACCTAGTCGTCGGGCAGACGACCAAGGCGGCCGTGCTGGAGACCTTCGGCGCTCCGAACGTCACCACCCGCAAGGGCGATGAGACCGAGGTGTGGACCTACCAGCGCTCGGCGCGCGTAGCCCAATCCAGGAGCCAGTCGGGCTTGTGGACGATCATTCTCACCGGGTCGCGCGGTGCCGGCGGAGGCGGCTTGGGGACGTCGTCCAGTGGGCTCGAGACAAGCTCGCGGATGATCACCTTGATCATCGAGTTCGACGCCGATGACGTGGTTTCGGACTTCCGCAGCAGGGAGTCGAACTTCTAGAGGGAACGGGCATGTTCGCGATGACACGACCATTGACAGGAATCGCGGTCTGCGTGGTGCTCGCAGGCTGCGTGCAGATGCCTCCACCACCAACGCCGGTGCAGATCCAGAGTGTGCAGACCCGCGAATACGAGGAGAGCAAGCAGGTCGTGTTCGCCAGCGTGATGTCGGTGTTCCAGGATCTCGGCTACATCGTCAACAGTGCGGACCTCGCCACCGGGTTCATCACCACGGAGGGTCTGGCCACCGGCGAAATCGGGATCCTGGAGTGGCTGCTGAACACGTCGCAGGTATCCCAGACGCGCGCCACGGCGTTCATCGAAGAGGTCGACGACAAGACCCGCGTACGTCTCAACTTCGTGGAAACCTGGCAGGAGTCCAGGGGTGACGGCCAGGCCCGTCGAAGGGACCGGCCGATCCTCGAAGGGGAGGTCTACGAGAACGCCTTCGACCGGATCGAGAACGCGATCTTCGTCCGGTCCGGTTAGCGCCAGTTCGCCGAGCGAGCCGTCCCTACGGCTGGGTCTTAGGCAGGTTGCCAGCACTCAGCTCGCGGAAGTACCGCGCGACATCGTCCGCGTCGTAGCCTTCGTCCCTCGGTTCTTCGGCGCGGATCGCGGTACCGTCCACCTTGCCGAGGGCAATCTCGAGGCGGTCGAGTTCGGCCAGCGTCAGTCGGTATAGCCGCTCGCGGTTTTCGGCGCTCGCGCCCAGTCCACGATAGGCCCGCTGGTGGTCGCTGAAGTCCAGTTCCCCGTGATCTCCCAACTCACTAGCAAGTCGTGCCACGGCGGCGGCGACATTGCGCAGGGACCGCGGATCACCACCGGCCCCCACATCGATCAGATCCCGCCGCAACCCTTGGACTTCGGCGATGCCGGATCGCGAATCCGGAGTGCCGTCTGCGTTGTCGTCGAGCCGCTGTGCGGCTAGGCCGAGTCGCCTTTGCAGGCGTTGCAGCGCGTCGTGGATGCGGCGTTCCCGACCGCCTATGTAGAGCGGACGACCGAGATCGAAGTACTCCGCCGAGATGGACAGGCTCTCGGCCACCCGGTTGGTGGCGAGATCATCAAGGGCCTGATCGAGGATGCCGGCAAGGTCGGCGTCTTCCCCGTCGGATCGCGCGAGTTCCTCGCTGAGCCGCGCCACGTCCGCTGCCACAGCTTCGAGGTCACGCCGCATGGCCCGCTTGCTCTCCGCCTCGGCCGCGAAGTCGCCACGACGCGAGGGGTACGACTGCCCATTGCGTACGGCGTCGAGCACTTGCTGCTGGAAACTGTCAAGGCGTTCCAGGACTCGCGCCTGCTCGTCGACGAGTTCCCCAGCGCGCCGCTCGACATCGCGGAGTCCCGCCGCCATGGCGTCACGACTATCCTGGAGGATCTGCTCGGCGCCTTGGCGCAACGCCTCTGCGCCTTCGCGGAAAGCGTCCGCGGCGGACTCTGGGGTGGCATCGCGCTCGAGGGATCGCTCGATGGACGCCCGGGCGCGGTCCAGATCTTCAAGTGTCTCGTTCTCGGGAGCGCCGCCCGCGGTGGAGCGTCCATCCGAACGCCCGCCCTGCTGGGCGCCCTGCTGTTCGCCGTTCTGCCGACGATCTTGTGACGACTGGCGGTTGTCATCGCCAGCGAGACGATCCCGCAGCGATTCGAGCTCCCGCTGCAGGCGTTCGAGCTGCCACCGGGACATCGCCGTCTGCGCCGGGTTTCGTTCCTGCTCTCGGGCGAGTTCCTCCTGCCGACGGGCGAGTTCGGTAAGCCGCTCCCACTCGTCCTCGGCTTCCTCGGCGCCTTGGCCGGCTTGAGGCTGCTGGGGCTGTTCGTAGCGGTTCTTCTCCGGGTCGGTCTCAAGCTCGAACAGCTCCGAGAGCGACTGGCTCACCGAATCCCCGGAACCCCTGCCACCGCGCGACATGGTCACGTTCACATCGCGCAAACCCGCCTCCGCAGTTAGCAGGTACTGGAGCGCGCGCTGCTCCGGTTGGACGGCGTCGTCGAGTCTGCGTTCGGCAAGCCGCTCGGCGGCGATGGCCATTTGTTCGGATGCGTTCTTCAGTTCGGCGACGAACGGCTCGACCTCGTCGTCGTCGGATAGGCGTCGGCCTTCCGCGCGGGCGACGAGGGTATCGACCTGTTCTTTCAGCGTGTCCTGCAGGATGCCGATCAGATCCACCTGATCATCCAGGTCTGCGCCGGTACGTTCGCCCGTGTCCCGTTCCAGGATGACGTTCCAGGTGGCGTTCAGGATTTCGCGCTGTCGATTCGCCAGTTCCTGCTCGCCTCCACCGCCTCCAGCGCCACCGCCGTCCTGGTTCACGCCGGTGTCGCGGTAGCGCTTGTCGAAGGGGCGCACGTCGATGAAGTACAGCGCGCTCTTCGTCGATTGCCGGTGGTCCTTGGCGTGGACGTGGAACGACACCAGGTCACCTGGCCGGAGCGGCCGGTTCTCCTCGTCGCCGCCGAGTTCCTCGAGGCGCACCGTGTGAGCCAGGCGGGCCTCTGTCTCACCGTCTGCGGAACCCTCAACGTCGGTCCACGCACCTCCGTTGACGGCGTAGCGCAAGGTCAAGTCGTCGACACCGAAGTCGTCCTTGGCGCCGAAGCGGAGAACCACCTCCTCGATGGAGGTGGCCGAGCGGTCACGGCCGGGAAAAACGAAGTCCACCTCCGGCGGGCGGTCGCGGACCACGTCGATCAAGTACTCGTCGCTGATGCGCACAACCTGACCCCGATGCGTCAAGGCGACGTGCCATGTGCCGGGCGAGTCGATGACGAAATCGCCCCGGCCGTCGTCCAGGCGGCGGTTCTTGCCGCCTACGACGAGGCGGGCATCGCCGAGTGATCGGTTCGCCTCCAAGGCGATACTGACCCTCGTGCCCTCGACGCCGGCGACGTCGCCGTGGTCCTGGGTTCGCCCAGGAAGCCGTGTCCAGTCGGGAAACTCGAGATTCACCTCGATCCCCGTGATGACCGGCAGGTCGGCGACCTCGATGCGGAATCGATCCGAGTTGATACCCTGGGCGCTCACGTAGTAGTCCACCGGGTCGCTCACGCCCACCAGCACGAACTCCCGGAAACCATCCCGCGACGACGGCAGCATGCCGGCGCGTTCCCAGCGCCCCGAGCCCGCGAACGATGCGTTGACGTCCAGGGATGCCGCGGAGAATCCATGTGCACGTGCGCGCACCAGGACGTCCGCGCCGCGAGGTACCACCGTGTCGCCCGGTTCGACGACGATCTGTGGGCGGGTGTCGGCGAACAGGTCGCCGAGCCAGAGCCGTTCGGCGGGCAACCGCCAACTATCCGGCGCCGCCTGGTACGACCACAGGAGAACGATCGCCGCTGCGGTCACGACGGCCAGCGGGGGTGCGAAGAGCCAGGCGGGTGCCACGCGTCGCGGCGGATTGCCGTCGACGATGCGCAATGCGGAGCGGGCCAACTGGGGCAACAGGGCCGGGCGTTGCGAGCGACGCGAAGCATCGAGCCAGGTGACCAATTGCCCGTCGAACGCGGCAACCCGTCGTTCGGCGCCGCGGGCCGCCCGCTTGGCACTGACTCGGCGGAATATGCAGGCGAGGACGGTGGCAGCGCAGGCCGCGTACAGGAGCACGCGGGCCGCGACGATCCACCCTTGGGATGGAACGAGATAGGCGGCAGCGGCGGCAAGTCCGAGGGTCAGCAGGGTTACAACGCCGACGCCGGCAGCAGCGATTCGGGCACGGGCGATCCACGCAAGGCGCTGCCGGCATCGCTCGACATACCGCCCCAACGTGCTGTTGGCACGGGTGTCGGAGACGTTGGTCTCGCCGCTCATGTGCCTTCGAGGCGCCGCCTAGCGGCTGGACGCTTGTGGACGCGCAGATACATCATTGCAAGCGTGTTCGACCACTTGGAAAGGGCAGCCGAAATGGTACCTTGAAGCGACCGATGTTGGCGGCCATGGATTCGATCATCAGCAGGATGGCCGCGAACGCCAGCAGCCATGGTGCCAGGGGGTGCCAGTTGGCTTCGGACAACGTGCGGTCCGCCGACACGCCACCATTGCCGGGTGCACCGGGAACGTCGGGAGCACCCGGCGTTACGGTCGCCGACTGCCAGCGTTCCAGGAATTCGGCCGACACCGGGCGCAGATCGGACTCCCGCGGATCGACGTTGACGGCCAATCCCGCCTCCCGACCCGGTGCGCGTATGGTGTAGAAGCCGGGGCGCGGTATCCGTACCACGGGTCGGCCGACGGTGCTGTCCAAGGACAGCACGCGCTCGTTGTCGGAGTCGAAGATCTGTACCGAGGCGACCGGCATGGCCACAGCCTCGCCAGCATAGGCGGCGGAAGGGAGGGCGCGTGCCATGTAGCCAACGGCATCGCGGACGAAGCCGACGAAGGCGGGGCGAAGCACGAGGGAACTCCAATCGCGGTCGACGGCGGTGAGCAGCGTCAGGAGCCGGCCCTTGCCGAAACGCTGTTCCACCAGCAACGCGGCCTCGCGAGGCGACTCGGTACCCGCCGACGGTGCTTGTTCGTCGGAGGGAACCAGGGCGAGCAGGGTTTCACCGGGGACGGCGGGCATCGCCAGTGAACGCCGGACCTCGACTCCCCGCCAGGATGTGCGGTTGACCGGGTGGCTTGAGTCGGTGACCACCACGCGCCGGACCCCGGTGGCGACACGGTTGGCAATGACCGCACCGCCGAGCGGAAGCGCGCCGTGACGACGGGTTCGCGGACCGACGGCGATCAACGCCCCGCCGCCGTCGTTGAGGTGTCGTTCGAGACGGCGCACCAGCGGCATCGCGAGTTCGCCGGGATCCACGACGATCAAGGCGTCCAGGGTATCGGGCCACGGTGCGTCCGTACCGAGATCGACGGGATCGATGTCGATAGCATTGAGGGCGGCTCCGAGGAATGTCAGCGAAACCGCCCTTGAGCTTCCGGCATCGGCATCCGGAGGGCCGCCAGCGAGCAGGCCGACCTCGATGTCCTTCAGGGGAGGCTGGACGACGCGGTAGACGTTGTCCTCTGCGATCGCGTCGGGGTCGTCGAGAGTCACTTCCCACAGCACGCTGCGGCGACCGGCGGGAGGGATTTCGAACCTCACGGGCTCCGAGGGCGAGTCGGCGGTCAGACCGATGCGGCCTGTTTCTCGACCGTCCCGACGTAACGCCGCAACCAGCGGGCGGGATTCGCCGTAGGCGCTGATCGCGGCCTCGATGTGACTCCCGGAAATGACGACGTTCTCGACGGTCGAGTTGCCGACCGCGCCCGCGCCCACGGGATGAAGCACGAACGGCCACGCGGCGCCCTCGACCAGGGCGTTGAGTCGATCGGGAACAGCCGTAGCCTGGAAATCGGACACCACGTGGATCACCCAGTCGCGTTCTGCTTCCCGATTGGCGAGGGTCGCGAACACGGCATCGAGACGGGGCGGGAGTCCGGTGAAGTCGAATCGGGTCCATCCGGGTTCCAGCGCGGCGGCGTCGGACACCAGCGTCAGCCGGTCGGCGGCTAGCACGACGCGGGATTCTCCGCCGTCCGCCATGAGTTCGCGGACGACCTCCAAGGCGCGCGGAAAGGCACCCTCTTGGCGCATCGAGAACGATCCGTCGACCACGATGAGCTTCGCCGGGGCATCGGCGGGGGCTGCTCCGAAGGGCAGGACTTCGAGGGCAGGTTGCGCGAACGCAAGAGTCACGGCGGCGAGCACGGCCAGCCGCAGGGCAAGCAGGATCTTGTGCGCCAGCCTGCGACGTGTTCGCACCGGTTCCTCGGTCTCGCGCATCAGCATGAGCGAACTGACGTTGCGCTCGGCAGGTGCGCGTTCGCTCATGCGATGCAGCCACAGCGGAACCGCCAAGGTCGCGAGCCCGGCGAGAAAGGCGGCGGCGAGCAGGGTCACGGTCGCCGGTTCCGGAACCTGAGATAGCCGATCAGCGCCCGGTCGAGGGGTTCGTCGGCGTTGAGTCTGACGTAGTGGGCGCCGGCAGCTCCCGCTTCCCGTCTTAGTGCCTGCTCGTGCTCATCGAGGCGTTCCGGATAGCGTGCTCTTAGGTCGGTGGCATCGACCTCGATCACCTGGCCCGACTCCGCATCGCGCAGCGTCACGTTTCCCCCGAGGGGTCCCCGGGCCCGGGGACGGCGTTCGTCGGCGTCGAGGACGTGGAACGCGATGAGATCGTGTCCCCGGGAACCGAGGATGCGAAGCGCGCGGCCGAAGTCCGCCGGTTCGCAGTAGAAGTCCGAGATGGCGGCGATGATGCCGCGCTTGGTCATGTGGCTGGCGGCATGGGTGAAGGCCCCGGTCCAGTCCGAACCGCCGCTCGGCGCCAGCTCATCGAGGCGATGGAAAATCTGCTGCACTTGGCCGAGACGCGGCGGAAGGTAGGTGCGTACGGCGTCGTCGAAGGTCAACAGCCCGGCCGCATCGTGCTGTCTCCCGGCGATGTGGGTCAACGCGGCGGCCAGGTAGGCCGCGTAGCGCAGCTTCGAGGGGGCGTCGCCGCCTCCATCGCCGGTCCGCCCCAGGATGCCCCGTCTGCCGAAGGCATCCATCGATGCGCTGGTGTCCAGTAGCACCAGGAGCCTTGTGTTGGTTTCGCCTTCGAACAGCTTCAGCAGGGTCCGGTCGGTGCGGGCGTACGCGTTCCAGTCGACGAACCGCGGATCGTCGCCGGGCATGTAGTCTCGGTACTCGGCGAACTCCTGGCTGAAACCGGGCCGGTCGGTGTAGTGGGCACCGTGTAGTGCGCCGTCGACCACGGCCCGGGCCACGAGTTCCAAGGAGGCGAGCCGTGCGAGAAGCGCCGGCGGGATCATCCGCGTCGGCACGCTCCCTCGGACGGATGCTTGACCGTTCACGCGGCGCAGCTCTCGTCAAGCAGCGCTCTTGTCGTTCGTTGCTGCGCCGGGGCGGGAACGACCCGGCGAAGGAACGCGCTGTCCGAGTTCGGCGATGACGTCCTCCACGGTCACGCCATCGGACTCCGCCACATAGTTGATCTGCAGCCGGTGGCGCAGCACGGGGTGGGCCAGCGCCCGAATGTCGTCGTCGGTGACGTGGTAGCGGCCTGCCAGTAGCGCCCGGGCGCGGGCCCCGAGACACAGATAGATTGCCGCGCGCACACTGGCGCCGTAGCGTAGGTACTTGGCGACGGACTCGGGGGCGCCGTCCGTGTCCGGCCGAGTGGCACGGACCAGGTCCACGGCGTAGCGGGTCACGTCGTCGGACACCGGAACCTCGCGCACCAGTCGTTGGTAGGCGACGATGGCGCCGGCATCGGTTCTAGCGTCGGTAGCTTCGTCGACGATGCCGAGCACGTTGCGTTCGACCACCGCGACTTCCTCGCCGGCATCCAGGTAGTCGAGCACCACGTTGAACACGAAGCGGTCGAGCTGTGCCTCCGGCAGCGGGTAGGTGCCTTCGAGTTCGATGGGATTCTGGGTCGCCAAGACCACGAACGGCATCTCGAGCGGGTAGGTCTTGCCCCGCGCCGTGACCCGAAATTCCTGCATGGCCTCGAGCAGCGCGGACTGGGTCTTCGGGGGCGTGCGGTTGATTTCATCGGCCAGCAGCACCTGGGTGAAGATTGGTCCGGGTTCGAATCGCCACCGCCGTGCGCCCGAACCGGGGTCCTCGTCCAGGATGTCGGTGCCGGTGACGTCCGTGGGCATCAGGTCGGGAGTGAACTGGATGCGCTTGAAGTCGAGGCCCAGGGCTTGAGCAAGGGTACGCACGATTAGGGTCTTGGCGGTGCCGGGCAGGCCCGTTATCAGACAGTGGCCGCCGATGAGAACCGAGATCAGGAGTTGCTCGATAGCGGTTTCCTGGCCGACGACGATGCGCCCGAGGGCCTCCCGGATCGCGTTCATCGTGGCGTGGAACTGCGCCACGAGTTCGGCGCTGGCGGCCGTCGGGTCGTCGCCTTCGGTGGCGTTGGAGTCTTCCGGTGTCGGTTCGGTCATCGATTGATCTCAAGCAGCAGGGACAGGGCATCGGAGAAGCGCGGGGCGATTTCGAGTGCCAGCAGCACGTGGCGCCTCGCGTGCTCGGTGTCGTTCAACCTATGGTACGCCCGCGCGATCCGGTAGTGGGCGTCGGCCGTATCGTGGGGATCCAGCGACTCCGCCGCCAGGTACTCGTCGAGGGCTTCGCGGGACTCGCCCCGGGCGAGCAGCGCGTCTCCCATCCGGGTCCGATTGGCGGGATCGAGGGGCGCCACCAGCGTGAGGCTGCGTCGCACATCGAGGGCTTCGGCGTCCCGCCCTTGTTCGTCGAGAAGCTCGATGAGCCGGGCCAGTACGCCGGTCGATCGCCCGCCGGCGCGCCAGTAGATCGATAGCGTCTCGGCTGCCGCCGACCGGTCGCCGAGACGCGTCTGGGCTTCGGCGAGCAGCGGATACGGGCTCGGGGGGTCCGGTGTGGGGAAGCTCGCTACCGCCCGCTGCGCCGCCTCGGCCGCAGCTTCCCAAGCTCCCTGCTCGGCCGCCCTAGACGCCTCTTGCATGGCCTCGCCGAAGGCATCCGTGTCAAGACCGGCGAAGCGTTCGTCCAAGTATTCGTTGAAAGCCTCGTCCAGGGCTTGGTGCGAGATGTCGAGGGATTCTTCGACCGCCTGAATCGTGGACTTGCCGGCACGGTAGGCGGCTAGGATTCGCTGCAGGGCGTCCCGTCCGTGGGCGTCAGCGATGTATTCGCACAGGAGCCCCGACTGAACATAGGAGACCATGACCTGCTGGGCGTAGGTCGGCCGGATGAACCCCTCGTCGAGCGTCGCGACGGGTAGCAGGCGGTCATCTCGAAAGGCGGCCACGACCATCCGGGTGGGGGCGCGGCGACTCTCGGTCGTGTCCGCGGCCTGGAAGCGGCTCGGTCCGGTGGTCCACTCTTCCAGCACCGAGATCCCCTCGGTGAACCAGCGTGAAATGCGGTTGTCGGTGGCGCCCAAGGTGATGACGTGGGCCACTTCGTGCCACAACGCGCTGGCCCAGTCGAACCCCTCGTCGATGCTCCGTGCGGATGGGCTGTCCATGGCGACAACGTCGCCGAATGCGACGCCGAGAGCACCGATGCCCGGCAGTCCGGAGGTGCGCACCGCGAAGTCCTGGTGGCGCGGGTAGATCTCCACCACGACCGGGTAGTCGGGAACGAACCCGTAGCGCTCGCCGACCACCCGCACGGCGTCGCCGACAAGCCGCCGCACGTAGGCGGTGAGTGCTTCGACCTCCGCCGGATGGGCCCGCAGGATCAGGTCGTCCTCGCGTAGCACGTCCCAGCCGTCGAGGCTGTCGAGCAGACGCAGGGTGTTCACCACCTGCGCGTTGTAGGGATCACCATCGTGGGCGCGTTCAAGGGACTCCCTGGCATCTTCGAAACGGTTGATGCGCAACAGGTTGATGCCGAGTGCGGCGTGGGCGCTCCACAGGGTGGGATCGACCTCCACCGCGCGCTCCAGCTGGGCGACGGCTTGGCGGTAGCGGTGCCCGATCACGTAGAAGTGTGCGATGGTCTCGAACATCGCGCCGTAGCTTGGCCCAATGGCCAGCGCCTGGCTTTCCCACGGGCTCGGGACTCGGTCGGCGACGTGGTCCATGGCTGCCATGAGGCTCATGGCTTCGAGCCGTTGCCGGGTGTTCTCGGCCGATGCGGAGCCCTGCAGCGCTTGTCGGGCCCGTTCGTGGTCTCCCACCTCGAGGGCCAATCGTGCAAGTAGCAATAGGGCGCCCGCATGTTCCGGTTCGGCGTCGAGCACTTCGAGGACCAGGCGTCGAGCCTCGGCTTCGAATCGATCGAGTGCGACGCGCGCAAGACCGAGCTTGGCGCCCGCGTGGACCGGATCGATCTCGAGCGCTTCGTGGAACAGCGCTTGGGCATCGGCCACCTGGTAGGTCGCGAGGAACAACTCGCCCCAGCGCACCTTGATGTCCGCGTTCTCGGGTTCCGCGCGCGCCGCCAGGCGGAAGGCTTGATTCGCGGACTGTACGTCGTCGAGGCCCCAGGCGGCTTCCGCGACTACACTGGGCGACTCGTCCACGACAAGCAGTTCGCGGAAGCACTCTTTGGCCGCATCGCGATCCGAGAACCCAAGGGTCCAGCAGTGCTCGGGCGTGGCGGCTTCGCCGACCCACGCTGTCAGGGCGAGTACACTCGACAGCGCGACCGGCAACACGTCGTGGGCATCTCGACCCCAGCGGAGCTGCGGGCGGGGGCAAGCCCCGCGGCTACGGAAGATCATCATCCGCGTCGTCCTCGGCGCCCGGTCGCGTCTTGATCTGCCGTTCCAGCGTAGCCAGTTCCATGAGCAATTCCTGGAGCCGCGCGAAGTAGTCGTCGTCGGTTAGCACACGCCGGTCCGCCCGGAGCGCGTCGATGGCGGCGGTGATCTCGTCGACGCGGTCGACCAGATGCACGACTTCCGGGTCGACGGGTTCTGGCGGTGCCGTGCGGGCGATGATGAACCGGCCCGCGTCACCTTCCATCCGCGGATGCTCGGTGGCGATTTGTTCGGTGTCCTCGTAGAAACCCGCAACCGCCTGTTCGGTGAAACGGAACGCCTCGTCGGCGGAGATCTGCTGATCCTTGTCCACGTCGGTGTTTGGATCGGCGAGAGCGTCGGCCCAGAAGCCGGCGAACACCACCGCGTTGCGCTCGCGGCCGCTCCGTGTGGCCGTGATGATCGTGCGCCCTTCCCGGGCAAGTGGCCCCCGCGCCGCGCCGCTTGAACTGGTGGCGATCACCGCGAGTTGGCGCCGCGCGACCACCGGCTTGAGCCACAGCGCGAGATCTTCTGCGGTCGGATCAGGTCCGGGGATGTTGAACCTGTAGTGCTCCTCGTCGTACGTGCCGTGGCCGATCAGGTGCACGACCACCATGTCGTTCTCGCCTGTTTCGGCGGCCAAGGCGGCGAGAGCGGCACGGATGTCATCACGCTGTGCGGCTTCCCCCGCGAGCAGGGTTACGGTGGCGCCGGCCGCCTCGGCGTGATGCGCCGCCGAGGCCGCCTGGTCGGCGAACGCTTCGGCGTAGTCCAACTCGCCGCCGAGTCCCGCAACGACCAGCATCCGGGTTTCAGCCTCCGACGCCAGCGTGCCCCCCAGGACGACGGCAAGGGCCGCCACCACGCCAGCGTGCCGTTGCGGGCGCGCGACCGCGAAGCCCTCGCGTGTCATATCCCACCCCAGTAGCGTCGCAACGACCACTCCGCGCATTTCAGGAGCACCAGCAGCACGTACAGAATGGGCGCATTCCATAGCGGTAGCTGCTGGCGCTCCTGGACGCCCGCTCCGCCGAAGGCGATGGCGTCGCCGAGGCCGCTCACGTCGTCTTCCCGCCACACTCGTCCGCCGGTTGCTTCCGCAATCCGCAGCAGCAGCGCCTCGTTCAATGTCGCCTCGAACTGCTCCAAGTTGGGCGTGCCCACCCGAGCCAGGGCCTTGAGGCCGTCTGCCCGTGCGGTCAGTGGCGAGGCCCCCGGGTCCGTTCCGGTGGTATCCACGTCCACCCGGTAGACGCCCGGCCCACGTACCGGGACGGTCTCCGCGAAACCGGCGCCGGGCACGGGGGAAAGAGGGACTTCGAAGGCGCCGCCTTCCGGCGGCGTGATCCGAGCCATCAACGCCGTGCCCTGAACTGGCTCGAAGCGCTGATTCTTGAGTCCTACGCGCACGTCCAGCGAATCGCCCTCGACGGCGACGGACAGCCGTTGCCGGGCGAGCGAGGCACCCGCAAGGTGGCGGATGAGCTGGCGCCAGAACACCGAGTGGCGCTGATCGTCTGGCGGTGTGCGCATCCGCCAGCGCCATGTGGACGCGGTCGCGAGCACGGCGCTCCTTCCGTAGCCGTAGACCTGGGTTACCAGCAGCGGCACGGGCTTGCCCTCGCGGATGACGATGTCGGTACCGCGACGCTCATACACGCCTTCCAGGGCTTCGAGTATCGTCGTGGCGCCTGGCTTCAAGGCGCCGATCTGGTGGTAGTCGGCCAGCAACGGAAGCGTTTGCCAGTTCCGTGCGCGGTCTTCCGGATTTCCGCCGAAGTCTGTCAGAACCGAACGCAGCCCCTGTTCGGTCGGTCGGACGCCGTACTCGCCGGCAGCGTACGACGGTGGCGCGTCTGGTCCCGAGCGCCGTTCAAGGACGACCGGAAGAGCGTCGGCCAACGGCTTGACGTCCCAGCCGCCGTCGGCCAGTGCCCGTCGCCCGGCCAACGCCAGCAGGCTGCCGCCACGCTCGGCGACGTAGGCTGCGAGCCAGTCGTGCTGTTCGTCGCCGAGCGCGGTCGCAGGAAGGCTGCCGATGATGACCAGGTCGTAGCGGTACAGCGCTTCGCGGCTCTTGGGGAAGCCGTCCGCGAGCTCCTCCGGATCGGCGGTGCCTTGGCGATAGGTCTTGCGCGCGGTCGTGCGAAGCCAGGTCACGAGATCGATGTCGTCGTCCTCGGCGACGGTCCGACGGATGAACTTGAACTCCCAGCGGGGTTCGCCTTCGAGGTACAGAACGCGGTAGCGGTCTCGGTCGACCTCCAGCAGTCTCGAGCGTACGTTGTTGCCGGGCAACGGATCCTCGGTCGTCGGCTCCAGTTCCACCGTGATTTCCTTCAAGCCCTCTGGACCGGTGGCGAAGGGGATGTCCTTGGTCACCACCGGAGTTCCCGGGTCGAGCGAGAGGGTTTCGGCGGCGAGGACGGACTCGCCGGCCAGCACGCGTACCCGGACTTCCTGGCCGTCGTGATGACGGATCACGAGTCGTGCCGAGAGCTCGGTGTCGGGCGACACGCGGGAGGGTAGGGCGAACTCCAGCAGTTCGACATCGCCGCGAATGTGAGCCGGTCCGATGGCGACCGGATGGACCGGTACGCCAGCGGCTGCGAGCGCTTCCAGTTCGGTGCTGTCGCCGGCGTTCTGCGCGCCATCCGTCAAGACCACGATGGCGGCCAGTGCGGCTTCGTCGTAGTTCGTCGCGAGGTCCGTGAGCGCATCGACCAGGCGCGAGCGCGCGCCTCGCGGCTCGAGGGCCTCGGTGGACTCCGCGCGTGCCAGGCGGTCGTCAAAGTGGAACAGCACGGTCTTGGCGCCACCGGTGGCTTGGTCAACGACGCGCGTGACCAAGTCCTTGGCGACCTGCTGCCGGGTGCGTCCGTCTGCCTTGGAATCCGATGCCGCTGGCAGGCCCATGCTTGCGGAACTGTCGAAGAGCACGGCGACCGTGTTCACTCCGGGCGCCAGCCGGGTCACTTCCAGCACCGGTTGGGCGATTAATGCGAGGATCACGCCGATGGCGGCGATCTGCAGCAGGTGGATCGGCACGCGCCGCAACACGGACCACTGGGCGAGGCGCCGGCTGAAGACGACGGAAAGCGCCAGCAGGACGATGGCGGCCGTCCACCACAGGACGCCGATTTCACCCGCGAACGCCAGTTCCCCCTGCTGATAGGCGTGTCGGGGATACTTGAACAACCACTCGAACCACACTTGCTCAGAGCTTCCCTAGTGTGTCAGCGCATAGACGATGACGTTGATGCCGACGCGGTAGGCCTTGGTCGAGAAGTTCTCGAAGTAGAACTCCCCGTAGGACTCCCGCTCCCAACCGTCGGCGATGTCCGTGTTGTGGGTGGCGATCACCATCAGCCGGCCGTCATCGTCCTTGTAGGCCCGGATGGACGGCGTCGTCATCGAGCCGGTGGGGTAGCGGTGCTGCGTGGCGGGCTCCGTGGTGCCCCAACGGGCGAAGTCCCGTGCCGGAATCTGTGGCATCTCCTGGATGTCGAACACCGTGTGGAAAATGGGATGCTCGATCGGCAGCGTGGTCCAGCGTTTCCCGGGTAGAACCTCTTCCATCGCCACCTCGAGGCTTCGCCACTCGGCGTCGCCCCAGAAGTCGTCCACCCAAAGGAAGCCGCCGTTGTGCAGGAAGGTGCGCAGTCCGTCGATCTCGGCCTTGGACAGCCGCATGTAGCCGACGTCCGACATGAAGATCAGGGGCGAGTCGCCGAGGTCCGGGTCGGTGAGCCGGCGCCGTGCCGGCGACCGGCTTGCCACCACGGCCGTCAACTCCCTTAGACGCTTGGCGAAGTTCTGCTCCGCCTGGGGGAAGTCGGTCTCCCAGCGCTCCCAGTAGCGACCGTCGTAGTAGTAGTAGGCCTCGAACTGGCCGCCGATGCTGTGGTACTCGATCCGCGTCGGTATGAAGTTCGTCAGGTCGTATTCGAATGGACTCGCCTGCGCAAATGCGGCGGGGGCCGCCAAGGTGGCAACGAGCATCGCCACCATCTTTTTGGTGAACCGCGGACCGATTGGTGGTCGCATGCGCGTCATTTCGGCGGATGCTTCGCCAGGGCTTCTTCGTTGGGCTCGGTTCCCCAACCCGGCGTGTCGGGCAGGTGCAGGTGGCTGTCGCGGATGTCGGGAACGGCGGTGACGAGTTCCGCATCCCAGGGTACGCGGTCGATGTCCGTCTCCATGATTCGCACGTTCGGTAGCGCGGCGCACATGTGGGCGGCCATCATAGTCGCCAAGTGGCCGTAGTAGTTGTGCGGGGCGACGTTGACCTGGTGCGCCTCGGCCGCGGCGGCGATCTTCATCGACTGCCACACGCCGTTCCACACCGCGTCGATGATGGCGACGTCCATCGCCCGCAGACGGAAGTACGGTAGGAACGCGTACAGCGTGATCAGGGACTCGCAGGAACTGATGGTGTGCGGGCTCTTCGAGCGCACGTCGGCGAGTGCCTCGGGATTGGGCGTGTCGATCTCAGCCCAGAACAGGTCGAAGTCCGCTAGTGAGCGGAGGATGCTGAGGTACCCCTCGGGCTTGGCGTTGTAGTTGAGGTCGAGCAGGATGTCCATGTCGTCGCCGGCGCCGTCGCGGAACGCGTCAAGGTGCTTGCGCAACTCCCGAAGCACGTGCCGGTCGACGTTCTGTTCGGGCGCGTAGGGAAAGCCGAACCCCGGCGACCAGCCGCGGACGCGCTCGCCGCTGTAGTCGAAGACGTTGGTCTTGAGCGCCGTGAAGCCGCGCTCGCGGACCTCTTCGCCGAGCGCGCGGATGCCGCCTAAGTCCGTCACCCCGGGAGGGTAGAAATCCGGGCGCGAGATTCGCCACGTACCGCAGTGCGACCAATACACCCTGACGGCATCGCGGACCCGTCCTCCGAGCAGGTCGTAGCAGGGCACCCCGAGGGTCTTGGCCTTGGCGTCGAGCAGGGCGTTTTCGATCGCCCCGATACCCATGGCCATGACCCCCGACATCGACTGTCGGGCCCGGGCATGCAGACGGGCATAGACCCGTTCGATGTCGTGCACGCGTTCGCCGACGACCATCGGCGCAAGCCTGTCCACGACCGTGGTGACGCCGATGGCGCCCTGGTGCTCGTCGTACTCGCTCCAACCGACGACCCCGTCCTCGGTGGTGACCTTGACGAAGTGGTAGTTGCGCCAACCGGCATCGCAGTGGCGGGTCTCGATGGTTCTGACGATCACTCGACTTGGACTCCCGATTCTTGAACAGAGTTTCCCCGTGGGGGCGACCCTTGTGGTCGCCCTCGACCCTTGTGGTCGCCCGCGACCCTTGTGGTCGCCCGCGTTCGTCAATGGACGGTTCACATTCCCAAGGCGGGCGACTACAACCCGCCGCCTTAGGCGCCTTCGCCCATACGACCGGTTGGGTCGCATTTTGGCACAGCGCTATGCAAACGCGCCGTCCAAACGCGCTGGCGTTCACGCCTCGTGCCCAAAGTCCGACAGGCTGTTAGGCTTTGCCGCAACTGCATCCCACCAACGAGGAACCATGTCCGACAAGACCTACGACACGATCCTGTATGAAGTCGACGGCACCTTGGCCACCGTCACCATGAACCGGCCCGACAGCCTGAACGGCATTACGCCCACCCTGATGCGGGAACTCTACGAGTGCCTGAACCACGTGGCCGGCGATCCCGATGTCCGCGCAGTGCTGTTCACCGGCGCCGGGCGCGCTTTCTGCCCGGGCGTCGACCTCAAGGCGTCGACGAGCGGCGAGAACCAGGAACCCAACCGGCGCGAATACTTCCACATCACCACGCTGCTCCACGAGATGCCGAAGGTGACGATCGCCGCGGTCAACGGTGCCTGTGCCGGCGCAGGATTCGGCTGGGCCTGTGCCTGCGACCTGCGCTACGCGTCGGAGCGCGCCATGTTCAACTCGGCGTTCCTGGGCGTCGGGATCTCAGGTGACATGGCAGGGCCGTGGCTGCTGCCGCGAATCGTCGGTGCCACCAAGGCGCGCGAGCTGTTCTTCAGTTCCCAGAAGTTCGACGCCACCGAGGCGGAGCGCATTGGCCTCGTGCTCAAGACCTTCCCGGAAGACAGTTTCCGCGACGAAGTGCAGGCCATCGCCGAACGACTGTCGAAATCCGCACCCTTGGCCATTGGCGAGATGAAGAAGAACTTCATCAACGCCGAGAACATGCCGCTCAAGGACTACATCGAGCTGGAGACCGAGCGTCATTCGCGAACCGGCGGCAGCGAGGACTCGCGGGAAGCCTTCCGGGCGTTTGTGGAGAAGCGCGAGCCCCGATTCGTCGGTCGTTGACCGCGGCGTCAGGCCACCCGTCGGCGGGCGCTTTGACGGTCGACGGGGTTGTCGAGCACCAGTACGCCGTCCTCGATGGGCGCGCGGGTGAGTTTCTTGTCGACCGCGTAGTCCTGGGCGTGACGCCACGGATGGCTGTCGCCCTGCTTGGGGAACAGGTGCATCGAACGCTGCATGTATCCGGAGGAGAAGTCTTCGATCCAGGGTCGGCGAGGCATGTCGCGGTCTTCGTCCCGAAGCCGCGCCGTGCATTGGCGGGCGCCCGTTCTCTCCATGCGGTTCAATAGACGGCAGACGTAGCGGGCGGTCAGATCGGCTCGGAGCGTCCACGAGGCATTGATGTAGCCGAACGTCTGCACCAGGTTCGGCACGTCCGAGAACATCATCCCCTTGTAGACGGTGGTGTCGGGAAAGTTCACCCGCTTGCCGTCGACGGTGAAGGTCACGCCGCCCATGACGGCGAGCTTGAGGCCGGTCGCCTTGACGATGACGTCCGCGCGCAACTCCCGGCCGGAAGCGAGCTTGAGCCCACCCTCTGTGAAGCGTTCGATGCTGTCGGTCACCACCTCGAGGGCACCGGACCTGATGGCGCGGAACAGGTCGGCGTTGGGGATCAGGCAAAGACGCTGATCCCACGGGTCGTAGCGGGGCGTGAAGTGCGTCTCGACATCGTAGTCGGGGCCGAGGTGGCGGCGCACCAGGCCGAGAAGCTGACTCCTGACCTTCGCCGGGCGCACGCGCGTCTGCTTGTAGAAAATGGCCTGCAAGGTGATGTTCTTCCACCGGGTGATGGCGTAGGCAAACCGCTCGGGAAGCCACCTGCGCAGGGCGTTGGCCAGCTTGTCCTCGTCGGGCCGGGAGATGACGTAGGTCGGCGAGCGCTGCACCATCGCCACCTCCGCGCCGGTGTCGGCCATCGCCGGCGCCAGGGTCATGGCGGTGGCGCCGCTGCCGATGACGGCCACGCGCTTGCCGGCGTGATCCAGTGACGCGGGCCACGCCTGCGGATGAATGATCGTGCCGGAGAAATCATCCTCGCCCTCGAAGTGCGGTGCATGGCCTCCCTCGTACTCGTAGTAGCCACCGCACATGTAGAGGAAGTTGGCGGTGATTTCGACGCGACCGCTACCGGCGCGGTCCACACCGACCGTCCACGTTGCCGTGTCGCTGTCCCACCGTGCGGTTCGGACGTGGTGACCGAACCTGATATGGTCCATCAGCCCGTTCTCCCGGGCGGTCTCCTCCACGTAGCTGAGGATCGCCGGCCCGTCGGCAATGGCCTTGGCATCGGTCCAGGGTTTGAAGTCGTAGCCTAGGGTGTGCATGTCGCTGTCGGAACGAACGCCCGGATAGCGGAACAGGTCCCACGTTCCGCCGATGGCGTCGCGGCCTTCGAGAATGGTGAACGACCGGTCGGGGCACTCACGCTTGAGATGACACGCGGCACCGATGCCGGACAGGCCGGCACCGACGATGATCACATCGTAGGCCTCCACGAGTCGCTCAACCGTTCGAGCGGTAGCCGTCGAGGGGTTCGCCTTCCACGGTGACCCGGTGCATCAGCCGCCGCTCGCCGGGATAGTCGTTCAGTGCATGGTGCCAGGTGGCACGGTTGTCCCAGAACGCCACGCTGCCGACATCCCAGCGGAACCGGCACGTGTGCTCCTCCCGCTGGGCCACCTCGTAGAGGAAGTTGAGCAACGGTAGGGACTCTTCCACGGTCCAGCCGTCGATGCGCACCGTGAACGCGGGGTTGACGTAGAGCGCGGCGCGTCCGGAGCGTGGATGCCGGATCACCACCGGATGCACCGCATCCTGGGTCGCCTGCTCGGCGTTGCCGAAGCGTTCATCCTGCTGTTGCGCATAGGCGCCTTGGGCGCCGAACACATGCCGGGACGAGTGCACCGCCCGCAAGCCTTCGAGCGTTCGCTGCAAGCCGGGAGACAGCGCCTCGAAGGCCTTGTACATGCTCGCGAACATCGTGTCCCCGCCCTTGGCGGGGACTTCGAGGGCGTAGAGCATAGATACCAATGCGGGCGCGTCGTCCTATGTGTTGGCGGTATGCCAGCCGCCGCCCACGTTGACCTCGTGGTGGGGTTCCTTCAGCACCGTAGCCACCTGCGGTTGCTCGGGCACGGGGGCGAAGAACCGGTTGACGTTGATCGGTCCGAACCGCTTCGCCGCCGCGAGCTGCTCCTCGGGCGAGAGCGTCTGGCCGCGCAGGAACACCACGCCGTACTCGGCCTGCGCATCGGCGACGGATTCCACCTCGGCGTCCGACAGGGCATTCAGGTCGACGCCGACGATCTCGGCACCGCAGCCGCTGTCGGTGGGGACTATTCGCATTCTATGTCTGCCTCGCCGGTGGCTTCGATCCAAGGGTTGAGAATGCCACAACGTACCACGCGAACTCACACCTACACATCTGCGTAGGGGGCAGATTGTCGCGAACCCCGGGAGGCTGCTAGCGCACAGAAGCCGTTGCCTGGCAGCGCCAGGCTACGGGGATGCCGATCACGCGTCGTTCTGCATTAGGACCACCCGACGATCCGGACCATGCCAAGCGGTCGAGTCTCCTCAGCCGACGAGCGGCGCCGTGTCTTGGGCCAGGGACGCGAGCTCCCCCAGTTTCGGGAGCAGGAAGCGAGCGAAGACGAACAGACCGCCGACCACCGCGCCCAGAACGGCGGTGACGACGCCGGCAAGCCAGCCAATCACCCGCAGCGCTACTCGAAGCTTCGTCTCGCTCCGCTCCACCCTGTCGTCGGCGATGGCATTCTGGATGCGCTCGAACCTCTCGTCGATGCGCTCGAACCTCTCGTCGATGCGCTCGAACTTTCCATCGATGCGCTCGAACCTTTCATCGATGCGCTCGAACCTTTCATCGATGCGGTTGAACTTGCCATCAAGATGCGTGCGAAACTCCCCGAACTCGGCGCGAAACGCGTCGAGGGTTGCGCTCATTGCGGTGAGCGTCTTGTCGACATGCTCGTAGTGCACCTCGAGCGCGGTGATTCTCTCGGCTTGGGTGGCCATGGACATAGTCCCCGACGCGGATGCCTTCGCTATAGGGCCGGACACGCGACGAGAATACCTCGCACGAGGCCACACGTGAAGTAATCGGGTAATTTTTTGTAGCTAAAACAAAGGATTACGAACATATGTGTGCGAGTGGTGCGCCATTCGCCGACTGTCGCCGTGCGCCCGAGTCGGGGATAATTGGCCCGATGTTCGTACAGACGACAATGAATGTGCGGCACCGGTAGCGCGCTGGCGCGCAGATCCTGATGCGCTACCTGGCCCTCGACCTGGAGGTCGGCAAGCGAACCGAGCGAATCAACGCCTTGGCTGCCGTCGACTCCGACGGCCGCTCCTTCGTTCGCACCAAGCTCCGGGGCGCCAAGCTGAGCGATGCCCTGCACGAACTCGACGACTTCGCCGCACCGGCCGAGGTCATCCTCGGCCACAACCTGATCCACTTCGATCTGGCCCACCTGCGCGCGGCGGCACCGGACCTTCGGCTGCTACGTCGTCCGGCCTTGGACACGCTCATGCTGAGTCCACTCGCCTTCCCGAAGAATCCGTACCACCGCCTGATCAAACACTACCAGGATGGCGACCTGGTCCGCGAACGGCGAGGCGATCCGGAGCACGACGCCCGACTCGCGTTGACGCTCTTTGAAGACGAGCGCACCGCACTCGGCGAGGTCGGGGCCGACCTGCTGCTTGCATGGCATTGGCTGACATCGCAGGGTAACGACCTCGCGGCATTCGATGCGTTGTTCAGGGCGTTGCGCTCCTCGCCTCGGCCCTCCGACCGCGAAGCGAGGGACGCCATCAATCGTCTGCTTGCAGGGAAGGCTTGCGCGCCCCGAGGCAGTGCCATCGTCTCAGGCGTGGGCGAACCGGGCTGGCCACTCGCCTACGTGCTGGCTTGGTTGTCCGTGGCCGGCGGGAACTCGGTGATGCCGCCTTGGGTACGAAACCAGTTCCCCCAAGCGGGCAAGTTGCTCGCCGAACTGCGCGACCGCGCCTGTGCGGCGACCGATTGCGGATGGTGCCGAGAAATGCACGACGCCCCCTCGGAACTCCGCCGCTGGTTCGGTTTCGACGACTTCCGCGCCGAACCGGCCATGCCCAGCGGCGGATCGATGCAGCGCGCCATCGTCGAGAAGGCAATGGCAGGCGAGCATGTTCTGGGGCTCTTGCCGACCGGCAGCGGCAAGTCGCTGTGCTACCAGGTGCCGGCCCTGTCGCGCTACCACAAGACCGGCGCGCTGACCGTTGTCATATCCCCCCTGGTCGCCCTCATGGCGGACCAGGTTGCCGGACTGCAGAACAAGGGCATCGGCTCCGTGGTCACCGTCAACGGCATGTTGTCCATGCCGGAACGCGCC
>VXPO01000118.1:0-1445 GCA_009839505.1 Gammaproteobacteria bacterium
CACTTCGCTTCGCTGTGTGCCGGGTTCGCCTCCGGCCCAGCCACACCGACCTCGCCTGGACCAACCGCGCCCGGCGCTTACGCTCCCGGTCGCGTTTGTTCCATGCGAGGGGCGACCCTTGTGGCCGCCCGTCTTGGTCAGCCGACGGCGTGCGTTGACCGACACGGGCGACCACAAGGCTCGCCCCTACGCTGGCCCGTCTTGGTTGACCGACACCGTGCTTTAACCGAGACGCCGACCACAAGGGTCGCCCCCGAGAGTGCGGAAATCAGCGTACCAGCCGCCAAAGCTGCTGGAGCAGTTCCCCCTCCATGGGTTCGTCGTAGCCTTCCCGGCGGGCGGCTTCGACGGCGGCCCGGTATTCGCCGATCGAGATTGCCACGCTGCCGATCAACACGTCGATTTCATCCTCCAACTGATCGATGGTCCGCTCGTTGGATTTGATCTCGTTGCGCAGGCGTTCGGCCTCCTTGTCGTCCGTGTCGTCGGAACGAATGGACGCCTCGGCATCCGCGATGTCCGACTTCAAGTCGTCGATGGTGTTGCGCGCGTAGTCGATCGAGTCGTTGCTGTGATGCAGGTTGCTCAGCGACAGGTAGACCGCACGCCCAAGCTGGTGCGCGCGTTGGAATCGGGAGGCGAGCGCGGCGGGGCAGACCGGGTGGTAGCCGGCACCGGCTCGTCCCTCGTGGTAGCCGTTGGTCTCGGTGCAGTAGCGGGCGAGACCCCGCTCGCGCCCCTCGAGGTACGCCTGCGAGTCGGGTACCACACCGTAGTCCGCGCATTCGCGGCGATACCGGTTCAGATCGGAAAGCGGTCGTCCCTGCTCACCGTCGGCCTCGCCCATCACCGCCCAGTCCGCCGACAGGCAGTCGGCCTCCGAGAGCGTGGCGCAGCCGTGCAGCGTACCGAGCAGGACCAACGCGGCGCCGAACACCACGAGATGCGTTTGGAGTCCGTAGTCCAGCATGGTCGTCAGTGTATTACCGTTCAGGGGTGGTGTCCTTGTTTTCGCTAAGGATCGCCGCAGCTGCGGCCCCGGTAGAGTCCGACGTTGTCAATCTGCAGGTCGACACGGAGTCGACTCCAGCGGGCTATTGGGGTTGGCGCTCGTGGACAACGCTGGTAAGTTCCGCCGTTTGGATCCACTAGGTCTTGTTCTCCGGCCCGCACGGCCGGTAGGTGGGAGAGGGGGTGATCTTGCACGGAACCAACGCCGTAGGGGCGACGCTTGCCGTCGCCCGTGTTCGTGCTGCTTCGGCTCCTCCCGATTCACCTCGCGGCGGCACGGGCAACGGCAAGCCTCCCCCGGCTCTTGGCCAACAGTCCTCGAGACGACCCGCCATGGGATCGGCGAGAAGATGGTGAACCGTCTCAAGTCCGTCGTCCTTCGGCTGCGCCAAGAGTGGCTCCGTCTCAAGTCCGTCGTCCTTCGGCTGCGCCAA
>VXPO01000118.1:1455-23776 GCA_009839505.1 Gammaproteobacteria bacterium
TCGGCTGCGCCAAGAGTGGCTCCGTCTCAAGTCCGTCGTCCTTCGGCTGCGCCAAGAGTGGCTCCGTCTCAAGTCCGTCGTCCTTCGGCTGCGCCAAAAGTGGCTCGACCGCCACCCGCCCAGTAGGCGCGCCGAATGGGCGGCGAACTGGCGCCGGGCGAAAGCGCTGCCGATGTTCCGCGAGGGCCATATTCCCCCGGAGAGGGACCGTGACGTCAGCCAGGACGACAGCGGGTTCCGGGATGTCGTGACCCTCCTTTTCCGGTCGTGGCCGTATATCCGCCCACAGCTGCTCGGTCGCTGGTGGTACCCGGGACGCGGCGCGGATGAAGAGGTCGCGGATTTGGTCAGCGGCGATGGATATCAGTTCGGATACGCGCCGTTCCTAGTGGCGCTTGTCGCTGCGATGGGGCCGTTGACGGGATGGGTGCCCGCGACCCTGGACTGGCCCATGTACCTGCTCTACGCGCCCGTGGCAACCATGGTTGCCGCGATGTTCGCCATGGCCTTCGCCCAAGGGCGCGACCAGATGATCGGCACGGCAACCCTCGTGCTCGCCGGAATTGGCACCAACGTATCGGCCAGCTTCTTCATCGAGGGTTACGCGTCGACCCTCTACGGTGCCGCCGTCACCGTGGCCTGCATAGCCGGGTGGATGCTGCAGTTCCGGTTGCGGGAGGGCCGGATCGAGTACCGCCTGCGGATCGGTGCGCATCTCGTCTACTTCTATGCGATCAACTTCACCCAGCGTTTCATCGGCCTTGCGCTTAGCGTGATCCTTGCCGATCTGCTGAACCAGAACCTGCTACAGGCGGAGCCGCTGTCTCCGGCGCTGGCCGATCTCTTCGGCCTTCCCGAATGGACCCAGGCCCACATCAGCGAGCTGACCGACGAACAACGCCGGGAGCTGGTGTGGATCTACGTCTACCTCGCCTTGGGCTCGCACCTGGTGCAGTTGCCGCTACGGATCATCAATCCGTACTACCACATGTGGATCATGCAACGGATCAACCAGGACCTGCGGTTGGCGCTGATCTCCCGTTGGCACCAACTCTCGCTCAGCTACCACAGCGAGCACCGCACCGGTGACTCCATCTTTCGGGTCTACCAGGACAGCGCCATGGTCACGGCGGTCATCGGCCACCTGATCGGCATGACGCTGGCGATGATGAGCTACTACAGTTGCGTGGCTCTGGTGACGCTGTTGAGCCCGTGGCTCGGCTTGGCTGCCGGTGTGCTGGTCGCCCCGGCGCTGCTCTGGGCGCAATGGGCCATGCCTCGGATGCGCACCCGCACGCTGGTCTACCGGGCGGCGACATCGGATGTCACGTCGACCATCCAGGAGGGTTTCGGCGGCATCCGCCTCATCAAGGCGTTCGGCACTGCTGGGCGCATGCAGCGTCGAATGGAGGAGGACTCCGTGGTCGCCTTCAACGCTGCCTTCCGCGTGCGCCATCTGATCGCCATCGTCACTATCGTCATGTATTCGGTGGCCGCGATGTTCGTAGCGGGTAGCAGCTCGTTCATGGCCTGGTGGGCCAACCAGGGCGAGCCCGCTTGGGCGCTGGAACTGATCGCGCTCGTCGGCATCAGTTTCGTGGCGTGGAACCTCGCGAGCTTCAGTTGGACCCGGGATACGTTCCACGAGGGAACCGGGGACATCCGCAAGCTGCTACGGGACTGGATGACCGCGCAGGACATGGCCATGGGTTTGAGGCGCGTGTTCGACATCCTCGACATCGAACCGGACGTTCAGGACCGCCCGGACGCGGTGCCGATGACGGCGTTCGAACGGGAAATCCGCTTCGAGGATGTCGGCTTCGCCTACGAAAGCGACCGGCCTGTGCTCGAGGAAGTGACCTTCTCGGCGAGGCCGGGATCCATCACCGCCATCATCGGCCCCACCGGATCCGGCAAGAGCACGCTAATGGCACTGCTGCTGCGGCTGTTCGATCCGGACCGGGGCAGGATCACCATCGACGGCAGGGCCCTCGACGACTATCAGGTTGACTCGCTGCGCCGGAACATCGCCGTTGCGCTGCAGGAGAACGTGCTGTTCGCCATGTCGGTGCGCGACAACATCCGCTACGCGGCGCCGGAAGCGGATGACGAGCACATACGTGAAGCGGTACGCGTGGCCGCCATGGACGACTACGTCGCGGGGCTCCCCGACGGTCTCGACACGGTGCTCTCGGACCGGGGCGGAAAGCTGTCGAGCGGTCAGCGTCAGCGCCTCTCCATCGCCCGCGCGGTGGTTCGCGACACGCCGATCCTCGTGCTCGACGAGCCGACCGCGGCACTCGACGCGGCCACGGAACACCGTGTGATGCAACGGCTTGCCCAATGGGGCGAGGGTCGGGCGATTTTCCTGATAACCCATCGCATCTCGACCATCCGTCGTGCCGACAACATCCTCTATCTTGACGGCGGCCGCATCGTGGAGAGCGGCAGTCACGATGCGCTGATGTCCCGCGAAGACGGTCGCTACCGATCGTTCGTGGAGGCCGAGTCCACGCTCATCGATACCACTCGCGGTTTGCGGACAGGGGCGTAGAACAGATGGCGGATGCCCTAGAACCCGCACGCAAGCCCTCCCGCCGAGAGCAGGACGAAGCGCTCGACACCCGTACGAGCCGCATCGATACGCACACCAAGATTGGCGAGTGGGAGTCGTTGCGAATCATCGGACGCAGCGCCGCGTACATACGGTACTTCCCGCTGCGCTACACCGTGAAGTTCGTCATGAAGCTCGGTGCGTACATCATCGGACTGGGTCTCCTGCCTTGGCCCACGAAAATGCTCACCGACCATGTCGTGCTCGGTATACCGATCGAAGAGGCCACCAAGTACCCGCCCTATTGGCAACCCGTCGTCGACATGTGCCAGGGTTGGTCGGCGCTGGAGATTCTGGCCCTGCTACTCGGTATCGGTGCCGGACTGGTGCTGCTGATCGGCCGCTACGTCACGGGTTACAACGACGATGTGGAGGCGGGACTGGCCCAGGGTCACGACTACGCGACCCAGGTGGAGAACAAGATCCACGGCGGCGGCAGCACCTTCGGCGGTCTCTGGGGCTACGTCGAGTTCAAGATCGAGGCGCGCCTCACCCAGGCGCTGAACCACACGCTGCGCGCGCAGTTGTTCAGCCGCATCGGGTCGCTCTCGCTAACGCAGCTCGAGGACCAGCGCATCGGCGACTCGATCTACCGCGTGCTCTACGACGCCCCTCAGGTCAACGAGGTGTTCTACGAGATCACCCACACGCCGTTGATGTCGTCCTTCCTCTACGTCCAGGCGATGGCCACGACCATCGTCACCTATTCCTACTCGGACATGCCCGAGATGTTCTGGATGACGGCGGCGCTGTTTCCGACCTGGTTCACCATTTCACTGCTGTTCACCCGGATCGTGCGCCGCCGTGGCCAAGCGGCCCGCGCGGCCGGCTCGATCACCACGGGCACCATCGAGGAAGGCATGGACAACGTGCTGGCCGTGCAGAGTCTCGGCAGCAACGCCAAGGAGCGCGACCGCTTCGACGCGGACAGCAAGGAGTCCTTCCGCCGACACCGGGCGGTGTCGCTGATGTGGATGATCATTCCCCAGGTACTCGACACGCTGGTCGCCATCGTCCAGACAGTGTTCTTCGTCCTGCTGATCAATCTCATCATCGACGACCGGCTGTCGCCCGGCGACTTCGCGGCCATGTTCGTCTTCTGGGGCTACCTGATCGGCCCCGCACGGGCTCTCGGCTATCTGTGGATACGCTTCCAGGACAACGTGGCCGGCATGCGGCGCGTGTTCGCGATGATGGACCTGCCGGCGGAAGCCGACCTGGGCAGGACGGAGCTGTCACCGATCCGGGAAGGCATCGTCATGCGCGGTACCGGCCTCGTTTACCCGGACGGCCGGCGTGCGCTTGAAGGGGTGGACCTGGAGGCGCGGATCGGGCAGATCGTCGCTCTAGTTGGTCCGACGGGGGCGGGCAAGACCAGTCTCGCGTACTTGATCCCGCGTTATCACATGGCCACGGAGGGCAAAATCCTGATCGATGGCCGAGACGTCAACG
This sequence comes from Gammaproteobacteria bacterium, assembly GCA_009839505.1. GTDB lineage: Bacteria > Pseudomonadota > Gammaproteobacteria > Pseudomonadales > Azotimanducaceae > VXYL01. The sequence continues at coordinate 5,522 of VXPO01000118.1, forward strand.
ACGTGACCCTCGATAGCCTGCGCCGCCAAGTGACCTACGTGTTCCAGGAGACGCAGCTGATTTCCCAGTCGATCCTCGACAACATTCGCTATGGCAAGCCGAACGCTGATCTCGCGGAGGTTGAGCGGGTCGCGCGCATCGCCGGCATCCACGATTTCGTCAGCACCCTCCCGGAGGGCTACCACACCAAGCTTGGAGGCGCCTCGGCCAGCAAGCTCTCGGTGGGGCAGAAGCAGCGCATCTCCATCGCCCGCGGTCTACTCCGGGACGCACGGGTGCTGATCCTCGACGAACCCACTTCGGCTCTTGATCCCGAGACCGAGCAATACCTCGTCGCATCGTTGCACGAAGCGGCCAAGGATCGCTTGGTCATCATAGTCGCCCACCGTCTGTCGACCATCGCCCATGCGGACAAGATCGTGTTCCTCGAGGAGGGACGGGTCATGGAGCAAGGCAGCCACGACGAACTCATCGCGCTCCCCGACGGACGCTACCGGGAGTTCGTCGAACTGCAGACGGCCATCGCCGGGGACCCGTAGCGTCCCAAAGCCGTGATGGACAGAATTTCCAACCAGTCGTAATATCTGTCCACTTTTCCATTCGGAGCCGAGGAATGAAGTCGATCGGAGCCGCCAAGTTCAAGGAACAGTGCCTTGCCTTGCTGGATCAGCTCGATGCCGAGGGCCTGGTGGTCACCAAGCACGGCAAACCCGTTGCCCGGGTACTGCCCTACGAGCGTCGATTCGAGCGGTTGATCGGCAGCCTTCGGGACAGGATCCGCGTTCACGGGGATCTGACGTCGACCGGCACACGCTGGGACGCGGATGCTGAATCTTGACACTCACATTGTTGTCTTTGCCCTGCAAGGCGAACTACGCCCGCGCGAGCGGAGGTTGCTGGAGAGCAATGAATGGAGCATGTCGGACATCGTGACTTGGGAACTCGCCAAGCTCGTGCAACTTGGCCGGGTGGAACTGGACCTCGATGATCGCGAAGTCGTCCGTACTCTGGACAGCATCACGCTTTGGCCCATCGACTTCTCGATCGCCCGGATGTCGACGCGCTTGGACTTTCGCGGGGATCCGGCCGATGAACTGATCGCAGCAACCAGCTTGGTTCACAAGGTCCCGCTGCTCACTCGGGATGCCGCGATCAGAAAGTCGAAGCTGGTGCCGTTGGCGTGATTCAGCTCGGTCCGTCCAGCTCGCGAACCGTGCGGACGATATCCGCGTAGGTGTCCGGGCGATCGAGCCGCAGCAGTTCCATCAGTTGCAGGTGACTGGCCTCGACCGAGACTCCGTGGTCGATCAGCTTCTTGATCCAGGGTAGGGCCGACTCGCTCGTGCGGATCTCGGGCTGGGTGATCAGATTGAGCAGGACGTAGTCCAGGGGGTCGAAGCCGGGACTGGCCGGTGTGGCAGGGACGCCCCGGTCGAGCAGGTAGTCGAGTGTATCCAATGAGACCATGCTCCTCGCAGCCGCGCTCACGGCGTTCATCCCCTGCGGGCTGACGTAGTGGACGTCGAGTCCGTGCTCGCCGAGCTTCTCCATTACTTCCACCGTGTCACCGGTGTAGCGCAACGCCAGTGCTGCCACCGCATCCTCTGGGAGTCCGCCTGCCAGTTCCAGCGTCTTCGCCAAGACGTCGTAGGGTGCGGAAGCCAAGGCTAGGTGGGTCGCCGCGTACCGGATCCGCGGGCTCGCCTCCTCGGGGAGGTCTTCGACGTACTGGACGAAATCGTCCCAGGGGCGAGGAGCGTGCGGCCAGGGAACGTAGGAGGTCAGGGTCATCATTTCGCGGGCTTCCACCGCTTCCGGGTCCGTGACCTGCCTTCTGAACAGCGCCGCGATCTCGGCCCCGCCGGGCCTGCGGATGTCCGATGGGACGCCACGCCCCGTGCCTCGCTTGGCGAGCAGGCTCCCCGAATCGGCCGACTCGCCGGCATCTGCGGCCCGGCACCGCGCCTCCTGATCACGCGTGGTCGCAAGCTCGGCGTCGAGGCCTAGGACCTCCCGTTGGAACCGCTCGCCCGCGTCCCGGGCTTCGGCAGTAAGACCCGGCAATGCCGTTGCCAAAGGCAGTGACCCGAGCATGGCGTCGGGAACCCAGGTTCGCAGGCGATCCGCCGTGCTCGGCAGCATCGGCCGGTAGCCCGTCTCGGCGAGCCTCTTCAGGATGCCGGCGGCGGCCGTCTCCCCGGTATCCGAGGGTACCGGCAGGTAGTCCATCGCCCGACTGGCCTTGGGGTCCGGTTCACGACGAAGCAGGGCATCGAGCACGCCGAGGCGCGACTTGGCGGCGGCGAGACCGGCCAGGTCCATCGGGCGGTTGTTGCGGGTGTCGGTCCAGGACTCGGCGAGGTCGGCGTCGGTGCGGTCGAGCAGATGTTCGAGAGTCGTCACCGGAACGTCGTGGGCAATGGCGAACGCGAGTTCGTGCAGGCCGAACTCGAAGCCGGCATCGATGAGACGGTCAAGGGTGTCGGCAGGTGTGCCGGACGACTGCAGGACCGACAGTGCGGCGAGCGAGTAGCCCGCAAAGTGCGAGCGCGCCAGCGTCGGATCGTCGGCGGCGAGCGCCGCGAGCTCGTCGAGCTGGCCTTCGGCGACCAGGGTGCGGGTGTCCAGCACACGCTCTTCCGGGAGATCCGCGAAGTCGGCAGGAGGCGAAGGGAGTTCCGAGTCGATACGGAGGCCCGTAGGAGCAGCGCCCAGATGGGGATTCACGACGCCCGCGATGTCGGCGATGAACTCGCGTTGCTGCGCCGAGTAACCTTCGGCAGCCAGGGATTCGAAGAAGCTGTGGATGCGGACTTGCTTGCGCTTCTCGAGGACCGTGCTGATCTCGAGGCGCCCGAAAACGTCCGAGCAATCGATGTCGGCGGGCGCGCTCGCCACGCCAACCGCGGCAACCGCGGCAAGAATCGACAGGCCGATCCGTACCACTAGGCGGATGCCGTGGTCTGTAGTTCGACGAACTCGCGGTAGCGGCCGCCTTCCTTGGCGAGCAGCTCCGCGTGGCCGCCCTGCTCGGCGATGCGGCCGTCCTCGAGGAACACGATCTTGTCCGCGTTGGCGATGGTCGACAGCCGGTGGGCGATGATGATCACCAGGCGGTCTTTGGCGGCTTCGTGCAGCGATTGCACCAGGTACTCCTCGGTCTCGGGGTCGAGTGCGGATGTCGGCTCGTCGAGGATCAGGATCCTGGAGTCGCGCAGCAGTCCCCGGGCGATGGCGATGCGCTGCTTCTGCCCCACCGAGATCTTGCTGCTCGTCACGGTGCCGAGTTCGGTTTGGTAACCGTCCGGGAGCGACCTGATGAAGTCGTGGATACCGGCGATCTTGGCAACCCGCTCGACTTCGGTCTGGTGTGCGTCCGGCTTGCCGTAGCGGATGTTGTCGAGGATCGAATCCCGGAACAGCTGGGTCTCCTGGAACACGTACGTGACCTGGCTGCGCAGACTTTCGAGGGTCAGGTCGTTGACCCGGCGATTATCGATCCGAACCTCGCCTTCGGTGGCCTCGTGGAAGCGGGGGATGAGGTAGGCGAGGCTGGTCTTGCCCGCGCCGGTGGGGCCGACGAAGGCGACGATCTCGCCGACGTCGGCGGTGAGGTCGACGCCCTCGAGCGCGCGCCGGCCGTCCGGGTAGACCAGTCCGGCCCCGCGCATCGTCACGCCTTCCCGAATGGGCGGCAGTGTCTCGCGCCCTAGGTCGTCTTCCGGGGGCAGGTCCATCATGGCGAACACCCGACGCATGGCGGCGACGTTGTCTTGGAAACGGATCCAGATCCAGGCCAGTTCCTGGGCGCGGCCCCGAAGCTGGCCGATCATGCCGAGCAGGACCCCGAAGTCCCCAACGGAAAGCTGGCCGTCGATCACCATGAGCAGCACGTAACAGAAGAAAAACAGCTCGATGATCTGGTTGAAGGCGCCGTTGACCCAGAAAATGACCATCCAGACGAGCGACTGGATCCGATGGCGCTTGAAGGACTCCTCGCTGTCGTCTCCGAAGCGGCCGCGTTCCTTCTTGTTGCCCCCCAAACTCTGCACCGCCAGCACGTTGTCCATGCCTTCCTCGATCGTGCTCGTGGTGAGCGCGCCAGCGGCGCGGGCGGCCTGTCCCCGACGCCGCACCATGGGTGCGAACAGCGACGACACGACGAACCAGAGGGGTAGGATCACCACGGTCATCCAGAGTAGCTCCGGGACGGTTGGGTAGGCGCTCAGCATCGTCCAGGCGGCGGCGATGAACAGGGTGATAGTCATTACCGGCGTATGCACGATCTGGTAGAAGATCTCGTTGATCTGGGGCGTGTCGTAGAGCACACGATAGATCGAGTCGCCGATTCGTTGGTCCTCTAGCCGGGTCATGGACAGCCCCGTGATGCGCTTGAAGACGTGGGACCGGACGGTGTGGTTGAGCGCCTGGGTCAGGCGCATGTTGAGCTTGAACTCCACGTAGCCGTAGAAAGCGCCCAAGCTGCTGTGGCCGCCATGCATGGCGTTCTCGGTGCTCGTTGCGTAATCCCGGCCTTCCATCAAGCCGGCCTCGATCTCGTCGCGGTATCCGGGGTAGGCACCCATGAGAAGCATCAGGGTGACGCCCACGATGGCGAGAAAGACCATGATCTCGAAGGCCGAGTAGCCCTGCAGCATCTCGATCACGGGCATCATGTAGGCCGGGTACTGCTCGGCCTCCTCGATGGGGGTCCCGAGTACGACGTGGTCGATTAGGATCTTGCTGAACCAGGTCAGTACGAAGATCGGCAAGGCCCGTCCCACCCAAGTCATCGCGAGCTTGGCGCCGGAACGCCAGACGAAGTAGCGCAGATAGCCGGCCGCGCGCAGGATGATCCGGGCAGACTCCTTGAAGGTGATCGCCGTGTTGGTGTCGATCAGGCTGGCGCGAAGCTCGAGATCTCGCTCGCGCTCGCGAAGCGAGCGTTTGGGGCCCCGCGTGTCGGCTGGATCGGGCACGACTATGCGATCCCCGTCAGGTTGGACTCGGCCTCCACGAACGCGCGGTAACGGCCTCCTTCGAGGCCCATGAGCGATGCGTGGTCACCGCTCTCAACGATGCGTCCGCCGTCGAGGTAGAGGATGTTGTCGGCCCGGCGGATGGTGGATATGCGGTGGGTGATAAGGAAAATCGCCCGTCCGCGTCCCCACTCGGCCAAGTTCGTCATGACCTTGAGTTCGGTCGCTGCATCCAATGCCGCCGTCGGTTCGTCGAGCACGAGAATGGGCGAGTCGCGCACCACCGCGCGGGCGATGGACAGTCGCTGGCGTTGGCCGGTCGAGAGCTTGCCGCCCCGATCGGACAACACGGTGTCCAGGCCCCGCGGCAAGCCGTTCACATAGTCGTCCATGCACGCCACGCGAACCGCTTCGCGCACCGTCGCGTCGTCCGCCCCCGGGGCGACGTAGCGGATGTTGTCGCGTACCGACATGGCGAACAGCACATTCTCCTGAAGGGCGATCGCGATGCTGCTCCGTAGGGTCTCGACCTGGTAGTCGCGAATGTCCCTACCGTCGATGGAGATCGTTCCAGCATCCGTGTCGTAGAGGCGCAGCAGCAACGTCATCAGCGTGCTCTTGCCGGATCCGGTGGGCCCGATGATGGCAGTGATCGACCCTGGTTCGGCGGAGAAGCTCACGCTGTCGAGTACCGGCCGACCGGGCTCGTAGGCGAAGCGAACGTTGTCGTAGCGGATCTCGCGTTCGAACCGCGTCATGGGCACGGCATCGGGCCCATCCTTGACATCGGGTTCGATGTCCAGGATGTCGAACACCCGACGCAGGCCCATCGCCATGTCCTGGGCCGTCATCCAGCCGCGCAGGACCAGGCGGATGTCGCCGCTTGATTCCCGGAACTGCGCCTCCGCCCAGCGGAATGTGGCGAGGTTCCAGACGACATAGCTCAAGCCGAGCAGACCGATCAACTCGGCGGCGAACACCGGATTGCCTCGGTTCGCCCACATGGCCATGGCGAACTCGCCGCCGATGAAGAAGGTTGCGGCCACCGTGTACATCACGATGGTGACGATGGCGATAAGGATGCGCACTCGATAGGCCGCGTTGAAGGCGACGATGGCGTCGTCCTCGAAGCGCCGCTGGGCGCGTCTGGCCGTGCCGAACGCCTTGATGAGCCGGATGGCGCCGAAGGTCTCTTGGATCGTCGACGTGACATCCGACGCGGCGGCGCGATAGGCCAAGGCGCGGACCCGCATCCGCGGCATCGCCCAGTAGGACCAGGTGATGGCTGGAATCAGCAAGGTGGCGGCCATCAGGCCCAGCCAGGGACTGAGCAGCGTCACCAGCACGACGCAGGTCACGTAGCTCCCTGACGCCAGCGTCAGGGCGATCAGATGCCCGATGACCGAAGTCACCATGGCGCTGTCCTGGTAGATGCGGAAGATCGAGTCGCCCGTACGGTGGCCGCTGTGGTAGTTCATCGACAACTGATGCCAGCGCTCCACCAGCGCGATGCGCAGATCCTGGTTGATCTGCTGCATGATCCAGAGGTTGTAGTAGCCGTTGATGATCCCGAACGGCGACTGCGTGGCCCAGACGAGCATCGAGAGCTTGACGTAGAGCCACATGAGTTCCTTGCGCTGTTCCGGCGTCAGTTGGTCGACTGCCGTGTACGCCCATTCGGGAGTACCGAAGAATATGGCGACATCCATCATGGACGGTGCCAGAGGTTCGCCCTGGAGCAGGTTCTGGTTGATTAGATCGCCGAAGATGAGCGCGAGCGCCATGCCGATGAAGCGTTGGGCGAAGTTTATGGAGTAGTAGTAGACGAGGTGCGTCGCGGCCCTGACCCGGAACTCGACCCGGGTCTCGCCGTTGTGCCGGATCCGAAATTGCACCGTCCAGCCGAAGACGCAGGCAGCGAGGACGGCGGCACCGTAGAGCTTGGGTGGCCAACCCTCCATGAAGAAGCCGGAACTCGTCACCACGCCTATGCCCGACAGGATGAGGGCGGCGATCGACGTGTTCTGCCATCGCCCGTGCGGCGCGAACGCCAGTCCGAACATGGACAACGCAGTGGTGATCGTGGGCACGTACATCAGGTACCAGGGCCACGCGAGAGTGGCCGGCACGTAGTCCGTTAGGGGCCCGGCAAGCGCAACAGCGACGACTAGGAACGGCGCGTAGGCGAAACTGTAGCCCTCGCTGGCCAGGACTTCGGCCGTCCCGGTGCCGATCCCTTTGCCCGGTATCCACCAGCGGCCGAGGAAGTAACGGCGGATGTAGGGCCAGGAGCGCAGGAACAGGTAGAGAACGTGCCGGAAGCCGCTGTCGTCCTTGTCGACGCTCAAGTTGCGTTCCGGCGGCAGATAGCCGGGTCCGAACATGGGCAACGCCCGCGAACGTGCCCGGTTGGCCGCGATGTCCTGGGCGCTGTCGGCCACGTCCCTACCCCCGCTGCAAGCGCAACATCAATTGGTGGCGGCGTCAAGGAGAGTTTCTCCGACCGCCTCGGGGAGTTCGGCACAGCCCGTCGGGGCGACCGCGCGCCCTGTGGGCGGGTTGTGGTTGCCCATCCCGGTCACGGCACGGTGTCGGTTGGCCAAGACGGGCGACCACAAGGGTCGCCCCTACGGCGTCTGTCGGTCGTTGTGCGGGTATGCAATTTCAGCTCGTACAGCTTGCTACGAGCGCTGTAACCCAAGGTGTTGTTCTTGTGGAAGAAACGCCAAACCGCGTCGTAACTAGCTATTTTAATTGGTATTTTTTTGACCGACGAAGGATCTGACGGTATCCTTCCTCGATGAACTCGGCAGCGGTAGGTCCAATAGTCATGGACGGCGAGTCAACCAACAGCGAACCCACCCTCGATGCGCGCGTGGCGGCCGTCCAGAACGACGTCGCCCATCTGGCGCTGCGGCTCGATCACGTCGAGAGCAGCGTCGAGCAGACCCGGGACGAACTCAAGGACAGCATCGTCGGCGTTGTGCAAGAGATCAAGGAGATGCGTGTCGAACAGGATCTCAACCTCAAGCTCACCAAGGACGAACTGAAGTCCGACATGCGGGAACTGAAGTCGGACATGCGTGGTATCGAGAAGGGACTGAAGTCGGACATGCGGGAGCTGAAGTCGGACATGCATGGCATCGAGAAGGGACTGAAGTCCGACATGCGGGAACTGAAGTCGGAGCTGAAGTCCGACATCGCCGGGATCCGTGACGACAACAAGGAAATGTTACGTGACCTCAAGTCCGACAACGCCGAAGTCAGGTCGGACATGAGAACCGAGATGGGCTACGACAGGAAAGTGCTGTACGCGCTCTGCGGAACCGCCATCGTCACGATGCTCGGCCTGCTGGCGAAAGGCGTGCTCTATTGATCCGCGAAGGACGGTGAGTAGCCCTCCCGTATCACGTAGGAACGCCTGGACTCGAGGTCTACCCAGGTTTCTTGGGTGCCACCGGGCCAATCGATCGTCAGCTCGTCCACCCGGGGCGCATCGCCTAGGCCGAGGGTGAGGGGCATTTCGACGTTCGACAGGTAGCTACGGGCGGGATTGACCACGCGAACCAGTCGGTGGCCACGGATGGTCGCCGCGACGGTCGCGCCGATGGCCTGGGTGTTGGGCGAGTCCGAGACGAGTCTCAGGCGCACCCAGTTGTTGTCGAGCGTCTGGTCGTTGCGCAACAGCACGGCGGCTCCGCCGGCCTGGGTGATGGCGAAGTCGAGGTCACCGTCGCCGTCGATATCGGCGTAGGCGGCGCCACGTCCGACGATGGGTGCGTCGAGGTCGGCCACCCGGTCGAGCAGTTCGTAACGGCGGGGACAGTCCTTGCCGCAGTTCCAGAACAGTTGGGTTGGCTGCGCGTAGCTCTGGCTGGACTGGACGCGCTGGATTTCCGGTTCCACGTGGCCGTTCGCCGCCAGCATGTCCAGCCGACCATCGAGGTCGGCGTCGAAGAAGAACACGCCGAAGGTCAGCGCGCGGCGGCTCGGCGCACCGACCCCGGAGACGATGGCGTCGTCGCTGAACAGGCTCTCGCCCGGGCGCGCCACGTAGAAGGACGACATCTCGTTGGCGAAGTTGCCGATCACCACCGCGAGCTTGTCGTCGTTGTCGAACCCCGCGGCGTCGATCCCCATGGCGCCGGTTGCCGCTCCGCCGGCATCGAACGCGAGGCCGGTGTCGATGCCGGCTTCGCGGAACAGGCCGTCGCCGGTGTTGAGGAACAGGAAATTGCGCACGGTGTCGTTGGCGACCACGATGTCGACCCGAGAGTCGCCGTTCACGTCCCGCGGAAGGACGGCCAGCGCCTTGCCCACGGGCAGTCCGGTCGACGGGTTGGCGACTTTGATGCCCGCTTGAGCCGAGACGTCGGTGAACACGCCCTTGTCGTTCCTATACTTGTCGTTCCTATAAAGGTAGGAGTCCGTACCCGGGAAGTCCGTAGGCGGTCCATAGGCGCGACCGATTCCGGTCAGCCGGTAGTCGACCTCCCGGTCGATGTCGGCGGACCAGGCGACGTAGTTGCACACGAACAGGTCGAGGTCGCCGTCGTCGTCGATGTCCAGAAAGGCGGCGCTGGTGCTCCAGGCATCGACGCTGCCGGCAACGCCGGTGTCGGGCGTGACGTCGAGGAAACGCCGACCGTCGACATTGCGCAGCAGCCGATTCTCGCCAACCGCGGTAATGAACACGTCGACGAAACCGTCGGCATCGTAGTCGCCGGTGGCGACGCCCATCCCGTACAGCGTCAGCGCCATGCCCGTGGCTTCTGAAACATCCTCGAAGGTGCCGTCGCCGCGGTTGCGGTAGAGCGCAGAGGTCGCGGGCGACGGTGGCTTGGGCCGCCACGGCCAGACAGCGGAGTTTACGAGCAGGAGATCCTGGTCGCCGTCGTTGTCGTAGTCGAGGAAGGCGACTCCGCCACCCATGGTTTCAGGCAGCAGACGTTCTCCGTAGGCCCCGGTCTCGTGTACGAAGTCGATCCCCGACTTCGCGGTGATGTCCGTGAAGGGCAGGGCGGGAAGCACGGGACCGGTTGCCGGTCGCAGGGTCGGCCCGACGACCTCGTGCTCGTCCACGACGTCTTGATCGCCGGAGCGGCCCGTCAGCCACAGCGTCACGCCCGTGATCGCGACGATGGCGACCCCGGCGAGCAGGGACACCCGCAGTGCCCGTCGTATTCGAGCTTCGCCGTCGCGAGATGCGTCGTCGGCTGTCGGCAGCGAATCCGTCAAGGCGCGACCTCACCGAGTCCGTAGGCTCCGGGCCGCTGCAGGTCGTAGACCACCACCGCCTCTGCGGCATGGTTGGCAGCCGGGTCGCGACGGCGCGCGTTGGCGATGGCCCGGTCCTGCGCGTTGTCGTCGGGACGATAGGTGTCGTGCAGGCGCCGGTGACGCTGTTCAGTTGCGCCGTCGCCGAGGCGCGCCGCCACCTGGGCGAGGCCGTGGTGTGCCGTGACGTTCTCGGGATCCACGGAGAGTGCTTCCCGATAGCGGGAGGCGGCCGCCTCGAGCCAACGGGTCTCCTCCTCGAAGTTGGCGGCGAGCTTGGCGCGCTCGAACTGCGTGCGGGCCAGCGTATTCAGCAGTCGATAGTCCTTGGAGAAGTCGAAGCCGCGTCTTTGCGCCTCGGCGAAACGGGTCTCGGCCAGAGCCGTGAAGGCGTCGATGGCGGCGTCGAGTTCACCGTTTTGCAGGTCCACCAGGCCGCCGAACCAGGCTACCGACCAAGGATACGCGCCGCCGTGGGCCGCCCGACGGAGCGCCGCGGCCGCTTCGTCGAGGCGTCCCTCGCGGATCCACACCCGGGCGAGATTGAGATCACCCTCGGCGCGACCGGCGGCCGTCACTTGGCGAAATGCGCCTTCGGCTTGGCGCAGAGCACCGCTGTCGGGTTTGGCGAGCAGCCCGATCCCGTAGTCGTTCCAGCGTTGCCACGGCGGGATTTCCGGCACGGGCGCCTGCGCGGACCCGTCCACGGCGAACACCACCTCATCCGTCGCGATGGTCGTGATCGGCAGGCTGTTGCCGGCGAACTCCTCGCCCTGGAAGTGGCGCAGGTAGAGCGTGTCGAACTTCCGGTAGTGGAGCCGTGCGTTGAGCGTGATCGGACCGTCGATGTCTTCCGGGACGATCAGGCGGTAGTGGGCGACGCTCGCGCCGCCGGGCGGTATCTGGTGGTTATATAAAGGTATGAAGATGTCCTCGGCGTTGCGCCGGTCGATCCGGTTGCCATCGCGGTCGAGGACGTAGGCGTTGACGAAGTGGGACCAGGGATCGACGCTGCCGTCGGAGGCTCGTCCGCCGCTTTTGCCGATGACCCGGCCGTTTTGGGTCGCCGTGACTTCCAGCCAGACCTCGTTGGAATCGGCCGTACCCTGGGTGAAGGTGTGACCGAGCGTGAGTGTCCGCAGCACGACCTCGACGACGTATTCGCCGCCGGGCGTCAGTGGCGGGACGTCCGGACGCACGGGCGCGGTGAGGGGCGCGTCGATGGCGCCGCCTTGGCGAACGCCGAAGATGTCCACCCGCAGCGAGCCCTCGAGGAACTTCCGGTGGGCCTCGTTCACCGCGTCGGGAAGCCCGAGCAGGTGGGCCAGCGCGGTGTTGGCCGCCGGGAAGTGGTGGCCGTGAACCGTCAATGCGCCGCTTGCGTCGTTGCGCTTCGCCGCGAAGTCGTCCGACTCGAGGAGCGGCATGTGGCAACCGTTGCAGTTCTTCTCGGCCTGGGGCGGGTAGTAGAAGCTGGTCACGCCGTGTCCCGAGACCCCGCTCAACAGGAAGGCGTCGTAGTGGTTCTGGCCACGCAGCCAGCGGTAGCCGTTGAGGGCCACGGGCAAGTGCACCTTGTGGCAGGTGCCGCAGAACTCGGTGCTCTTGTGCAGCGGCTTCAGGAACGTGCGCTTGTGCAGCGCCGGTTTGGCCTTGACCAGGAAGCGGTTGACCCAGCCGGCGACGGGATTCTCCGATGAGCCGAAGGGGTAGCGTTCAGGAATGCCGATCACGAAGTCGGCGTTGCCGCGTACGCTGCCGATGGACTCGATGGCGTGGCAACTGACGCAGGTGATGCCCGCGTGCGCCGTAGGGTCATCTTCGTCGTCGAACTCGGGGTCGTCGAAGCGGCCGCTGAACAGCGGCACGGGGTCGTGGCAGCCAGCACAGAAACGCGCCGCGTGCACGTTGCCGTCCCGTGCCAGTACCTTCGCTCGGGTATTGCGCACCGAGAACAGGTACGCGGGGTTGTTGAACGACGCGAACCGGTGCGCGCTGTACTGCCACTGCGCATGGGCGTCCGCATGACAGCGCGCGCACTCGGCGTCGCGCATGAGGTGGTGTGCGGGGATGTGGCCGCCGCCCGATGTGCGTGCCAACGAGGGTTCGAACGACACCTTGGCCTGGGTCTGAACGGGCCGAAGCTCCACCAGTACCAGGGCGATGCCGCCTATGGCGACGCTGACGAGCCCGATGGCGATGCCGGCCGACCAGCGGATGCGCTTGCCGGCCAGGCGGTGCAGCACGAACAGCCAGGCGATCAGCACCGGCGCGCCGACGTGCGCCCAGTAGGCGACCGAGCGTGCTGCGGGGTCGCGCAGCTCGATCAACGGGATACCCCGCGTCAGGCCGAACCCGGTGGCAAGGAGAACGATGACGCTGGCGAACAGGATCAGACCGAGGCGCACGGCCAGCCGGTTGGGCCGGCCGATGGCGCGGCGCAGGTGCATGACGCCGTAGACCAGCACGGGCACCGTGATGGCGAGTCCGAGCACCAGGTGACCGAGGAACATCGAGAGATAGACCGAATCCTCCAGGCTCGAGCCCGTTTGCCACTCCCGGAAGGTGACGGCACCGAGGTAGACCGAGTTCACCACCAAGAGCGCAAACAGGGCGAACACCACGACCAGCAGCTTGCGCATGCCCCGGCCGACCACGGGCAGTGGCCTCGGGCTCGGCGCACTAGTCATGTGTGTTTCCCGGCATGGCCTTGTGGCTCGTACAAACTGCTACGAAGCCGGACTCCTCTCCCCAATCGCACTTTGTAGGTTTTTCCGGCATGAACCTCGATACAGTCGTAACTTACTGTTCGATATGACTTTTTCTTGACTGTCCGCCGAGGAAGGGTAGCATTCACTCATGGCTGCTGGCGTTGCTGCAAGAGTGGACGATCATAGGTCAAAGGAGAACACCATGACGGACCCCGACGGGTCGTTGGGCGAACGCGTCGCCATCGTCGAGAGGGACATCAAGCACATAGTCAGCGGCGTCGCGAGGATCGAAGACGGCATGATCGGGATCCGGGACGAGTTGGGTGGGCGAATCACCGAGACCAAGGCCGAACTCAAGGTGGACATGGGGGATCTGAAGACGGACATCGTCGGGATCCGGGACGAGTTGGGTGGGCGAATCAACGAGACCAGGGCCGAACTCAAGGCGGACATGGGGGATCTGAAGACGGACATCTCGAATCTGAGGACGGAACTCAAGGAAGATTCCAAGCGCACCACCGACATCCTGGAAACGGCCATGGCACACAGCAAGACGGCTCTCTATACAGTCTGCGGGACGGTGATCGCCGCGGTCGCTGCGGCGCTGGTCAAGGGCTCGTTCTTCTGAGAGGAGTCGTTGCGGTGCACGAAACTCGCGAATGGCGACAGAACTTGCAGAAAAGCCCGGTTGACCGATCACTCAGGAGGCAACCGTGACAGACCCCGACACAGCCATCGGAGAACGCCTCGCCGCCGTCGAGACGGACATCAGGCACATCCTGAACGACACTGCCCGCATCGCCCACATCGAAAGCAGCGTGGCGAGGATCGAGAACGTCTTCGACCGGCAACAGAAGGAGCGATTCGATGCGGGACTCGCGCGAATCGCGAACATCATCAACAAGGAAACGACGGCGGTCTACGTTACGTGTGGGGCCGTCATCGTGTGGATTGTTGCAATGCTCTTTTGAGGACGCGTTCCTGTAGCACTGCGGCCGAGCGGTGATCAGAGGCCTTCCCGGAAGCGCACGTTGTAGCGGGCATGCAGGCGGTCCCGCTTGGCGAGCATCCTCGAGTCGGCACCGTCGGGGGCCGGTAGGGGTCCCACCGTATCGCCGTCCAAGGTGTAGAGGTCCATGTCCTTGGCCCAGCCATGGAACATGATGCGGAACAGCCGACGATGTCCGTCGGTCGGGCCGGGCGGGGCCTCGAACTCCAGATGAATCTCCTCGCCGCTCGATATCACGGCGAGCGCCCCGTCGATCTCGCCGACCAGTTCGCCCGCGTCGCCGAACGCGGTGTAGAAACCGGCCGGCGCCTTGGCATCCCAGTACGTTGACCGCCGGGCGTAGTCGTAGTGGGGCAGCCGCTGGGGTCCCGTGGTGCGCTTGGCGAAACCGGTCCGCGCGATGCGCACGTCCACCGGTGGAAGCGTCGCCTTCACGATGCCGTCCAAGGGCTCTTCACGGATGACGCGCAGCCGGTCCCAGTAAATCTCCATGTTGGATGAGAGCCTGAGCGCCGTGGTGCCCCGGGGCAGCTGCGGCAGGGGAAGCGCCATGGTTCGGGGCATGCCCGCCGGATAGCCGAACTCCACGGCGACCGCGTGCCACTCACCGTCTGCGCCGCGGGCTTCCAGCGTGGGAGGCTGGTAGCGCAACCCGGCCTGCCAGGCGGCGAACACGGTCTGTGAGTAGGGGTACTCGATCCAGCCGTCGGCGACGAGGACGGCACCGTCGCCGTCCAAGGCTGCATCGAACTCGACGGTCAGCACCTGCGGCTTTGACAACAGTCCGATGAACCGGTGGTCGACGTCGCCGGGCGACGGTGCGCGTCGGTCCTGGCGGCGGATGAGTTCGGTGACATCCCGGCCCTCGGCATCGGTCGCCCTCGCCGGCATCCATGTATGCCGAAAGGCGATCGCCCGCCCGGTCGGCCCAGGCCCGTTCACCCCAAGGCGTTCGTCCAATACGATTTCCCAGCCTTCGGGTACGTCGTACACGGTGAGCCGGGCGGAGTCGAGGTAGACGTTCTCCTCCATGGGTTCGCCCAGCTTCAGCGCGTAGCGGCCGTCGCGTGCGGCCAGCGCCCCGGCATCGAGCAGGAAACCCTCTGCGGGTCGTGGCGGCGCATAGCGCCCCGGCGCGTCCAGGTAGCCCAGCGCCGCTCCGCCGAGAACGTCGCTGACGAACTCGAACGCTTCGCCGTTCCAGGCGAACAGCACCGGACAACTCGCAAGCTGGCGCTGGACCTCGGCGATCGTGTGGTGTTCGCTGCCCTTGAGTTCGAGTTCCGACTGCGACACTCCGTCGGGCCACCGAAGCTCCACGAAGTCGACCTGACCGTTGCCGCCCAGGCCGACGCTCAACGGCTGCAGACTCTGCCCCGGTCCCGAGTGGGTGTCGAGGCGGTCGAGTACGGTCCAGCGGCCCGCCACCCGCGCTCTCACGACCGTGCCGAGGCCGGACGCGTTGGAGCGCATCTGCGAGGCATCGGTGCGTCCGGTCGGACTGACCGCGGCAAACATGTGCCGGCCTGCGCCCGCATGCCATACCGAGACGCCTGAACGATGGACGGCCACGACCATGGGTCCCCGGGCCGGGTGCTCCGCCACCGCGATGGCGCTCGCCAGTCCATCTACCCGCTGGTCGAACATCCTCGCTCCAGTACCGGGATCGACGACGGAGAACCCCTCGGGGAGGACGACCAGGAGTTCCAGCCGACCATCGCCGTCGAAGTCGGCGACGTCCAGTTCGCCCCGTTCTATCCCGGACGATCCACGGCGAAGCTCGTTCTTGACCCAGGCCGAGCCGTCGCGGTGCCAACGCAGCAGCGTCCCGTCCGCGTCGAGCCCGTAGATCTCGCGGTGGCCGTCGGCATCGACGTCCGCCACGGTTGCTGCGACCAACGGCGTGTTCAGGAACCCGTCGAGCACGGTGAACGGGCGGTATTCCCAAGTGCGGTCGTTCTGCCAGGCGTCGTGGGGAGGTCGCTGGTTCAACACGACGATATCGAGGTCGCGGTCGGCGTCGAGATCGGCGAAGAGCACGCGCCGCCCGGCCCCGGTACCCGCGAGGCCTTGATCGACCGCCAAGCGCCGGTAGGAACCGTCGCGGTTGTTGCTGTGGAGTTCGTTGCCGGCGGGTCCGATGGCGAAGACGTCGAGGTCGCCGTCGTGGTCGGCATCAGCGACGGCGCCGGCGGTGCACGGCTCGTCGCCAAGAACTGGGCCGGGCGTCCACGTGTCGCCGGTCTGCAGGAGGATGCGCGTGCCGGAAGGTCCGCAGAGTACGACGTCGACCCGACCGTCGTCGTCCATGTCCGCCCAGAGGCTGGCGGCGACCTCTTGCGTTCCGCTGAGCGGATGCACGGACGTTGGCAGGAAGATGCCTTGGCCGCGACCGAGGAGCGTCGCCAGCGGCATCGATCCTCCGAGCACGAGATCCTGGACACCGTCACCATCGAAGTCGACGGCGCTCACGGTGGTTGTGGTCGGTACGGTCAGCTCCAGAACCTCGGGGCCGCCGAACATCGGCCCCTCCACCGGGACCGGTGGCGGAGCCGTTCGGGGACTGGCGGCGAGGGCCTCCGCCTTGGGTCCCATGCGTTTGTAGGCAATCTCGGCCAGGTGCGCCGCGGGGTTGGGCTGCAGGCGTAGGTACGTGTCGAGCATTCGATCCGCCTCTTCGCCACGGCCGATGCGGCGCAGGGCCTGCGAGCCCGTGTAGTAGGCGCTCAAGAGATGCGGGTCGAGTTCCGCGCTCCGTACCAGCCAGTCGGTCGCCGCTTCGTTGTCGCCGGTCTGGAGATGGGCCAGACCGAGGTAGTAGGCCGCGTGAGCGTCCTCCGGGTCGAGTTCCGCGACGCGGGCGAAACCCACTTTGGCCAGTTCGATCTCGCCCAGGTGGAGGTGGAGGATCGCGCTGGTGTAGAGCGCCCGGGGTTCATCGGGGTCGACCTCGAGTACGTCGGCCAATATGTCGAGGGCCAGGTGCTCGTCGCCTTCGTTCTGTCGGTTCAGGGTCGCGATCGCCAAGTTGATGCGCGCCGTCGGCCACTCCGGCGCGGCGTCGACGGCGGCTTGGAACTCCTCCTCGGCGGCGGCGTACTCGTAGCGGCCCATCAGTGCGACACCGCGGTCGTTGCGGGCGTCGGCGTCCGGCCTGCACCCCGAAATCGCCAGCGCTAGGGCCAGGAACAAGCTCACCCGACGCAGCACTGGAATTGTCAATACCCTGCTCTTGGGGCGCGGCTCTCGGTACACGGCAAGCAGTTCTCCGGACATGCGGTCGATCGGTCGTTTCCGATAGTAGCTGACTCCATCTTCCGGGTGCTGCTCTTCAGGGGCTTCCTAAGGCGTCGCCAGCTCGATGTCGTTCCGATGAGGGGATCCTGTGCTACGATCCGCGCCGAAGCGGCTGAAGGGTATGCGGCCCTATGCGTTCCTTGCAGATCTTGTTCACTTGCTTGGCGTTTGGAGTCACGTCTCTAGGTCACGCTCAGGAAGTGACTGTCCAAGATGCTGCCGACGGGTCGTCGGGTGCAGTTGATGCGACCACGAGTGCGCAGTCCGAGCGTGGGCGGTTGTACGATTCGGATATCGAAGAGATCGTAGTTACGGCCCCACGTCCGGAACGCGGCAAGGTGCCCAGCTACGAGCGCGTGTTCCAGATCTACGAGTCGCGACGCAAGGGAGCTTGGCTCTACAAGCAGGGCAGGTACGATGAGGCGTTCCCGCATCTGTTGGCCGCGGCGCAAAGCGGCTTCAAGTTCGCCCAGGCACGGGTCGGATTTCTCTACCAGCAGGGCCTTGGAACCGAGCAGGATCCCTACGCGGCGGTCGGTTGGCTGGGCCTTGCGGCCGAAGGCACCTCGCACCCCGAGATCAAGAACTACTTCCGCAATCTCTGGGAGCGCATCCCTGAGGACTACGAGCCAAGCCTGGAAGCGGTCATCGACGAGTACCGAGAAAAGTACAGCGCGAAGGCCAACCGCGTGGGCTGCGACATGAGCCACAAGGCCGGCACCTACATCAAGTCGCTGACATGCCGGTTCATGGACGAGGGCATCTACCAGAACTTCGGCGAGTTCATCGAAGAGCTGGGCGGCAGTGCTCCCGGTGGCGACGGCGGCGGAGGCTAGCGCCGCCAAGACGCCTCGCGGGCTCGGCGTCCGGCCCCCCCCCCCCCCCCCCCAAAACCCACCCCCCGCGCCCCCCCGGG
Source organism: Gammaproteobacteria bacterium (assembly GCA_009839505.1). Lineage (GTDB taxonomy): Bacteria > Pseudomonadota > Gammaproteobacteria > Pseudomonadales > Azotimanducaceae > VXYL01. Next base: position 23,711 of record VXPO01000118.1, read on the forward strand.
GGGCCGCCGGCCGCCCGGCGGGCAGGCCCCCCACCACCCCGGCCGGCCGCGCCGGCGGCCCCCCCC
>VXPO01000118.1:23786-40520 GCA_009839505.1 Gammaproteobacteria bacterium
GGTTCTCGCCCTCGGGCATATACCACAACGTCGGCTTTTTCTTCTAAGAGGGGGGCGGCAGTGCTCGGGGGGGGGTGGGCGGCGGCGGCTAGCGCCGCCAAGACGCCTCGCGGGCTCGGCGTCCGACCCCAACCCCCACCGGCCACGACCGAGTCGGCGGTCGTCCAAAACGACCCACCCCTCCTCATCACCGAGAACCATTTCCAAGCTGCGGTTTCGCGCTGTCTCGAAGGGCGAGCGAAGCGTTCGGAATGACGCGGAAACGCGGTTCCGAAACGTCTCGACGCAGATTGAAACACGCCGTAACAGAGAGTGTTGACTTGCCCCCGACACTTGTGGTCTAGTCGGCTAGTAAGTGTTGTTACGTCACACGCACGGGTAGCTCTCCTGAGTTGCTTCGCGTGATGACCCCCGAAGAGGGACGAACTACAACATGCGGAGAGGAGGGAGAAGGCCAATGAGATTGCCGTTCCAGAGGGTTCTTTTGCTGACTGGCGCACTTGCGCTGCTGACTTGCGCGTCCGCTGCCTACGGGCAGGAGGAGGAGGACGAGGCCATCGAGGAGACCGAGGTGGCCGAAGCCGAGGCCGCGGAGGAGGAAGTCGCCGAGGAGGAAGACATCGAGGAGGTGCGCGTAACTGGATCCCACATCCGGCGCCAGACCTTCGACCTGCCTTCGCCAGTGGACACCATCGACGAACTGGACCTCCAGTTCTCGGGGACACCGGACCTCGGAGACATCATTTTCGATCAGACCTACCAGGTCGGCGTAAACGCCAACGCGGCGCCTTTCGAAACCGGCGGCGGCGACGACCAGGGTGGCCCGCAAGGCGTCGAGGTGTTCCCGAACCTGCGTGGTCTCGGGGCGCGGGCAACGATGACCATGATGGACGGACACCGGGTGCCGACGCTCGTCACGGGATACTCCTTCTGGACCCGACGCGCGGGTGCCGACGTCACAAACCTCTACCCGGGCGTAGGTATCGGCCGCGTGGAGACCGTGCTTGACGGCGCGTCAGCGATCTACGGTTCGGAAGCGGTATCGGGGGTGGTAAACCTCATACCCCGCAAGAACTTTGACGGGCTCGACGTATCGTATTCCGTTCAGCAGGCTCTCGACGAAGGTACGCCGTCCAAGAGCCTGGGTATCCTCGCCGGCGCCCAAGGGGATCGCACGAGCGCCATCTTTGCGATGGAGATACGCGATGTCGAGGACATGCCGGCCACCGCGCGGCCCCGGTACATCGTCAGTTCCACCGGGTGGACAGGCCAGTTGCTTCCCACCTGGGGCGAACGTTCGCAGAGCCACCCTGGCGAGTGGCGCGTTCCCAGACGCTACCCCTCCGGCGAACTGGAACAGCCGCCATTGTCTGGCTGGCAGAACTTCGCGAATCCCGCCGACGCACCCCCAGGGTTCATCGCCAATTCGGGTCCCTGGCACCTCTATCCACCGTTGGAAGGCGAGAGCGACTACTACTACCAAGGCACGGCGTTCGCGTTTCCCTCGGCCCGATCCGACGGAGTATCCCGTCTGCGCACGCTGCGACGGTACGACCCGGGTTGCCACTATCCGTTCGGCGGCGGCCACGATTCCCTGGGTGATCCTTCCACCGCCAACGAATTCGGACTCGGCTACAACGACGTGGCCAAGAAGGGCAGCTTCCTGAACGGCTACACGACGGGTAACAACCGCGGTATCGAAACGCGGACCATCGGTGGCGAGGAAGGCTCCCACGGTTCGATGGAGGACTGTCGCCAGGTCACCGCCGACTGGCAGGACATCCGGGCCCACGAGGACCGGCAGAGCGGCATGGCGTTCTTCGAGCACAACTTCAACGACTACGTCTCCATCCACGGCGAGCTCGTGGTTTCCGCCATGGAGTACCACACCCGGGAGCGCGCCCATCACATCGACGAGTGGAACGAGTCCACGAGTTTCTATGGTCCCGATGTCGCCATCGCCATTGGCTCGAATCCCGGCAACCCCTTCCGGGCCTTTGCGGACGGTTCGAACTCCTGCGACTACATGCCGAACCTTCCGGGCTGCGACACGTTCAGCCCGTTGTACGAGCGACCCGACCTGCCGGGCGTCTTCAAGGCGGACACGTTCATGAGCTACCACGACGCCAACGGCAACGGCCGCTACGACTACCTCGAGGAAGCCGGCGAGTTGCTGATCTATGCGCAGGACCGCAACGGCGATGGCCTGCCCGACCGGGATTTGAACGGCGACGGCGTGGCCGATGATCGGGAGTTGGCCGACATCTCGGCTCAGAAGGATCCGTACTACAGGGTCGTCCTACTGCCTCTCGATTCGGATGCCGACGGCGACGGCATACCTGATCGGTTCGACATCGACTCGCACGGCACGATCGGCCTGCGCCTGTTCGAGGACGTGCGGATGACCAACCTGGCACCGCACCCCAAACAGCCTTACGTACACGAATCCTATCCCTGGTTGAACCCCGATATGAGCTTCAACCGGCGCAACGCGATCAACAACATGCGCGTGCGCTTCGGGACCTCGATCACCATTCCCGAGACGGAGTGGATCGTCGATGCGGACTGGATCTGGGCCAAGGGGACGCGGGAGAACGACTACCTCGAACCCGTCTGGAACTGGACGGTGGCGAGCCTGCGCTGCAAGGGCGGGTCGCCCCAGGGAAGTTCCAGTCCGAACGAGTGCTGGAACCCGTTCTCCACCGCATGGCTGGATTCCGATCCCGAGACGGGAGAGCTCCTGCCCGCTTGGCGCGACAAGGACGACCCGGCTTGGAACACGGAACTGGAAACCCGCCGGGCTGGGTTGATTATGCGTCAGGACAGCCGGGTGACCGGCACCCACATCATCGACTTGGTCGCCTCCAACGGCAGCCTGTTCGACCTCTGGTACAACGACGCACCGGTTGGTGTGGCGGCTGGTATTCATTATCGCGTTGAGACGGAGAACCAGCGCCCGAACCAGTACGGCAACTCAACCCTGGGTTCCGCGCGGCAGACGGAACAGCAGACGGAAGAGACGACCTCGGCCGTGTTCGGCGAGGTTCAGGTGTTCCCCATCGACCATCCGACGTGGGGCGAAATGGAAGTGCAGTTGGCCGTGCGCTACGCGGAGTTCGTCGGCAACGCGTCGTTTGCGGAAGCGGGGCAGGAGTCCCGGTTCGACGTGACCATTCCGAAGATCGCCGTGCGCTACCAACCCTTCGACTGGCTGGCTATCCGGGGTAGCAAGACGGAAGGTTTCGTGCTGCCGGGGATGTTCCAGTTGTTCAATTCGGCGGACTACCGCAACGAGTTCGGCCAGGTGCGAGACTATCTGTGCGACCTCGCCGCCGAACTGCCGCACTGCGCGGAGGCGAACCCGAACAGCGGTGTGGTCAGCAACGTGCTGGTCATTTCCAACGCACCGAACGAGGGTCTGGGCGCGGAGGTATCGGACCTGTGGAACGCCGGTGTTTCGATGCGGTTGCTCGACGGCGACATGCTCATTGACCTGGACTACACCACGGTGGACTTCAACGGTCGGGTCGAACGAATCTCTCCGGCCGGTGTGGTCGGCGAAGCTGGTGCGAACTTCGAAGGTTTCGTCAAGGAACGCTGCGGCAACGAGACGCTGCTCAACTACGACGACCAGAACCTCTTCCCGACTGAACAGTACCCGTCACCGCATCCGCGCTCCGCAGTGGAATACGCTTCGGTGACTCCTGCGGAGGAGTTGCAGTGCCGACAGGACGCGGCCATGGCCTACATCGCCGAGATGGAGTCGGTGACCCACGGCCACTTGGTCGAACGCAATGAGGACGGGAGTCTGGTGAGCGTGCGCGACTCCTGGGTGAACCAGGGCGAGCAAACAGCCACCACCTTGATCTTCAGCGGCAACTACAGCTTCGACGGTACGGAGATTCCTTGGGTCGGTGGTGACTTTGGCGGCTTCTCGCTCAACGTATCCGCCACCAAGATGCTGGAGTTGAGCCTTGAGCGTTGGGCGGCGGGCGGTAGGCAACAGAACGCGGGAATCCGCGTGGACGGTGTCGGCAACCGCAATACGGCGGCATTTGGCGGCGGCAACGGCCTCTTCCAGCCGCTACCGGCAACGCCGGAGTACCGGGTGAACGTCGGCCTCCGCTGGTTCCGCGGCAACCACAGCGCCCAGTTGCAGGTGCGCTGGCACAGTGCGCTTACAGACGTCAACGCGGCCTGGGACGAGTTGCTCGCCAAGACGGCGGACTGCCGCTCTCGGCACGGGACCCCGACCCGGGTTTTCAACGACGACGGTGAACCGACGGGATGGCGCCTCGAGGGTGGCGAGAACCTGACCGACCCGTTCTGCACCAACGGTGCCGTGCGTAACCTCGACTCCTATGGCGACTACGCCGACCCCAACGGGCCGTTGGGCGACGAGCTGAACGGTATCCGCACGGTCACCTATGCGTTGATCGATCCCGATCTGCCCCGTGGCGGCGGCGAAGGCCAGCGATGGCACGAGGACAACATCCAGCGCGACGCAAACGGCAAGCGGATCATCGAGAGTATGTGGACGGAAGCGGACGCCTGTGCGGACCAGGACCGTAACCCGTACTGCAAGATCGACTCGCGGCACTATTGGGATCTCAACTACAACTACAACCGGCCCGACGTGTTTGGCCTCGGCTATGTCAACTTCAACTTCGGTGTCCGAAACATCTTCGGCACGGGGCCCGACCCGTTCCCGTCCGGTGTCGGCTACGAAGCCTACGTGGACGACATCATGGGGCGTCTCGCATTCGCCTCGCTACGGGTAGGGTTCTAGCGGTCTAGACGCTTCCGGACACACCCTTCCAGCCCGGCGACGAAACTCTCGTCGCCGGGCTTTTCTTTTGCGGTGTCGGCGCCTTACCGGGACGTTGTGTCGTAGTCGGCAGGCTAGCTGCTCTGAGAAAGCTCTGAACAAGCCGTAGGGGCGACCCTTGTGGTCGCCCATCGTGACCAACGACACGTGCGGTGACTCGCACGGGCGACCACAACGCGCCCGAAGGGCGCGCGGTCGCCCCCTACACATGGTATTCGACACTCATTGCCGCTTGTTCAGAGCTCCCCTAACTCGCCTACCCAGAGGCGCACTGGCGTTTGTCGGAGGCAACGCGTAGAGTCCCATCGCATGGCTTGGCACCGTTGGCAGAGCGACCCCACATCTGGTCTGGCGACTCTGCTTGGTGGGCTGGCCTGCCTTGTCGGGAGTGCTGGCTATGCACAGAGCAAGGCCTGCGACGAGCTGCCCCCGGATCAGAAGGCCGCCTGCCTGATGGTGTTGGCCTGTGCGGCCATCGAGGAGGACGCACCCCGGCGAGAGTGCTTCCGCGCGGCCGCCGAGAGTTTCGCGTCCCTTGGCGAGGCAACGGACGATCCAGACCAGGATGTTCCCCCTGCTACGGTCTCGGCCGAGGCCGCATCATCGGGTACCCCGGTCGAAGCCGATCCTGGGCCCGACCGCAGCGGAGCGGTCGTGGAACCGCGTACGGCACGGGCGATCCCAGCACCGGTTGAAGAGAGATCGAACGCCTCCGACGTTCCGGCAACTGCTGCACCGGTCGTTGAACGGAAGGCGGTGCAACGAACGGTGTTCACCATCCCTGATCGGTTCGAGGCGCGGGTCACACATGTGCAGAAGTTGCTACGCGACCGACAGCTCGTGGTCCTTGATGGAAGTTTGTTGTTCGAAGGTGGGCAGGCCAGGGTGAGCGGTCTCAAGGTCGGCGACGAGGTCAGGGTCTCCCGGGCATCATCGCTGTTCGGGAGTCGCTTTCGCATTCTCGGTCCGGGCCACCGACCCTTCACGGCTGCCCGCATCCGATGTGAACGATCAGAGCTGACTCTCGACAAGCAGCGGAAGTGCCAGTTAATCGAGTCCGCTCCCTAACGTCCTGTTGTCACAGTCACGTTTAACCTTCACGGCGCTGGTTGTGCGTCATCGCACCACTGAAGGGACCGACCCAGACCCGCGGCGGATGGTGCGTCAAGGTCTTGGAATCGCCGCGTTGCTATTGACCCTTTCCCTGCTGCCGTCAGGTTGTGCGGGAGATGACCCGAACGAACCCGTGGTCCCCTCCATGGAAGGTGCCGACAGGGATCTCATGGGCCTCATCGATGATCTGCTCGCAGCCGTCCGGGCGGCACCGGATTCCGGTGACTTGCGCGGCAGACTGGCCATGGCCTACGACGTCAACGGCTTCGACCCTGCCGCCATCGCAACCTACCGACAGGCCCAGTCCCTGGATCCCTCGGAGTTCGACTGGCCGTATCTTCGGGCGCTGCTCCTCGCCAAGCGGGCAGACTTCGAGGATGCGTTGGCAGCGCTCGACGAAGCATTGGCCATCGACGCCGACTATGCGCCCGCGTGGCTGTGGCGAGGCGCATGGTTGTTGGAAATGTCGCTCTACGACGAAGCGAGGGCCGCCTACGAACGCGCCACGGAACTCGAACCCAAGTCGCCGGCCGCTGCGGGGATCGCCCAGTCGCTGTTGCGCGAGGAGCGGTTCGCTGAGGCCATCTCCATCCTGGAGCCCGTCGCTGACCAGATTCCACATCCCCATGTGCAACGGATGTTGGGCGAGGCCTACCGTGCCGTGGGACGCACGCAAGATGCCCGGATCGCAATGGCGCGAGGGCGGGTCGGACACGTCATCCAGTGGACGGATCCCCGTGTCGCCCGAAAGGCCGAATATGTCGGTGGATTCGGACGTCGGCTGATACGGGGTCAGGACCTCATCAAGGCGAACCTGCCGCACAAGGCGCTGGAGATCATCAAACCCCTCCAGGCGTGGAAGCCGGACGACGAAGGCTTGATCAGCAACCTGTCCTGGGCCTACAAGGCCGCGGGCGAGACCGAAAAGGCCGTGGAAGTCCTCGAGCACGGCATCGAAGTCCATCCGAAGCAGTTTCGTTTCCATCTCGCACTGGCCGACGTATACCGTGACGCGGGGGACGATGGACGGATGAAGTACCACATCGATCGGGCACTCGAAGGCGATCCGACCAATGGGTGGGCGCACGAACAATTGGCTCGCATCGCGATGCAAGAGCAGCGCTACGACGATGCCCTTGCATCGTTCGACATCGCGCTGCAGCACGGCATCGACAACCAGGTCGAGGTGCTCTACACCGCCGGCGCCGTCGAAGGTTCGCGGGAGCGTTGGCCTCAGTGCATCGAACGCTTTCAACGCCTGGTGGACGTCGACGTCTCGATCGCGAAGGGTCATATCGGGCTGGGCCTCTGCTTGGCCGAGGTGGGTCGATTCGAGGAGGCGCGTGGCGCGTTCGCCTGGGCGGAACGAATTGGTACGCAGCCGGATGCACTGGCGCAGGCGTACCGCCAATTGGCCGCCATCGAGGCACGGGATGACTGACCGCACGATTGGCGTCGCCATCGCGACTTCCCCTTGTCTGCTGATCGCCCTAGGGGTCTTGGCCGTATTGTGCGGCTGCTCGGAGACGGATACGGTCTCCGACTCGGGTCCACCGTGGTTCGTGGACGAGGCAGCGCGGCGCGGCATCGACTTCGAACATCGATCTGGCCACTCGGGGGACCGACACCACCTGCCGGAGATCACCGGCAGCGGTGCGGCCTTGGCCGACGTGGATGGAGACGGTGATCTGGACGCCTACATCGTGCAGAGCGGCGACGTTCTTGGCCGCGGCGAACAGCCGGGCAACCGGCTCTATCTCAACGACGGACGCGGTCGCTTCGAGGCGGCGCCGGAGGGCCACGGCGCGGACGACCGGGGCTATGGCATGGGAGTGACCGTCGGCGACTACGACAACGATGGCGATGTGGACCTCTACGTGACCAATTGGGGCCCAAACGTGCTACTGCGGAACGACGGCGATGGTCGGTTCGAAGACGTCACGGACGAGGCCGGCGTCGGCGACGCTGCTTGGAGCGCTTCCGGCGCCTTCCTCGACCTCGACACCGACGGCGACCTCGACCTGTACGTCGCCAACTACATCAACTGGACACCGCTTGCGGAGATCGACTGCTACATTGCGGGGCTGCTCACCTACTGCCCACCGGGCAACTACGATGCGCCGGCGGTGGATACGTTGTACCGCAACAACGGCGATGGCACGTTCACCGACGTGAGCGGGGAAGCGGGCCTCGCCAACGCTTTCGGCAACGGCTTCGGCGTCGTCGGTGCCGACTTCAACCGGGACGGTCGGATGGATGTCTTCGTCGCCAACGACATGATGGTCAACCAGTTGTGGCTGAACCAGGGCAACCTGCGGTTCAAGGAAGAAGCGCTGTTGTGGGGTTGCGGTGTGGACAGGAACGGCTTGGCCAAGGCGGGAATGGGCGTCGCCGCCGGGGATGTGGACGATGACGGGGACGACGACCTGCTGGTGGTGAATCTGGAAGGCCAGACGGACTCCTTCTTCCGCAACGACGGCAACTGGTTCACGGACGCCACCGCCGAGGTGGGCCTCGCCGTTACCAGCCGCCGCTACACCCGTTTCGGCGTCGTGCTGGCAGACTTCGACAACGACAGCCGACTAGATCTCTACCAGGCCAACGGCCGGGTCGTGGCGGGCGAGTTGCGCGTCGGCGATATCTACGTGGAGCCGAATGTGCTGTTTCGGGGGGTCGGCCGCGGACGGTTCGTGGACGTGGCACCCCTCGGCGGCACGGCGGAACCTCTCATTCACACCAGTCGCGGGCTCGCCGTGGGGGATGTGGACGACGACGGCGGTATGGATCTGCTTGTTGTCAACCGGGACGCGCCAGCGTACCTGCTGATGAACCGCGTTCCCGGGCGTGGCAACTGGATCCGCTTTCGGGTAGTGGGACGCGAGGGCCGCGACGCCCACGGTGCCATCGTCTCGGCCACGGTCGGCACGATGCGCCTCAATCGAAACGTCCGGCCGGAGGGCAGCTACCTATCGTCGAACGACCCGCAGGTCCACTTCGGGCTCGGTGCGGAAACGGCGGTCGGCAACGTCGTCGTACTCTGGCCTACGGGAGAAGAGGAGACGTTCGGCGACTTCACCGCAGGCGAATCGGTTGAACTGCGGCAGGGTGCCGGGACGTTGGCGCTTCCCTAGCAGCCCTTGCTCTTGGCTTCGGGCGTCCTCGGCATCGGTATGGCGTCGAGGGGAATGGCGGCGGTCGGTGCGGGCGCTCCGGGAGCGGCAAGCGCATCGACGAGGAAGCTGTAGTCGGCGTGGGTTCCTTCATCCTGGAAACGGCATGTCAGCATCTTCATATGCGTGCCCGCAGTCGCCGAAAGGTCGCAGTTGACCCGGTGTCGGCGCGAGCCGTACTTCGACCGGTACTCGTCAGCGACCTGCTCGAGGCGGGGTAGGTACTCTTCGGGAATCCGGTCCCAGACGTCCCGGTAGGCGTATCGGATCGATGGGTGGGTGGTGCCGGTGGCGGCAACCGCCAACCAGCCCACAGCGGCCTCGGTATCCCGGGGAGTGCCAAGGCCCCGCTCGTACAGGAAGCTGACACGAGCCTGAGCCATCTTGAAGCCGCGCTTGGCGGCGGCGAGCAGGTACGGGAACGCCTCCTCGTAGTCGCCGCGCCGGTACAGGCAACCACCCTTGCCCCTCGCGTCGTACGTCTGTTGCATGTATTCGAGGGTGGGCGCGACGCCGGGATCCGTGGGACTGCCCGTGACGATGACTTCCTCCGGCTCCTGTGCGTCGTTGGCGACAATCGGCGGGGCATCCGGTTGTGCGGGCTCGACCTGTACCGGTTTGGCGTCCGGAGCGCCGTCCCTCGGCGCGGTCAACGTGGTGAGCAGGACCGCGACCACCATGAGCGCCCCAAAGCCGGGGCGGCGTTTCGCATTCGCTGTGCGACGCCTCCGTCTCCGGCCCAGCCACGCCGTCCTTCCAAGGAACATCCGCCGCCGGTCGCTACGCTCTCTTCGGCGTATGTTCCATGGAACGTGTGGAGGGCTTGAGGGCACGGGGCTCTGCTTCGACACGATTGGCCCGACCATTGGGGAAGGTCGGGTCATCGATGCTGCACCGGTGGCGATCCTTCGATCGATGGTCCGTCGCCCTCCCGCTCCTGTCAACGCTTTTACGTGGTGGCGCCGGTTCTGCGAGCGTACACATGCAGCCTTGCCACCTGTCAATTGATGGTCTAGGGTGATCTTGGGAGAGAAAGTGGCGAAGGCATTGGGGAGTCTCCTTCGCCTTTCCGCTCTGTGTGAAACTGCATAGTGGCGCTCCAGTCGCAATTGCCGGGGGAGCGTGTTGGTGAGACCAATGATCCACCGGCGTTCGGCCCGACGCCAAGGGGGGGAGACTTGTGATCACGCAACGACCAATCGCAGCCGTCTGTCTGTCCGGGATCCTTGGGTTGCTGGCGAGTCCCAGTGCCCTGGCCGAGGAGATCCCGGTCGAGCACTTCTTCGCGTCACCGCCGACGATGGATGTCAAGGTTTCTCCGGATGGTCAGTACCTGGCGGCCAGGAGTGATACGGCGGTTCAGGTTCTCGACTTCGCCAGCCTGTCGCCCGTGGGTCGGGTGCCCCGGGATGTCGACTACGTGACGGTGTCCGATTACTGGTGGGCGAACAGCGAGCGCATCGTGATCACGACTAGGTTGGGGACCAAGCGTTCAGACCGTGACTGGCCGACCAACAGCTTCTTTGCGGCCAACGCGGACGGCAAGAGGTGGAGCAGCCCGTATCAACTGTTCCGCGACGGCGAGACGCGAATAGGTGCCGCAATTGTGGACACGGCCGAATACAACGAGCGCAACGTCCAGATCGAGCGTGGCGAGCAGCCGTTCTACCCTCACCCCGGGCGCACGGATCCCGCCCTGATGCTGCTGGACGTCTATACCAAGGCCGACAACGCCCGACTGCGTCAACGCCAGCGGGGTCCCGTGCCTTTCGGCAACCTTTATCCGGATCGGCAAGGCAACGCGCGATTTGCCCTGGGCTGGCAAGAGGGTGGCAAGCGGACGATGTTCTATCGTGCGAGCCCGGACGGTGAATGGACGGACATCAGTTCGGAGTTGGGTCCGGATCCCACGGTTACGGTGAACCCGGTTGGATTCGGGGCCGATGGAATGCTCTACCTGCTGAGCAACCACGCAACGGACCGGATCGCACTGTATGCCATGGATCCACGTTCGGGTGAGTTTGAGGTGATCCGCGAAGACGAGCGGTTCGACATCGACGACGTCGAGTGGAGCGCCGACGGGACCAAGATCATTGGTCTTAAGATCGAAGGCGCGAGTCCGAAGTTCTCCGTCATCGAGGGCAGCGATCCGAAGATCGACGTCCTGCGTCAGGCCATGGGCACGTTTCGGGGCGAGGCGGTGAGAATCGCGAGCAGCTCCAAGGGCGGCAATCGCCTGGTTCTCTATACGTTCAGCGACCGCAACCCGGGCGCGTGGCACCTGATGGAACCGGCCACCAAGAAACTCCGCCCACTGATGGCACGGCTGCGCGACATCAACTCGTCGCAAATGGCGGGATCCTCGGCGATGAACATCAAGGCTCGGGACGGGATGAGCCTGCTGAGCTACCTGACGCTGCCGAACAACCCCTCTGGCCCCGTCCCCATGGTCGTGTTGCCGCATGCCGGCCCCCACGGAGTCCGCGATGGATGGACGTTTGATCCCGTAGTGCAGTTGTTCGCCAATCGCGGCTTCGCCGTGCTGCGGGTCAATTACCGGGGCTCCGGCGGATTCGGGCGCGAGTTCGAGCAGGCTGGCTACCGGCAGTGGGGAGCGGGGATCATTGATGACATCATCGATGCCACCCGCACCGTCGCCGAACGGCAGAACATCGATGCCAACCGGGTCTGCATCCTAGGATCGCACTACGGCGCTTTCGCCGCCCTGGCCGCCGTGGCACGGGAACCCGATCTCTACCGCTGTGCGGCCGGCCATGCGGGCGTCTATGATCTGGCGTTGCTCTGGGGACGACAAGGCGTCGCCCCCATGCACATGGGTGATGCCGAGAGCTTGGCGAGATGGATAGGCCGGGATGCCGAGGAACATCGCGCGCAATCGCCCGTGAATCATGCAGAGCGGATCAAGGTGCCGGTGTTCCTTTCCCACGGTGGCGTCGACGACCGGGCGCCGCTGGCGCACACCACGGCCATGCAGGCTGCCCTCGAGGGTGCGGGCAAGACGGTCACGACGCTGATCGAAACCGGCAAGACGATCCCTGAACGAGGCGTGCCGGAGTTCCTCCGGGGCTTGATGCGACCTGCGGATGCATTCCACGACGACAAGGACAAGGCTCGCCTCTACGCTGCCATCCTGGACTTCGTTCGCGAGCACACGAAGCCGGCTGCGGGTTAGAGTGAGATATGCGGGCTAGGTCGGTGTAGACTCGTCGGCATGATCTGCACGGAATCGCCGAATGCAAGGAATCGGTAGACGTAATCGTGCCCGGCTCGTTTTCCGCGCGGGGACGGGTTGGATTGTGGCTGCGTTCTGCGGTTGCGCCTTGTTGATGGCTCCGGTGCTGGGCGACCAATCGTCGAATCAGGAAGGCGCCGCTCATTCGGGTGGTACAGACTCCGACGTGCCGGCAAGGTTCCGCGGTGACGACGCGGCGGCAACCGCGTCGTCCGCGGGCAAACGGATTCAGACGGACGACTCGGTGGAGCAAGTGGTCGTCACGGGAGAGAGGATCGAGCAACTCACGAGGGCCGAACGGCGCAAGATCTATCAGCAACTGTCGCGCGGTCGGAGCCTGTACTCGCGAAGCGAATACAAGCGTGCTTTCCCACTCCTCCTCAACACGGCCGAGCACGGCTTCAAGGACGCCCAGGTGAGGGTAGGCTATATCTATGCCCGGGGCCTCGGCGAAGTCACACGCGACTCCTCGACCGCGATCGGCTGGCTGGGTGTCGCCGCCTCGGGGAATTCTGCGCCGGGCATCCAAAACTACTTCAACGACGTTTGGGATCGCATTCCTGAACAATACGTTCCGTATTTCGAGGAGGTCGTCGAAGAGTATGAATCGAAATACGGGGAAGAGGCGACCGGAGTCACTTGCGAGATGCGTCGGCCCGCTGGAAGCCACTTAAAGCAGCTGTCGTGCTTCTTCGAAAGGGACTTGACGCTCGAGGAGGACAGACTCCTCGATGGCTTGTTCCAGGAAGTTATCGCGACGCAGGTGCCGACGATATTGAACCCGCCGCGAGAGGATCTCCGGCCCGTTCTGCCGGACGACGAATAAGCATAGCCAGAGTCGCAAATCAAGGGCGCTCACTGGGTCCAGTCTTGACTCGCCGTCTGCTTGCAGTCGTAACCGTTGCTGTTCTCCTCGTCTCGACCGGCGCCCAAGCGGGTATCGAAGACCGCGATTGGTGCCTCACGTCCACCGCCCACTTCGACTTGGTTAGCGACCTGCCTCAGGACGAGGCGCTGGCGTTGCTCGGGTCGCTCGACCGGTTTCGCTCCGCCGCGTCGGCCTTACTGCCTGGAAGCATAGCGACCGACCTCCCGCCGCTGAAGCTGCTGGTATTCGCCCGTAGCCGGGATTTCGGCACGACCTTCAACAGCACGGTGTTGGCGGGATTCGCTCGGTCCTCGCTCAGCCAAAGCCTGTTGGCTTCGGGCCCCGACCGCGAGGGTCGTCATCTGCACCGCAACGTGTTCCACGAATACACGCACTATCTGCTGCGCAGCCGCGCCGCGCTCAACCTGCCCATTTGGTACGAGGAGGGCCTAGCTTCCTATCTCTCGACCCTCAGTGTGGATGGCACCGGTATGGTCGTGGTCGGTCGTGTCCCTTACCGCTACGTTCGGGGTGCAATCCTATCGCCGGGCGTTTCAATCATGGACGTCGTCGGCGAGCGGTTCGTATTGGAAGCGGATCACCACGAGGTATCGAACGTCTACGGGGTCGCTTGGGCGCTCGTGCGGTTCTTGCATCACGCCAAGGCGCCGGATGGCACTCGTTACGCGGACAGGCTCGGGGCCATGCTGTCCGCAATCGACGAAGGGATGTCCAGTGTGGAGGCCATGCGGTCGATCATGGGTATCGATCCTGCCGGACTTCTGCTTCGGCTGCGCAAGTACTACGAGAAAGACGAGCTGCCCGTCTATCGATTCAGGACCGAAACCGTGGATAGACTCGCGTTCGCACGGCGATGCCTCGACGGAACCGAGGCGCGCTACGCACTCGCGGAAGCTGCGGCCTTCCGCAACCGGAAGTTCGCCCTCGACCTGTACACGCAGATCGTCGACTCCGATCCCGGGCACGTGGGGGCGCTCGTCGGACTGTCCAAGCTGGTGGACGCTGGCCTGGCGTTGGAATTCGCGGAGCGGGCGCACGACAGCGACCCTGACGATCCGGCGGCCGGTATTCGCTTGGCGGAGCTCCGCGTGCAGCGGTGTCGTGGCAGCGGGGACGGCCAGGAAGACAAACAGAAGGCTTCCTGCGGCCAAGAGCTGCAGAGCGCGATCAGACTTTATGGCCAAGCGTTGGAGTCGCCCGTTCATGTCGGCGCGGCCGCCTACGGGCTGGGAATCGTAAGCCTGGCCGTGGACCAGTCGAACGACGCCTTGCGCTATCTGCGTGCCGCCCATGCACGGGCTCCTTGGTCGCCACAGATCAATTACTACCTCGGCGAGGCTTACCGGCGTGTGGGCGACTTGGAGAATGCTCGAAGGCATCTCCTGAAGACCGCCTATTGGCATCCAGAGGAGAGCTGGCGCAATCGCGCGCTCCAGGCAATGGCATTGGTTGATCGGTCGGACTGACCGGGCGTTCGCCACGCGAGGCGATCAATTCGTCAAGCGATCCACTACGATCCGTGCACACCGGTGGTTCTCGGGAAAGAACCGCGGCGAATCCGCACTGCGGTCGAGGTTGTAACCTTGTGAAGCCAACCGGATGTGTCCTTGGGAGGAGAGCAGGTCGATGCCCATGATGTGCTTGTTGCTGCGCCGCGGGTGCTTGGGTTCCAGGTGGATAACGCCCACTTGGGCACGCGCCGACAGGGACTCGTAGAGCATGGAGGTGCTGTCGGCGGTGACCCATACGTAGGTTGCCCGAGCCAGTGCTTTCTCTAGGAAGTCGGGCGGCGTCGAACGCCACGGCCGGTAGGTGAGGTTCGGCGCCGCCGGCAGTACTTCGCTTGACCCTGACGGAGTGCGGCGCGAGTCGCAGATCTGCCAGTGGACGTTCGGCGAAGCTTCGGCGATGGCGCTGATCTGCGCGGCGACTTCGCGGATGGACCAGACGAAGTGGGGGTTTGCGCCGCCGAGCAGGATCAAGCCGTGGCCGGGGTCCTTGGTGGCATCGCTGGTGGGACAGATCACGCCCCGGGTTTCAATCACGTTCGGTGTCCGCCGGTGGTGGTCGTGCTGGGGGATGAACAGCAGGTCGAACCAGCGTTGCGGAAGAGACGGCTTCATCAAGACGATGCTCCTGCCGCCACAGACCAGACGAGCGATGAGCAACGGCAGGTGGGTGCGATGGCCGACACCAATGAGCAAATGGGGCATCGGCAGGTCGGTCTCGCCGCCCAGTAGGCATGCCCGAAGCTGGCGGTAGAGCAGAGCCTTGAACCGCATGTCGAACTCGTAGACCTCGATGGACTGCAATGCTTCGATGCCTTGCAGCAGACCGCAGGATTGCTTCTCGTGGCCCGGCTTTCCGTCCACGAAGCGCCATACGACCAACGGCGGGTCGCCCAAGGTCGCGCGGCCTTCGGCGTGTTCGCGAAAACCCGTCCGGGTGGAGGTCACTTAAGGCTGTGGTCCATGCCGAAGGCCGGGTTCTCGTCCTTCGTGGGCCCGACGATCTGTGCCGGTACTCCGGCGACGGTGACGTGGGGCGGCACGTCGTCGAGCACCACGCTACCGGCGCCCACCTTGGCGCCCGTACCGATCTCGATGTTGCCGAGCACCTCGCTGCCGGCACCCAGGAGAACCCCGTGACGCACCTTGGGGTGCCGGTCGCCGGTCTCCTTGCCGGATCCGCCCAGGGTCACGGCATGCAGAATCGAGACGTCGTCCTCGACGACGGATGTCTCGCCGATCACGATGCCGGTGGCGTGGTCGATCATGATGCCGCGACCGATCTGTGCGGCCGGGTGGATGTCGACGCCGAGACCGACGCTGATCTGGCTCTGGAAGAACAGGGCCAGGGTGTGACGGTCCCGCTGCCACAGCCAGTGGGCGACCCGGTGTGCCTGCAGGGCGTGGAAACCCTTGAAGAAGAGAAACGGCGTGGAAAGGTCTTCGCAGGCGGGGTCGCGATCGAACGTAGCCATGATGTCCGCGACCGCTCCGTCGAGAATGGCCGCGTCGCTGGCCATGGCCTCGCTGATTACGTCGCGGATCAGCATCGTCGGCAGCATGGGATTGTCGAGCTTGCTTGCCAGGCGGAACGACAGCGCCGAGCCGAAACTCGTGTGATTGAGAACCGTGGCGTGGAAATAGCTGCCGAGGATCGGCTCTTCCTCGGCCTTCTGCTTCGCCTCCTGGCGCATCACCTCCCAGACGCCGGCATGGTCGAAGCTCCCGGAGTCGCGGAAGCGTTCGAACAGGGCGTTCCTTTGGGCGTCTAGGCCGTTGCGCATGGGTGTTCTACTCTACGGATCGCTACTCTTGAGCTTGTCCTATTCTACGGCTCCGCATCTTCGTGCGGAACTTTCAGCGAACATGTAACAAATACTCCGTTTGTTGCCTGGCAGTCAGTGGCGCCTCGCTGGCCGCGCCCGCGCCGCGCGCGGGGGGAGAAATCAAAAGGACAAAACAAAGAGGCCGCC
>VXPO01000022.1 GCA_009839505.1 Gammaproteobacteria bacterium
TTTGTTTTGCTCCTGATCAAGCCCATGGACGGGCTTGATCAGAGGTTTCCTAGCGGCGACACAAACAAGCGTTCGCTTCACCAGCGCAATGACATGCACGACAATCCCCCGTCCAGCTTCGCTGCCTCGGCCGTGGGAACGGTCTCCACCTTGAAGCCCTCGGATTCCAACCGCTTGGCGGTGAGTGGATACCCCTCGCTGAGCAGGACAACATCGTTGACGCGGATCAGGTTGGCCGCGGGCTCCTCGCCTAAGGGGCACTCGATGATGCGGTACCCCGCAAAACAACCGGTGGTGGCCAATGCGGTAGTGCTGAAGACACTACCGGCGTCCAGCAGTGCACAACCGGTCTTGAGGTGAAGTACCGCCGTCGGCGTGTGGACTCGTCGGAGCGGAATCCCGAGACCCGCGAGTAGTCTCTCCAGTGCGTCGACGCCGCGCTCGTCCGTACGGCTGGACAGGCCGGCCAACACCTCGCGGTCGGTGACCAGGAGGTCGCCGCCGTCCACGAACCCGTCGCTGTCGAGATCGACGACGGTTTCGAAGTGACCCGCCAGTGCCGCGCGGGCCGGCGCACGTTCCCCGAAACGGCTGCGCGCACCCGGCCGCAGGACAATCGCAACACCCGCGATGCACAAGGCGACATCCTCAATGAAGACCGAGTCCGGGAAGGCTTCGAGCGGCTCCATGATCGTCACGTTCACGCCGGCGCCGCGCAAGGCGTCCATGTATGCGGCGTGCTCGGCCGAGAAGGCCTCCGGGTCGGGGTCGCCGGAGTTCGATGTGCGCAGGCCCCGCGCGACGCTGGCCCCCGGTCTACGGCAGAGCGCGTGGCTGAATTGATAGCCTGCTTCGGGTTCGAGGCCGATGGGATCGCTCGTACCAAAAGTCCGGAGGCGACGTTAGCATGGCTCCCGGAGCTGTCCGGGACGGACGGAAGGAGGACTCGCGGTGATGATCGACCTCGCCACCGAACGCATGCTCGCGGAGATCGACGAACACGGAGTCGGCCGCCTGGTGTTCAACAATCCCGCCAAGCACAACGCGCTGTCGCTCGACATGTGGCAGGGGGTGGCCGACGCCCTCGAGTGTTTCGAGGCGAACGACGACGTCCGCGTTGTGGTGATGTCGGGGGCGGGCGGCAAGTCGTTCGTTTCCGGAGCCGACATCAGCGAGTTCGACTCCAAGCGGTCCAATGCCGAGCAACGGCGGGAGTACGGGCGCATCTCGGCCCGGGGCGGCCGCGCGCTTGCCACCTTCAGCAAACCCCTCATCGGCGAGATCGTCGGCTACTGTATCGGCGGCGGACTCGCCACGGCGTTGAACGCGGACGTCCGCTTCGCAACGCCGGACTCCACTTTCGGCATTCCCGCCGCGAAGCTCGGGCTGGGCTACGGCTACGAGGGTCTCGCCAAGCTCGCGCGGACGGTGGGGCCGGCGCGGGCGAGGGACATCATGTTCTCGGCGCGCTTCCTCGATGCCGATGAAGCGCTGCGTATTGGACTCGTCAACTTCGTCGAATCGCGCGAGACGATCGCCGATGCGGTGACCGAGTACGCCCGCCGGGTCGCCGTCAACGCGCCGATGACGGTGCGTGCCGCGAAGGCGGCGGTGGAAGCCTGGGAGGCAGGTGAGCGGCCGGACGATCTCGCCAAGGTCGGCAGGCTGGTGAACGCCTGCTTCGACTCCGAGGACTACCGCGAAGGCCGGCGGGCGTTCGCGGAGAAGCGCACGCCGGTGTTTAGAGGGGAGTGATCGTCGGCGGGCCCACGTTTGGACGAGGGCGGCTGAACGTGTCGCGCTTGTTGCCAAAACGCACACATTAGGTGAATAATGGCGCGTGGCCGCGTCGTTCGATTGGAATCCCGATAAGAACCGTCAACTGGCTGAGGAAAGGGGAGTCACCTTCGAGAGGGTTGTCTCATCGATCGAGCGTGGCGGCATCGTGGACGTGTTGGAACATCCCGATCAGGAGCGTTGTCCAGGGCAGATGATCTACGTGGTCGACATCGGGCAGTACCTTCACCTCGTGCCTTTCGTCACCACGCCGGATGGTACGAGGTTCCTTAAGACCATCATCCCCAGCCGCAAGGCAATGCGCGATTACCGGAGGAGGCCGTGACCATGAGTGGAACAATGGACGCCGAGGAGCGTGACATCCTCGCGCGATTCGAGCGCGGCGAGCTGGTTGCTCGTCCGGACGCGGAACGGGAGATGGCGGCGGCGCGGGAAGCGGCCCGCCACACGTTCAACAAGACTCGACGGGTGAACCTGCGTGTCACCGAACGCGACTTCGACCTTGCCCATGCGCGGGCGCGGGAGGAAGGCCTGCCGTACCAGACGCTCCTGTCGAGCGTTATTCACAAGTACTTGTCCGGCAGGCTCATAGAGAGGCCATAGCACACTCGTTAGACGCAGGCGGCAAATCCTTCGATTTCCCAGCGCCGACATCAGCGAGTTCGGACTCCAATAGTCCAAATGCTCCATCAGGGGCGTGCGGACTCCTTCGGGATCCGGTGGGTCAGCCGGTCGCCGTCCGCGACGAGGATGCGGCTGTCCGAGAGAACGGGGTGGGCGCAGGGCGCCTCGGAATCGACGTCGTGCCTGTTGTACCTGAACTCCGCCTTGCCGTACTCGGCGTCCCAATGGGTGAAGCCTGCAAACCGTACGTGCGGCACTGAGTCGATGGCGGTACGAACGCTCGGACCGCCTTGGGCATCGGGTTCGTGGAGCTCGTAGATCTCTACGAAACGCTGGTCGCGAGATTCCTCGTTGTGCTTGTAGCGATACAGGGCGAGCCGGTCGCCTAGGAAGTGCACGCCCGTGGGATAGCCGTGTCGCGCCAGCGCCCGCCCTTTGAACGGTACGGAGATGACCGTGTCTCCGGACGTGGCGTCCAGTACGACGCCAAAGGTCTCGGTGCCGAGTACGACCCAGGCGCCGTCTTCGGAAACCTGCGGTTGCGTCCACAGGTCTTGAGGGGGGAACTCCCGGGACCAGACCACGGTTGATCGGCGAGCCTGGCCGTTTGCGTGGAAACGGTGTTCGGCCCGATGCAGTCTGATGGGGCCACTGTCCCAGCGTGTGAATTCGACGTGATAGCTCAGTTCGCTGGAGCGAAAGACGTCTACCCGCAGGTCGTTCGGATCGTCGTTGGCGGTCCGTACCTCGCGGGGGCGGCCACCATCCACTGGATAGAAGCGATACGTCCCGCCTCCCACACCGTTGGGGTTGATGATCACTTCGGTGTGGTTCGCCGAGTACCAGGCGTACTGAACGAAGCCTCGCCAGCCCATCGACTCACCCTGATCGGAAACGCTGTCGTCCAGGTCGTGGTGGTGCTCGGAGCCGGCGTCCAGGTTGCGGATGACGAGCCGCGACCCTCCCGCTAGGGGCTCGACGGAAACGAATGACGATCCGTCCGGTGCGAGGTCGAAGTCCCAGGTCTCGCTGCCCTGGTAGATCGTCTGGCCGTCGTGAACGACCTCCACCGTGCCGTCGCGAAACGAACGCAGTGCCGCGATGGTCGACCCGTCCGGACGTTTGCCCACCGCTACGTACACGTCGCGCAAGGTTCCGTAGGAAAACGGAAGATCTCCGCCGAAGAGAACGCCGTTCTCGTCGACGACGGCGTACCAGGTCTCCTGTTCCGACCGGGGAACCAGGACCACCGCGGTTCGTTGTGCGTCGCCTCTCCCGGGCACGAGATCGCAGTCCCGTCGGGCGACGATTGCCTGCGGCGGCAGTTCGAACCAAGGCTCATCCAACCTGGGAGGCGGCGCTGCCGGCCCGACCGCGGTCGCCACACTCGCATCGGTCGGGTCAACATCCAACGCGGGTGAACTGGTCGCAGCCACCGGAACTTCGTACCCGGCATCGATGCCTGCGGCGAACCACCAGGCCCCAATGGCGGCCACCAGCGACGATACGGCCAATGCGACCAGCAGCGATGTTTGCCGCCTTGTCACCCTTGTCACCCACCAGTGCCCGACGGATTCACGGTGGGAGACACTACCCCATGATTGTGGTGTATTTATGGACACTTCATGGAAGGCAAAAGAAGGGCTTGACCCTCTCGCCGCGTCAGGTCCCACAGTCGGCTCATCGGCCCGTGGCGGGCCTTGATGAGGAGCGAAGCATGTACAAGGTAAGCGAGGCTGCAGCGTTGTCGGGGGTCACCGTCCGTGCGCTGCATCACTACGACGCGATCGGTCTGTTGCAGCCGTCCGCCCGTTCCGACGCCGACTATCGGCTATACGGCAACGACGACATCGCCGCCCTGCGTCGCATCCGCCGCTACCAGGCGCTGGGATTCTCCCTGGACGAGATTCGGGAACTCTTGACCGCGTCGGCGAAGGATCGCCTGGCCGCAATGCGCAACCAACGGGACGCGGTCCGCCATCGAGCCGCGGAGACGGCGGCGATCGTCCACGCCATCAACCGCGAGATCACCATGGAGAACGGCGGCGGAACACAACCGCCTGATCGCCTGGAGCGTGCCCAAGGGTTGGTCAGCGAGTACCGGGAGCGGTCGAGGACCGAAAGCGTCCCGCAGCAGTCCGCGCTGCTTGCGGAGGCGCTCGACGTGCTGCGTCCGCTGACAACGGGTGCCGCCATGGACGCCGCCGCGGTGCGGTTGGCCGTTTGGATCCACCACCTGCGCCATGACTATGCCAATCTGGCCGATTTGTGCCGACGGTTCCTGGACCAGGAACCCGACTGGGAGGACGGCGCGTTCGCCACCCTCGAACTGGTCAACGCGCTGACGTTCCTGGAGCGCCACCAGGACGGCGTCGACGTGCACCGTGCTCACATCGAGGCGGTGATGGCGCACCGCCCACCCACCGAGTGGGCCGACGCGATGTGGAACTCGTCGCACAGCCATTGCTGGCACGCGGCCGGGCAGCGCGAGGCGTGGGTGGATCTGTTCAGGGTCCTCGATGCCGGCGTCGAGGCCACGGCGGAGAACCGGCAGAACCGCTACGAGTTGCTGCACACCGCGGCGATGGCGATGGGCAGCGACTACGAGACCTACGCGACCGACATCGAAACCCTGACCGAACGCATGGCCGCGATCATCGGCGAGGATCCGGACTGGTCGGAGCGGCTGTGGGCCGAACTGAGGTTCGAGCAGCAGAAGGTCGGCAACGCGGTCCGGTGCGGCGATCCGGAGGGCGTGACGCAGGCCGTCGACGCCTACCGGACCTTCCTCGACCGCTGTGATTGGCCTCGCAAGCAGATCGGCATCGCCTACAGCAACCTAGGCGCGATCATGCTGTGGGAGAACCGCCCCGAAGACGCGGTCGGTTCGTTTGTGCGGGCACAGCAGGATCTTGAACTCGATGGCTACGGCTATGCCTGGTTCGCCTCGGCGTCGCTCGCCTCGGGTGCCCCCCGGGAACGGGTGCGAGAGTTGCTGGCCGAAGCGGGGCGGCGTCTCGAGTCGGCGGACGCGATGAGGATCTTCAACGAGGATGCGGTGCTGTCGTCCGCCGCGGACAAGGACGATCTATTGAACGCGCTACTGCAGACCGCTTGAACGTGGCCCGTGTCGACCATCCGCAGCCGGCGTGGCACGAAGACGGGCGACCACAACGCGCCCGTAGGGGCGCGCGGTCGCCCCTACGGTCGGCCGCGACACTAGCCCCAAGGCGTCCGCGTCCCCGCGTCGGACATGAACTGATAGCATGAAGGCGCATCGAGACGATCACGGAGACCATGCCAGAACGCGTCGTTACCGCCTGCGTATTGATCATCGGCAACGAAATCCTGTCAGGCCGCACCCAGGACACGAACCTCAACCACATCGCCAATGTACTCGGCGAGAACGGTGTGCGGGTGCGCGAGGCGCGGGTGATCCCGGACACCGAGGCCGCCATCGTCGACGCCGTCAACGAGGTTCGTGCCAAGTACGACTACGTGTTCACCACCGGCGGCATCGGCCCGACCCACGACGACATCACCGCCGACTGCATCGCCAAGGCGTTCGGCGTGCCGTTGGTGATCAACGAGACCATCGCACAGCGCATCCGGGCACGGCCATCGCCGCCGGAGGTCATGGCATCGCGGATGCGCATGGCACGCGTGCCGGAGGGGGCCGAACTGGTGGACAACGCCACGGGTGGTCCGCAGGGATTCAGCATCGGCAACGTCTACGTCATGGCGGGCATTCCCTCGGTAATGCGCGCGATGATCTCCACGGTCCGGCTCGAAGGTGGCGCCGTCGTGCAGTCGCGTTCGGTGACCGCGTATCTCGGAGAGAGCGAGGTGGCGACCGGGCTCGAGGCGATCCAGGATCGCTATGCGGATATCGACATCGGCAGCTATCCGTTCATGGACGACGACGGCTACGGCACCACGCTGGTGATTCGCGGTATCGATCCCGTGGCGCTCGGCAAGGTGCTCGATGAGATCAAGCAGTTGATCGTCGACGCCGGCGAGACTCCGCGCAACGTCGTCGCCGAATAACGACACTCGAAGAGGCATCCCCATGGATCTGCAAGGCAAACGGGCCATCGTCCTCGGTGGCACATCGGGCATCGGCCTCGCGGTGACGCGTCAACTGGAGGCGGCGGGCGTCGCCGTCACTGCCGGTAGCCGGTCGGAGTCCAACGTGGCCCAGGCCAGGTCCGTGACCGGTGATGGCGTCGGCTTTCGGACAATCGACGTCCTTGATCGCGCGGCACTCACGGCGCTGTTCGAAGAGCACGATGGATTCGACATTCTGGTCAACGCCGCGACGGGCGGGGAACGCGCGTCGGGTCCGTTCCTGCAGATGGATCTCGACGGCTTCCAGGGCTCGTTCCGCAAGCTTTGGGGCTACACCAACAGCGTGCGCTTGGGAACGGCCCACATGGCGCCCGAAGGCGCGATCACGCTGGTGAGCGGCTATCCGGCCCGCAAGGCCAATCCGGGATCCTCGGCGATATCCACGGTGGGCAACGCGGTGGAAGGTTTCGTGCGCGCCATCGCCCCGGAAATCGCGCCGCGCCGCATCAACGTGGTTTCCCCGGGCATCATCGACACGCCGATGTTCGCCGCCGAAGGCGAGGCGCGGGAGCAGTTTCTCACCAACGCCACGCGCAACATGCTGATCAAGCGGGCGGGCACGGCGGACGAGGTGGCGTCGGCGATCCTGCTGACGCTCGAGAACGACTACATGACGGGTACCACCATCGGCGTGGACGGCGGCGCGCTGCTGCCGTAGGCCGACACCTCGACGGCTCGGCGCCGGATCGACGCATAGATGGTCATCGCGCTCTCGATCGTCCACGGGCTCGTCCTGTTCGGGTTCTTCATCGCCATGGCCGTCTCGTGGTTCGGCAGTTCGGCGGACATCAAGGACTGCTCTCGGTTTGCCGGGATCGTCGTCGGTGCGCTCGTGTTGGCCACATTGCCGATCCTCGTTCTGTCCGGCGCGCTCGCCGTGGTGCTGGCGGCATTCGGGCTGGTGATAGGACTGGCGCGGACGTTCCTGTTCACCGCGGTGGGCGCATCCTGCTGTGCCGGTGCAGGATTCGCCGCGTTTCCGCTGATCAAGCCGGGCCTTGGTGGCCTCGATGGACACGCCGCCCGCGTGCCCCTCGGCCCCACGTTGGTCGTCGCGTTGGTGGTCGCTGGCGCATGGTGTGCGTACACGTTCGTACTGTTCAGCGTGTTCACACCGGAGCTGTCCGACATCGCGCAGCGGTTGATCGGCGAGGCGGAAAACCTCGATGGTAGCGAGAGCGCGGCAATCGCGGCGATTGGGGTTTGTGTCATCGCCTTCGAGGAGGAGCTGGTCTACCGTCTGGGCATCCAGAACCTCGTGGCACGCTATTTCGGATGGTGGGATCGCCGTTACTGGCTGGCGATCTTGATTTCGGCAACCATCTGGACGATTGGACACGTCGGCACGCTCGAACCAGGTTGGGTAAAGCTCGCGCAGATCTTTCCCGCGGGAATCGCCCTAGGCTGGCTCGCCCGCAAGCACGGCATCGAGGCGTGCATCGTGGCGCACGCGGTGTTCAATATCGCCGCCTACTGGATGGGCGAGAACGGCGTGCTTCCGGTGTAGCCGTAGAGCTCCTAAGCCGTCCTCGACGCTTCGCTGTATCCGCGGGCGACCACAAGGGTCCCCCTACGACGTGCGTTATCTCGACGGTCTCTGATCACACAAGACGGCCACCCGGTGCATTTCCCGTACCTCGCCGCCGTAGTCCAGCACCGGTGAGTGCAGCACGCAGCGGTTGTCCCACATGGCCAAGGTGCCCGGCTCGTAGTGGACCCGCGCCTGGTAGCGTTCGCGGGTGCAGTGGTTGTAGAGAAAGTTGAGGATCGCATCGCTTTCTCCGGGCGGTAGCGCCGGGATGCGCCGGGTGAACCCTCGATTGACGTAGAGCGCCTTGCGTCCGGTCTCCGGGTGCCGCAGCACGACGGGATGCGTGGCCGGGCGGCGGATCAGGTCGATGTCGAAGTTGCGCCCGTCGTGCTCCGCGTCGAGCGGCTCGAGGAACGCCTTCATGGGCTCCGATAGATCGTCGTAGGCCGCGTACTGCGAGGCGTAGAACGTATCGCCGCCGGCCGAGGGGACTTGGCGGGCATGCAGCATCGAGATCTTCGGCGGGATGGCCTTCCAGCTCACGTCGGAGTGCCACCCTTCGGCGACCGAACGTCGCTTCGCGTCCGAGTAGATCAGCAGGACGTCGTCGTACCCGGGCACCGTGGTCGAGTAGCCGTGGACGTCGAGTTGTCCCCACCGCATGCCGAACTCGCGCAGACCGTCGTCGGTCAGGTCTTCCTGCCCGTGCAGGGCGATGGCGCTGTACCGCATGAGCAGCGCATGTACCGCGGCGAGGCCGTCGTCGTCGAGATTCACCACATCGACGCCGCGGACTTCCGCCCCGAGTGCGCCACTCAAGGGTCGTACATCGTATCGGTCAAGATCTATTGCAGCTTCAGCCATGGCGGTCCTCTCCTGTATCTCTAGCTTGACGCCGCTTCGTGGGGTAGCGGAGATGCGATTCGCAGCACGTTGCCATCCAGGTCCACGGCCTGGAACTCGCGCGACCCCCACGGCTTGTCGTTCGGGGCTTCGCGGATGGTGACGCCGGCCTCGACGTAGGCCGCATGGACATTGTCGGCGTTGTTCACGTCGTAGAAGACCCAGGTCGGCTTGATCGTACCCGGCGTCTCGGCCAGGAAGATGGACACTTCGCCGTTCGTGACGGAACCGAAGGTCTTGTCGTCGGACTCGTCGGGCCAGTCCCAGTTCTTGGTGAACCCGAGTTCCGAGGTGTAGTAGTCGATGCTCTCTTCGACACTCTTGACGTCGAGAATGGGCGTCGCGTGCTTGAACGACAAGTCGTTCGGATCCGCATCCTCGTCCGAATGGGCACGGATCAGCAAGGCGGTTCCAAGGGCGAGGGCAAGGAGGCATAGGGATGTCAGAAGCTTCATGGGGTCATCCTGCAGCGGGACAGAGACAATAGCCGAAACGGACGTCGTTCGGTTGACCGGAATGCCGATGGTCGATTTCAATGCGTCGTTTCGTCTCGAGGGAATCGGGGAAGGGGATGAAGCAGGGCGTTGATCCAGACGACTTGACGCGTCCGTTCTGGGAGGCCGCCAACGAGGGTCGGCTGGTGATCCAGTACTGCGCCGACTGCGACCGGTTGCAGCACCCGCCGGGGCGCACATGCCACGCGTGCGGGTCCGGCGATACGTTGCAATGGCGGCAGGTGAGCGGCCGGGGCCGCATCTACAACTATGGCGTCGTCCACGACTGTCCTATTCGGCTGCTCCAGGAAGACCAGCCGTTCAATGCCGCGGTGGTGACCTTGGAGGAGGATCCCGGCATCCAGATGTACTCGCACTTGCCGGGCACGCCCGTGGATGAGGTGCCGGTGGGGGAAGCAGTTGAGGTCGTGTTCGAAGCAACCGCAAATGGCCAGAAGGTCCCCGAATGGCGCGTGGCGGGCGCGCAGCGATGAGTACGCCCGCGCCGGCCTCCGTGTATCGGTCTGGAGAGGGCCTAGGTTTGTGGGAGCATCGAGGCAAGGTCGCCGCAGTGGGCATCGGCCATTCCCCGACGGCACGTCGGTGGGACGGCAAGCCCGCAAACTCGGTGGGAGGCATCAGCCTGGCCGCCCTTCGAGGTGCGATCGAGGACTCGGGCGTCGATCCGGCGGACGTGGATGGCTTGGTCATGGATCCGACCACGACCACCGGTGCCTTCTGGCCCCAAGGCAAACCGCTCCCGTGGGATGCGATCAACGCCTACGAACGCACGGATGACCCGCTAGATGGCATCACGCGTCTCAGTGCCGAGTGGATGCTCAAGAACATGCCGGAATTGACCGGGGTGCAGTTCACCCGCTACGGCATGGGTTGCATGTCGAGCGCCATCTGCGTTGCCGCCCAGGCCGTGGGCGACGGGCGCACGCATACCTGCCTGGTGCTGAAGAGCTGGCACAACCTCGAGGGGCGGTACTACCAGGGCGGTGCCAACGCGGGCAATGCGATTCCGGGATCGAGCGCCATCCGCTCGCTTTGGGGGACACCGGCATGCTTCGGTACGGCGGTTCAGTTCGCCGAGTACTGCCGCAAGTACGGCAAAAGCCACGACATGATGGCGCCGTTCATCGAGAACTCCCGAAACAACGGGTTGAAGTTCCCGGAGGGCTATTGGGCGCAGCACCGGCCCGAGGAGATCACCCCGGAGGACTACAAGGCGGCGCGCTGGATCGCCAAGCCCGCCAACCTGTTCGACAACGACATGCCGATCATGGTTTCCGCTGCGTACCTGTTCACCACCGCCGAACGTGCGCGCCAGCTCAAGCAGAAACCTGTCTACATTCTCAACCACGCATCGAGCCGAACGCGGCCACGCAGCTTGACGCCTACTCTGGACGAGGTGGAGGAGGACACTGCGCGAACGGCCCGGAAGATCTACGAAGGTGCCGGCATCACCGCCGCCGACCTGTCGTTCGAAAACATGTACGACGGCTTTGCGTTGTTCCACCAGTTCCACATCGAGGGCTTGGGCTACCGGGGCATCAAGTTCGGCGAAGCGCTCGACTTCTACCAGACGGATATCAGCATCGGCGGACCGAACCCCGTGTCGCCGAGCGGCGGCAACATCGGCTGTGGCCGCAGTCGGTTCTGGATGCACACCGACTGCATCCAGCAGATACAGCGACGGGCGAGCTCACGCCAGGTCACGGGCGTCAAGCCGGAAGTCGCGGTGTCGGGTGGGCCGATGCCCCTCGGTGGCAACTTCACCGTCTGGAGTTCGACGCCGGGATGATCCTCGTCAGCTTCGACATCGACGGGACCTTGGAGGAGGGCGACCCGCCGGGAATACTCACCATGGACTTCGTCCGCCAGGTCAAGGGTGAGGGGCTCTTGGTTGGCAGTTGCTCCGACCGCCCGATCAGTGCGCAACGCGCCCTTTGGGCGCGCCACGGTATCGATGTCGACTTCGCCGTCTCGAAACACATGCTGGGCGAAGTCAAGGCGAGCTTCGACGCCGAGGTGTACTACCACATCGGTGACCGAGAAGATCTGGACAAGCGGCCAGCGGAGCAGGCCGGCTTCCGGTTTCTCTGGCCTCACGAGGCCGTAGCGATGCCGTGGACTAAGACGGGATCCGTTAGACCCTGAGGTTGTTCTTCGAGACCGGCAACTCCCGGACTCGGATACCGGTCGCCGCGTGGATCGCGTTCACCAGGGCCGGGGCGGCGGGTGGCGTGCCGGGCTCGCCAGCACCGCCGAGCGGGCCACCACTGCTCACGATCACGGTCTCGACCACGGGCATCTCGTCCATGCGGAGCATCGGATAATCGTGGAAATTGCTCTGCTTGACGCGTCCGTGCTCGATGCTGATCTCGCCGTGCAGGGCGGCGGTCAGGCCGTAGACGATGCCACTTTCCATCTGTGCGGTTAGGCCGTCGGGGTTGACCGCGTAGCCGGCGTCGACGGCACAGACCACGCGTTCGACGCGTAGCGCACCGTCCGAGATGGCGACCTCGGCGACCTCGGCGACGATGCTGCCGAAAGACTCGTGCAGAGCGATGCCCCGTCCTCGGCCTTCGCCGAGCGGATGCGTCCAACCGGCCTTCTCGGCGGCGGCGTCGAGCACCTTGCGGTGCCGCGGCGCATGGTTGAGGAGGCGGCGTCGAAATGCATACGGGTCTTCGTGGGCAAGGTTGGCCAACTCGTCCACGAACGATTCAGTGAAGAAGGCGTGTTGCGAGTGGTCGACGGCGCGCCATACGCCGAACGGGACGTGGGTGGGGCTCGCCACCGAGGCGATGCGTTGGTTGTCAATGGCGTACGGGATCCGGGGTGCTTCGGCCGGTTCGTGCTTGTCGACGTAGAGGTTCATCCACACGGTGGGCCGGCCGCTCTGGTCTAGGGCACCCCGGAAGCGGCTGGTCACGGCTGGCCGGTAGCGGTCCTGGGCGATGTCCTCCTCGCGGGACCAGACGAGTTTCGTCGGCGCGCCGACCGCTTGCGCAATGCGCGCGGCCTGCACCACGTAGTCCTGGACCGATCGCCGTCCAAACGCACCGCCGAGGTAGGCGTTGTGCACGATCACGGCGTCCGGTTCCATGCCGAGCGCATCGGCCGCGGCGGCGCGTGCGCCCAAGGGATTCTGGGTACCGGTCCAGACTTCGCAGATGCCGTCGTGCAGCCAAACCGTGCAGTTCAAAGGCTCCATCGGAGCGTGGGCCAGGTACGGAACCCGGTACTCGGCCTCGATCCGGCGGGCGGCGGTGGCGAGCGCCGCGTCGACGTCGCCCCGGTCCACCTCGACGTCACCGTTCGATTCGATCTCGGCTTGCGCGAGGTCGCGTTCGAACTGCGCGAAGATTGCCGCTTGATCCACCTTGTCTCGACCAACGTTGTCCCACTCGATGTCCAGCACCGCCAGCCCTCGGTCGGCATGCCAGTAGCCGTCGGCGACCACGGCCACGAGATCACCGAGATTGACGACCTGTTGGACGCCCGGCTGGCGCATCGTCTCCGCGTCGTCTATCACGGCGACCTTGCCGCCGAAGACGGGCGCCGAGCGGACCGTGGCGACCTTCATGCCGGGTAGTTGGGCGTCGATGCCGAACATCGCGCTGCCGTCGGTCTTGCCGGGGATGTCGTTGCGCGGGACGGACTTGCCGATCAGGTTGAACGCCTCTGCGTTCTTGAGCTTGGGTTTCGAGGACGGGGCGAACTGGGCTGCGGCCGCCGCGAATGATGCGTAGGTGTCACTGCGCCCACTGGGCGCGTGGGAGATGCGGCTCTGGGCGAGCACCAGTTCCCGCACCGGGACGTTCCAGGCCGCCGATGCCGCCTTCGCGAGCATCTCTCGCGCCGCTGCGCCTGCCACACGCATGCCATGTGCCCCGGTCGCGCGTACGCTCAAGCTGCCACCGGTGATCTGCAAGTCCATCGCCTGGGTGAGCTTGAGAAGGATCCCGTCCACCGTGCCCACCAAGGCCCTGGGAATCTGGGCGTCGCCGAACAGGAACCCGCGGGGCAGGGCGTAGTTGGCGTATTCGTCGTGCGCCGGTGCCTCCATGACGTCGACGAGATTCCAGTCGGCGTCCAGTTCGTCGGCGAGCATCTGCGCCAGCGCCGTGTGCACGCCCTGGCCCATCTCGGCATGGGGAACGATGGCGACGACCCGGTTGTCGGGCGCGATCTTGACCCAGATGTTGAGCAGTGACTCGCCTTGGTTGGCGACCAACTCCTTGACGCGCGGGGCACGATGGCCGGGCCGGATGGCGACGCCGACGATGAGGGCGCCCCCGGTGACTACGCCTGCGGTGATCAGGCCGCGGCGCGTCCACTTGCCGAGGCGCGATTTTTTAGCCCGTGGTGCCGGATCGTCAGCCATTGGTGTCGAGTTCCGCGGCTGCCCGCTTGATCGCCTGCCGGATGCGGCCATAGGTGCCGCAGCGACAGATGTTGCCGCGCATGGCGACATCGATGTCGGCGTCGGTGGGAGCAGTGTTGTGCGCGAGTAGAGCAGCGGCGGACATGATCTGGCCGGATTGGCAGTACCCGCATTGGGGAACCTGCTGGTCGATCCACGCCTGCTGTACGGGGTGACGCGCACCGTTCGTTGCGAGCCCTTCGATGGTCGTCACGGATCGTCCTTCGGCGGCGCGCAGCGGGGTCGTACAGGAGCGAACCGGCGCACCGTCCAAGTGCACGGTGCATGCGCCGCACTGGGCGATGCCGCAGCCGAACTTGGTTCCGGTGAGCCCGAGTTGCTCGCGAATCACCCAGAGCAAGGGCATGTCCGGGTCGGCACTGACGCGGTGTCTGGTGCCGTTTACCTCGAGTTCCGTCACGGTCGACTCCCGGTGGCAAGGAACTGCATTCTAGGCGCTCAGGATCGCATGATCGTGCGGAGTACGGTATCGATATCCGCACCGCCTTCGCTGTCCTTCAGTGCGGCCATGCGTGCGTAGAGATCCGCCGCCGCTTGGTGGAATCCGTCCGGCAGATCGGCCGCTCGGAAGGTTGCCGCGATCTCCCGCATCTCGCCGGCAAAGCGCCAGGCCTTGGGCGACGTGGACTTGGCGGTGTTGGCGGAGCGCGATGCCAGGCCGGGCTGCGAGATATCCCATTCCCCGAGCAGTTCCCCGGTCACGCCATTGCTCTCGGCGAGCGCACGCACGGCGAGCAGCAGCGCCGACGAACCCTTGGTGAAGGCTGCATAGCACATCTTGAGGGCGGATGCGGCACCGATCCCGCCGTCGATGGCGCGGGCATCGACCAGCGTGCCGTCGAACAGCGCGGCTATGCGGCCTGCCTGCGCTCCCGACAGGTACAAGCGCGTGGCCCCCTCGCGCCATGCGGGGGGACCTATGATCCCGCCGTCGACGGTGCGCTCGCCGAACCGTTCGCCGATGCGGGCAGCCGTGGCCGGCGACACCGCGTTGGCGTCCACGTAGATGCCGCCAAAGCCCGTTTCGGCAACCGCAGCGGCGACCTCGGCTGCTGCTTCCGGCGGACAGACCGAGATCACGACCTCGGCTTCGGTGGTTGCTTCGCTGAACGTCGCGACGGCGTGGAGTCCGGCGCGTTCGGCCCGTACCCGGGTCGCTTCGCTACGACCGGCAGAGAGCCAGGTTACGTCGTGGCCGTTGCCGCGAAGTGCCGCACCGATCGATGCGCCCATGGCGCCCGGATGGAGCAGCAGAACCGTCATTGGCGATAGTCCAGCGGCGGCTCGCGGTCACCGAGCAGCGGTCGGTATTCGAAGCCCTCGCCGCGGCGTTCATGGAACTCCTTCGTAGCCGCGGCGATGAGCCGTGGGTTGTCGATCAACTCGCGCGCAGTCTCGGCGAGGATGTTGGCGGCCAGCATCATTCCCTTGTGGCCAATACTCATGCCGCCCGCGGCGACCGCCTGCCAGCTATGGGCGGTGGTTCCCGGGACCCAGGTGGCGGTGCCGAACCCGGCGGTGGGAACGGTCCAACTCACGTCGCCGACATCCGTGGATCCCGTCTTCTGACGGAATTCGAAGGGCTGGGTCTCCCGAGCCGACGACAGCGGTCGGATTCTGCCGAACAGCGACTTCTGGATGGCTTGCGCGAAAGCTGTCTCGCCCTCGTCGTAGGCGACTCCACCTGCCGCCTTCAGATGCTCGTGGATGACCTTGGCGAGGGTCTCGTTGGGCAGCAAGGGAAAGTTGCCGTGCATGACCTCGTAGCTCATGTGCGTCCCAGTGCCTAGGGCGGCCCCTTGCGCAGCGGCGACCACCCGCTCGAACAGTTCCTCGACGGTCTCCGGACGCGGATGGCGCACGTAGTAGTAGACCTGGGCGCGTTCCGGCACGATGTTGGGCGCCCGGCCACCGTCGGTGATGATGTAGTGCATGCGGGCCGTGCTTGGCATGTGCTCGCGCATCAGGTTGGTCATGTGGTTCATGGCCTCGACGCCATCCAGCGCGGAGCGGCCCCGATGCGGGGCGGCGGCGGCGTGCGCGGCGATGCCGCGGAAGGTGAACCGTGCCGACTTGTTGGCATTGCTGCTCTCGGGGACGGCGACGTTGCGATCATTGGGATGCCAATGCAGGGCGACGTCGACATCGTCGAACAGTCCCGCACGGGTCAGGTAGACCTTTCCCGAACCGCCTTCCTCGGCGGGAGTGCCGTAGACACGCACCGTGCCCGACTTGCCGGTGGCCGCCAGCCAGTCGGCGACGGCGATCCCGGCGGTGGCCGAGGCACTGCCGAAGAGGTGGTGACCGCAGGCGTGACCGGCACCATCCTCGACCACGGGTTCGCGACGCGTGACGGGCGCCTGGGAGAGTCCGGGCAGTGCGTCGTACTCCGCGAGCAGCGCGACCACCGGCCTGCCGCTGCCGCGTGTGGCAATGAAAGAGGTCGGCATGCCGGCAACGCCGGCTTCCACGGCGAAACCGTTGTCGGCGAGGTACTTGGCCAGCCTCGCTGAGCTCCGCTTCTCCAGGTAGCCGAGTTCGGCGTAGTCGAAGATGTCGGAGGCGATTGCGATGGCCTGGTCTCGTCGCGCGTCGACGAGGTCGCCGATGTCGGCCGCGCATGCCGGCCACGCGGCGGTCGCGACAACCACTAGGGAAGCTCTGAGCCCATGGACGGGCTTGATCAGAGGTCTCCTCGTGTCGTTCGAAGGAACACAGGTCGATCTCCCCGTCTCAAGCCGGACACCCCCTCCCGCGCGACTGCGGCGTGGCACCGAGTCGTCTGCTGCAACATACGAAACGTCCGGGGTCAATTCAACGAGTGAGCGGGACCGAGGCTGCCGACTGCATTTCGCGTTGGAGGTTGCCCGTCCTTCGCGACGGCGTCTTGATCCCGCTCTATCTGCTTTGACCACCGGCTTTCCTGCTCGTTCGTTCGAACGGAACCGGATGCGACGTTTTCGTTCCCCTACGCGACGGTCACATCCGCCACGCGGTTGGAGATGCTCACACCACGGCGACCGAGTCGCATGGGATTCCTGTCGTGGCCGTTGGTACAGTAGCCGACCGAAATGCCGGTCGCGGGATCGGCCCACGCGATCTGTCCGCCGGCACCGCCGTGGCCGAATGCCTCGGCGGAGTTGCCGTGGGCGAAGCCGCGCATGTTGCGCCAGCTGTCGCCGGCAATCACGACGCCCAGGGCACGGTTCACGGGCACACCGGTCACAGGATCGCGAAGATCACCGGATCGAACCGCGCGGGCCATGCGCAGTGTCTCGTCCTTCCAAACCCGCCGCCCAACGACGCTGCCGCCGTGGAGCAGACCCTGGTAGAACAGCGCCAGGTCGGCGGCGGACATGATGCCGCCGCCACCGGCGACGGGGACGGCCCGGATCTCGGGCCGGTTGAAACTCAGGATCGCATCCTCCGTCACCTCGGTCACGGGCGGTTCCGGCAGGCCGAGGCGTGCGTAGTCCTCGCTGGTCATTGGTTCGCCGCAGTGGACGATCTCGGCGACCCGCGGGTGTTCGCCAGCAGGCAGCCCCAGGTGCAGGTCGCTCAAGCCCAGGGGATCGGCGATTTCCGTCCGCACGAACTCGGTGAAGTCGCGACCGCTACGGCGTTCGACAATCTCGGCGACGACCCACATGCTCGACGATGGGTGGTATTCGAATTGCGACCCGGGTTCCCAGTTGAGCCGCCACTGGGCGAAGCGTGCATAGCGCCGGTCGCGGTCGGGCCAGTCGGTGGGGTGGAACGGAGCGTGGGGAAAGCCCGAGGAGTGGAGGAACAGTTGCTCCACGGTGATCACGTCCTTGCCGTTGGTGCCGAACTCGGGAACGATGGCTGCGACGACCTCGTCCGTGGAAAGCTCCCCGGCTTCGATCAACAGCCACGCGGCGGCGGAGGTGATCGCCTTGGTGGACGAGAACACGCAATACAGCGAGTCGTTGGTGGCGTCGCCGAAGGTCTCGAACAGCACGAGTCGACCCTCCCGGGCGATGGCGATCTGCGCCGAAGGCAACAGCCCCTCGTCCACTTCACGACGTGCGCGATCGACGACTTGGGCGAGCTTGTCGCTATCGACGTTCGCAGACTCAGGGGATGACGTAACGGAATAGGGGTTCGACAAGGGGATCTCCCGGCGTGGCGTGTCCGGCGGTGCGCGTTCGAACGAGCAGTATAGTCGTGTCTAGTCGTCGAACACGTCTCCTAGCGCCGCCAAGAAGCCTCGCGGGCTCGGCGTCCAGCCTTGACGCCACCGACCCATCACCCTGTCGAGGCACTTGCCGCGGTCGCGGCAAGCCTACAAACTCCCAATGTCACCGGCCCGGTACCGACGATGCAGATCGCCACCGACTTCGCCGACGCGGTAGGCAACACGCCGCTGATCCGCCTGAACCGACTCTCGGAGGAGACGGGTTGCGAGATTCTCGGCAAGGCGGAGTTCATGAACCCCGGCGGCTCGGTCAAGGACCGCGCTGCACTGTGGATCATCCGCGAACACGAGAAGAGCGGCGACCTCGGGCCGGGCGGCACGGTGGTGGAAGGCACGGCCGGGAATACCGGCATTGGCCTCGCCCACATCTGCAACGCACGCGGGTATCCCTGCGTCATCTACATTCCCGACAACCAGTCGCCGGAGAAGATCGACATCCTGAGGACCATCGGTGCCGAGGTGCGACCGGTGCCCCCGGCACCCTACATCGACGAGATGAACTACCAGAAGCAGGCCGGGCGCTATGCCGCGAGCATTCCCAACGGCGTCTGGGCGAACCAGTTCGACAACACCGCCAACCGCCTGGCGCACTACGAGTCCACGGGCCCCGAGATCTGGGGCCAGACAAACGGCAAGGTGGATGCGTTCGTGTCATCCGTCGGCACCGGCGGGACGCTCGGCGGTGTCGCCATGTTCCTGAAGGAACGCAACCCGGAAGTGCGGACGGTTCTCGCCGACTGCATGGGCAGTGCGCTCTACAGCTACATCACCACGGGCGAGGCCGTGATGAGCGAGGGTCCATCCATCACCGAGGGGATCGGCAGCAGCCGTGCGACCGACAACCTCGCGGGGACACCGGTAGACGATGCGGTGCAGGTGACGGACCAGGAAATGGTCGTCATGGTCTACCGGCTATTGCGCGAGGAGGGCTGGTTCTTCGGATCGAGCACGGGCATCAACCTGTGCGGCACCGCGAAGGTCGCGCGCGATCTCGGCCCCGGCCATGTCATCGTGACGATGCTGTGCGACAGTGGTGCAAAGTACCAGTCGCGTCTGTTCGACCGGGCCTGGCTGGCCGAACGCGGGCTGTCACCGGATTGAAGGAGAAGACGTGCCTGCTCGACCGATATTGAGTTTCCTCTTCGCGACGCTGCTCGTTTTCGGCGCGGTCTCGTTCGCGGAAGAGGCCGGGGAAGAGGCCGGGGAAGAGGCCGGCGAAGAGGCCGGGGAAGAGGCCGGGGCAGAGGCCGGGGAAGGCAACGAGGTCGCCGGTTCCCGGATCTGGGTGGTGGAACTGGAGGGCGTCATCGGACCCGCTTCCGCCGACTACTTCATCCGCGCTCTCAATCGCGCCGACGAAGAGGGCGTCAACCTGTTGGTGATTCGCCTGGACACGCCGGGCGGACTCGACAAGTCCATGCGCGACATGATCAAGGCCATACTCGCGTCCCGCGTTCCGGTCGCCACCTACGTCGCGCCCAACGGCTCGCGCGCCGCCAGTGCAGGTACCTACATCATGTATGCGAGCCATGTCGCCGCCATGGCGCCCGCCACTAACATCGGCTCGTCGACGCCGGTCAGCATCGGCGGCGAGGGTTCACCGTTGCCGTTGCCGACCGCGCCCGATCCATTGGGAGACCCCGGCGATGGTGAGGGCGAGACGGACGAGTCGGGTGACGATCCCGGGGCAACCGGCGAACAACCGCCGCGGACGGCTATGGACCGCAAGGTGTTGAACGACGCGGTTTCGTACATCAAGGGGTTGGCGGAACTGCGCGGACGCAACGTCGAGTGGGCCGAGGCCACGGTTCGCGATGCGGCCAATCTCACCGCTGCCGAGGCGTTGGAGATGAACGTCATCGATCATGTCGCCGAGAACCTGCCCGAACTCCTCGCGATGGTGGACGGCCGCACGGTGAATGCGGGCGGTATGGATGTCGTCATTCGAACGAGCGGCGCGGACGTGGAGTTCATCGAGCCCGATTGGCGCTACGAGCTGCTCGGCGTCATCACCGATCCCAACGTCGCCCTGTTTCTGCTCATGCTCGGTTTCTACGGGTTGCTATTCGAGTTCTACAGTCCTGGCGTGGGGTTCGGCGCCGTCACTGGGATCATCTGCCTGCTCCTCGGTGCCTTTGCATTGCAGATGCTGCCGATCAACTACGCGGGCCTCGCACTCATCGTCGTCGGCATCGGGTTGCTCGCCACCGAAGCCTTCACGCCGAGCTTCGGCGTCTTCGGCGTGGGCGGTGTGATCGCCTTCGTCGTGGGGGCGATCATGCTGATGGATACCGATCTGCCCGCCTATCAGATCTCCAAGCCGGTCATCGCGGCGTTCGCGGCGCTGTCCGTGGGCCTCGTCGTCTTTGTACTCGGCGCTGCGGTCCGGGCGCGTCGAGCGCGAGCCGCTTCCGGCAAGGAAAGCATGGTTGGCGGGCGCGCCGAGGTGGTCGAGGACTTCAAGGGCAAGGGCCGTGTGCGTGCCTTCGGCGAAGTCTGGCAGGCCGAAGGCGATACCGACGAGGTGTTCGAGAAAGGCACACGCGTGACCATCGCGTCGTTCGACGGCGTGACGGCAATCGTCGAGAAACCACAGTAGAGAAGGATTGACCAATGACTCAGATCTTCTTCGGAATCGTCATCGCGGCCGTCTTGGCGGTCCTTGCGAGCGCGTTTCGCGTCCTGCGCGAGTACGAGCGGGCCGTGGTGTTCCTGCTCGGCCGCTTTCAGCGCGTCAAGGGACCGGGACTGATCATCATCATCCCCATCCTGCAGTCGATGGTGCGCGTGGATCTTCGGACCATCGTCATGGACGTGCCGTCCCAGGATCTCATCACCCGGGACAACGTGTCCGTCAAGGTGAACGCAGTGCTCTACTTCAAGGTGCTGGACCCCGACCATGCGGTGCTGAACGTGGAGAACTACATCGAAGCGGTCGGCCAACTGGCGCAGACGACGTTGCGCTCGGTACTCGGCCAGCACGAGCTCGACGAGCTGCTCGCGGAGCGGGAGCGGTTGAACAACAACATCCAGACCATCCTCGACCAGCAGACCGACCAGTGGGGCATCAAGGTGGCGAGCGTCGAGATCAAGCACGTCGACATCGACGAGAGCATGATTCGCGCCATCGCCAAGCAGGCCGAGGCAGAGCGCGAGCGGCGCGCCAAGGTCATCCATGCCGATGGCGAGTTCGAAGCCGCCGAGCGGCTGACGGACGCGGCGGCGCGGCTGTCCAGCGAGGCCGGCTCGATGCAGCTGCGCTACCTGCAGACGCTGACCGAGATCGCTGGCGAAAAGTCGTCGACCATCGTGTTCCCGCTGCCGGTTAACCTGATGGAGTCCATGAACCGACTCCTCGGCGAGCCCACCACGGACGACGACTCGTAGCGCCCCGAAGCCGTCCCCGGCCGCGTCGGTAACGATGCGTTGCCGTTCGGGAATCTCTTGTGCATTGACAGCCGGCGACCTTGAACGGGCGGTGGCGACCCGAACCGCGTGTTTGGGTGAACCCCGATTTCGACCCGTGGCCCCCACGCTCTATCATGTGCGCTTGCTGGAAGTCCCGAATGCCGGGCTGGACCGCGTTCGACGCGGCGGTTGCGGTTCGGGAATCTTCGGCCCATTGCTTATCTCAACCACGAATGCGAACTGAAAGAGAGTCGAGGACCGTAGCTACATGACCAACACGAACATCCTGCCCATCGATACCCGCGAGGCCACCCTGGAAGTGGCCGGCGGCAAGGGCCGCTCGCTCGCGGAGATGGCGAATGCGGGACTCGCCGTCCCCGGCGGCTTCTACGTGACGACCGCAGCGTATCGGCGCTTCGTTGCCGACCACGATCTGCAGGCGAGGATCATCGAACTGGCCAAACCGACGATCGGCGAGTTCACGCTGTCCTTCGACAACGCCTCCGAGGCGATCCAAGCGCTGTTCCGGTCTGACGCCATGTCCGAAACGATGGCGGCGGAGATCACTGCCGCCTACGAAGGTATCGAGGGCGACAACCCGCCGGTGGCCGTGCGCTCGTCGGCCAACGCCGAGGACCTCCCCGACATGTCCTTCGCCGGCCAGCAGGACACGTACCTCAACGTACGCGGTGCCGAGGAAGTCGTCGCAGCCGTGCGCAACTGTTGGGCATCCCTGTGGACGCCCAGGGCCATGGCCTACCGTCACGAGATGGGCATCGAGCACGATGCGGTCGCCATGGCGGTCGTTGTCCAATTGATGGTCGAGTCGGATGTGTCCGGCATTCTCTTCACCGCCAACCCGGCCACCGGTGAGCGCTCGGAGATGATCATCAACGCCAGCTTCGGCCTCGGTGAAGCCGTCGTCGGCGGCCAGGTGACGCCCGACACGTACACGGTCGATCGCGAAACCATGCAAGCCACGGACACGATCATCGGCGCCAAGGAACAGAAGATCGTCTCCGACGGCGACCAGGGCACGAAGCTCGAAGACATCGCCGAAGATGAACGCGGCGAGTCCTCTCTGACCGACGAAGCCATCAAGGAACTGGTCACCCTCGCGCTCAAGGCCGAGGCGCATTTCGACGGGGTTCCCCAGGACATCGAGTGGGCCTACGCCGGCGGCCGGCTCTACATGCTGCAGTCGCGGCCCATCACCAACCTGCCCCCGCAGCCCATCGAGGTCGAGTGGGAGCCGCCGCCGCCCGCGCAGATCCTCGCGCGCCGGCAGATCGTCGAGAACATCCCGGACCCCTGCACGCCGTTGTTCGACGAGATGTATCTCTGGGTGGGTCTGGAGACCGGCAAGGACGGCGAGCCCCGAAAGAGCATCATGGAAGGCGGCGGCCCGATGTTCATCTCCATGAACGGCTATGCCTATCAGCGTTTCGACTGGCCCTTCATCATCCAGGCGCGCAAGGAACGGCTCACCGAAGCGATGACCGAGGCGGAAATGGATGCGGCCGAGATCAAGGCTGATGCGGAAGAGGCCCAGGCCGAGGGATACGCGGATCGCGCCACTCGAGCCGGGAAGAAACTCAGCGAGCGAATGAAGCGCGGCGCGATACCGTCACATCGGCCTGGTGCAGCTCAACAGGTCGAAATGGCCGAACACGACATCGGCCTGTTCCTTGATTCGCTCTCCGACGAGGACCGCTCGGCCTACGAGGACTGGGCGGCTTCCTCGGGACTCAACGACGTCACTGCCCTCGTCACCAAGCCGGAGAGCCAGAACCCAACCTTCGGTGCGTTCAACCGGACCCAGGTCAACGAGAACCAGATCAAGGATTTCTACGACTGGGCGAAACCCATGATCCTCGCGACCCGGGAAAAGTGGGAGCAGGTGGACGTCGCAGAAGCGTCCGACGAGCAACTGCTCACCGGAATCCGCGAACTGTCCATCGCCGGCGGCAGTTTCTGGAGTGGCAACGGCGGCCACACGTTCGGTGTGGCCAAGTCGACCGACGATCAACTGCAGGCGTTCCTACGCGAAACCCTGCCCGACCACCATTTCACCAGCGGTCAGTTCCTGTCCGGATTCGGTGGTAAGACCATGGAGGCCAACGAGCACCTGTTCAAAATCGCGAGCCAGATCCGCGAGGATGAAGCCCTGGCGGAACTGGTCATCACGACCCCGGCCAAACGGTTGATGCAGACCCTCGAGGCCAACCCCGCAGCCACACCGATTGTCGAGGCGATCAACGGCTATCTCGACATCTACGGTCACCTGGGCTACAGCCTGGATTTCGCTGAACCGTTGCCACTCGAGGATCCTTCCGGGCTCCTGGCAACGTTGAAGACGATGGTCTCGGACAAGGACTACAACCCCAGGAACCACGAGACCGAGGCGACTAGAAAGCGCGAGAAGGCGATGGCGGACATCCTCGAGCTACTCGACGGCCTGCAATACTGGCAGTTCCGCTTCCGTCACTGGTTCACTCACCGCTTCTACTTCATTCGTGAAGAGGTGATGTTCTACCTGTACCAGGCCTGGCCCGCGTTGCGGCCCCTGGCCTTGGAACTGGGCCAGCGGCTGACGGATGTCGGCACCCTCCCGGATCGAGACCACGTCTTCTATCTCGAGTTCGCCGAACTCAAGCAAGCGGCCGCCGCCCGCAAGCAAAACAAGACTGTTGCCGAACTTCGCCAGCGTGCCGAGGAGAGGTTTGAGCTCCGCGAGGCGCGCAAGCGCTTGCATCCTCCGGGCACGGTGCCCTTCGATGCGAGCGACGATCCGGGCGTCAGGTTCAAGGAGACCCAGTTCGTCCAAGACCCGAACTCGGATACGATGGTCGGCGTGCCTGTCAGTCCCGGGTCGATCACCGCGCCTGCGAGCCTCATCAACTCGCCGGCCGAGTTTGATCAGATGCGGCCTGGTTCCATCCTGGTCTGCCCGATGACCAATCCCGCCTGGACGCCGCTCTTCGCGCACGCATCCGGGCTGGTCACGGACATGGGCGGCATTCTGGGCCATGGTTCCATCGTTGCCCGGGAGTACGGTATCCCGGCGGTGGTGGGGACAGGGACCAGCACCCAGCGAATCAAGCACGGCCAAGAGATCACCGTGGACGGCGACGTTGGTACGGTGAAGCTGCTGGACGACGAGTAGGCGTGTTCTGGGCAGTGGCGTGTAGGGGTCGTTCGCCCTTCGCCCGTCACGTTGAGGAGCCGTTCGCGCTCGCGGTCATGGAACCCTGATCCGGGCGACGGGAACCGGTAGGCCGGCGACGGCGACTCGTATCCTGTACACCGATCCCTCGCGGTCGCCCTCGACGCCGTCGGACCCGGTGACGATGTAGAGGTCCTGGAGGTCGGTGCCGCCGAAGCAGACACTGGTGCACATCGGCATCGGAACGGCGATGCGATCGCGTAGGGTGCCGTCGTGCGCGTACACCGCAACGCATCCGCCACCGGCCACGGCAACCCACACCGCGCCGTCGGACGAGACCGCCAGGCCGTCCGGCGCGCCGTCGTCAAGCTCCGCGAACGTGCGTTTTTCTCCGAGGTCGCCGTCTTGGTGGACGTCGTAGCAATGCACGGTCTGCCGCCTCGAGTCGGAGTGGTAGAGCGTCAGGCCGTCCGGTGAGAGTCCCAGACCATTGGTAAGGAGCACATCCCGGGCGACGACACGTGCCGTGCCGTCGAGGTCGATCACATGCAGGCTGCCGGGAAGCTGCTCGCCCGCCTCGAACACCGGGCTGCCGAGGGAACCGGCATAGATGCGGCCGGCAGGGTCGGTGGTCAGATCGTTGTAGCCGACGTTGCCGTGCTCGGGGTCGCGGTCGAGGAGTACCACGGTGTCGCCCCCGGCAAAGCTCTTGAAGGCGATGTTGCGCCCGCCCACCACGAGGCCGCTGTCGGCATGTACGGCCATGCCGCCGATGCCGCGGCGATGCGGGAACACGGTCGCGACGGTGCCGTCGCCGCCGAGACAGTGGACACCTCCGCCGTGAACGTCACTGAACACCAGTCCCCGGCCGGGAATCCAAACCGGGCCTTCGATGAGGCCGAAGCCGTGTGCCAGTCTTTCCATTGGCGTGAGTTGCATCCCGTTCGTACCCGCGGGCATATTGAACCTCACCACACTTCCGGGACAAGGACACTTGCCATGACGACACGCAGAGATTGGGTTCTCGGCATGACCATCGCGTCGGCGATGCGGCTGCTGGCTCGCAGCGCATTCGCCAGCGAGGGCGCCGACACCTCGGCGGCCGACACCTCGGCGGACTCCTCGACATCGGACGATCCGCTCGAGACCTCGCCACTCGTCTACATCACGCCGATCAAGAGCGACGGCGGGGAGAGCCGATGCAAGGCGGAGATCTGGTTTTCGCATCACGACGGCGATGTCTTCGTGGTGACGCCGCCGGATGCCTGGCGGGCCGAGGCGGTCGGCAAGGGTCTGAACAGGGCGCGGATGTGGGTCGGCGACTTCGGCTTGTGGCAGCGAGCGGACGGCGCTTTCCGCCAAGCCCCGGAACTCATGGCGACGGCCTCGATCGAATCGGATCCCGAGGTGCATGCCGTGGTGTTGTCGGCGATGGGCGAAAAGTACGCCGCGAGCGGCTGGTCCCGGTGGGGACAGGCGTTCAAGGACGGCCTGGTGGATGGTTCGCGGGTGATGATCCGCTACGTCATCGACGCATGAGCAACCGCGCCATCGTGGCGCTCTTGGTGTCGGGCGTTGCCTATGGGGGCTCGGGGGGTGCCGCGGAGCCGGTCGAGTACATCGGTCGTCT
Organism: Gammaproteobacteria bacterium; assembly: GCA_009839505.1. GTDB lineage: Bacteria > Pseudomonadota > Gammaproteobacteria > Pseudomonadales > Azotimanducaceae > VXYL01. The sequence continues at coordinate 26,360 of VXPO01000022.1, forward strand.
CACGCACGAAGCGCTCGACGAGGTTAGCGGCATCGTCAAGTCCGAACGGGGCGACTTCTACTGGGTGCACAACGACAGCGGCGACGAGGCCCGCCTGTTCGCGATCGACGCCGATGCCAACGTCTTGCGACCGCCCTACATGCGTGTTTCCGAGTCCGACTGGCCTGGCCACAGCATCGACAATGCCTGGAACTTCGACTGGGAGGACATCGCGCTCGCCGACGGTGTTCTCTACATCGCTGACGTGGGCAACAATGGCAATGCCCGGCGGGATCTTGGCGTCTACGTGGTCAACGAACCGGATCCCTTGGCGATCCCGCGGATGCGCGCCTTGAACTTTCTGCCGGTTCGCTACCCGGACCAGCAGAACCATCCGGCCGAACGCTGGCACTTCGACTGCGAAGCGGTGTTCGTCGCCGACCGCAAGCTCTACTTCATCACCAAGCACCGCCGCCCCGGACAGGTCGGCAGTCGGGAACCCGGGGCGAAGCTCTACCGCCTAGACACGGCGTTCACGGACCGGGAGAACGTGCTGACCTTGGTGGGTTTGCGGGACGACATCGACCAGGCGACGGGTGCCGACCTGTCGCCCGACGGTTCAAGGCTCGCGGTCTCGGCCTACGAGGCGCTTTGGGTATTCGAAAAGCCCCGCGTCGGCGACGACTGGTTCTCTTCCCGGGCATGGAAGCTGGACCTGGATCCGCGCATGGTCAAGCAGTTGGAAGCCGTGACCTGGGACGATGCCGAGACGCTTCTGCTCGTCAACGAGAATCGGGACGTGATGGTGGCCGATGTGGGGGCGTTTGCGCGGGTAGGCGAGCGGAACTAGAGCTTCCCTGTCGACACTAGATCGCCGCGATTCCTTGCAGGAGTGCCATGAGGCCAAGCGCGATTGTGCTCAGCGATGTCCCAACAGCGCCGACTAGGCGCAGCGGCGTCTGAACTCGGTCAGGGTGCAGTCCCAGCGGGTGTGCGATACGGCAGATGACCAGCACGAGACCGACCACATGCAGGAAAAGGGGATTGCCTCCGTTGACCTCGACGATGGCCATCAGGACGATCAGCAGTGGCACATGCTCCGCGAAGTTGCCATGTCGGCGCATCTCCACCGCGACCTGCTTGCTCCCGCCGTCGAGGATAGAAATGCCGGTCTTGGCCCGCAGCAATCCGATCCGGGTCGTCAGACAGACAAGAACCGCAACCAGTAACGCGGCATACAAGGCTGTGATGGGGATGGTCATGGTCAATGCTCCCGTAGCGCAACAATTGTTGAAATTCCGCCGCTATTCGTGTGGTGCGGATCGCCCGCAACATGATAGCGGGGCAGCCGCGTGACGGGATTGTAGGATCGACTGGTGTTTCATGTCGGTCGCTCTCGCCTGGTCGGCCCGCCCGCCCGGTTTGTGCGGCTCAATGGGCTCTCTGTTACAGTCGCGGTGTTATGTGCACAAGGGCATCTGCCTTGACCAGCGCAGAGTCGAGAGGTGTTCCTACCTCGCCGTTTCCCGACGGCTGGTATTTCGTTGCAAGCCGGGATGCCATACGCAAGCAGACCCTGATTGAGCGGAAATGGCTCGGGCAAGAAATCGTGGCGTGGTGCGACGACAAGGGTGCGGTATGCGTGGCCGATGCCTACTGTCCGCATCTGGGGTCGCACCTCGGCCCGAAGACAGGTGGCTGTGTGCGCAATGGGCGGCTGGTCTGCCCGTTCCACGGCTTCGAGTACGACGCCACGGGCCAGTGCGTCGCCACGCCAAATGCCCCGCCGCCGCGCAATGCAAAGTTGAGGCGGTTTGAGACCCAGGACATCAATGGTTTGGTCTTCGGCTGGTGGAGTTCCGTTGGCCAGCCGCCGTATTTCAGACTACCCCTCGATAGGCGTGACGAGAAAGGCTGGACCGCCGTGGGTCTCCGGAAATTCCGCCTAACCACCCACCCGGAGCACACGGCCGAGAACTCCGTCGATCTTGCCCACTTTTCGCACATCCACGGGTACTTCGACGTTCATCAGGTCGGTTCCGTGACGGTCGATGGTGCGCATCTGATGAGCGCGTTCGCCTTCAAGCGCGAACGCTCCGTTCTGGGCATGAAGTTCCTATTCGACGTGTCTGTCGTTACGAACGTGTACGGTATGGGCTACTCGTCCGTGGACATAGCGGAGCACACGATTCCGTTCAAGTCCCGGTTCTGGGTTCTTGCAACGCCATTGGACGGTACCTACATGGATCTGGTTTTGGCGAATCAGACGGAGGAGACCGATCATGTGCGACGGGCTGTCCTCGGTCTTAGCTTTGTCCCTAAGCGTACGAGGGCGAAGTTGATGAACTACATGCTGCTCGAAGGCCAGGTGAAGGACGTTGAACAGGACGTTCCCATTTGGAATAGACGGATCTTCCGTCCGAAGCCCGTACTGAATCGCGAGGACGGAAAAATCATGCTGTACCGGCGCTACTGCAGCCAGTTCTATCCGGAGAACGCGAATATCGCGGGGCGGACGCGCAGAGTACTCGCCTCGTTGTAGGTGGTTTCCTGCCGATGTCCGTTCAACCGATCTTGAGAGCCGCAGGGGGGCTCGTGCTTCGGTCGAAGGGTGCTATCGGCGTTGTCGTCTTGGCGACGGGTGCGGGCGCGATCGGAATGTCCGCGGGATGCTCCGTGCTGTCCTCCCTGACGACCGGCTGGCTAGGGCAAGATCGGGATGACTCGGGGATACGCGAGTCGGTTGGATTGGACAAGCCCTTCCCGTGGTGGGAGTCGTTCGACGACCCCGTGCTGAACCGTGTCGTCGAGGCGACACTGGAGTCCAACTTCGATCTCGCGACGGCTGTTGCGAGGGTGGAACAGGCTCGCGCCAGGGCGCGGGTCGCCACTGCTGCGCGCTTACCGATGATTCGGGCGTCCCTCGGTGCCGTCGGGTTTGACGTGCCGACCAACGCGGGCCTCGGGGCCCAGTTGGAGCAGCTTGGGTTGGGCCCCGACGCGTTCGCGGCGTTCGGCGTTTCGCTGCCGGATCGACTTGACCAGACCACCTATTCGGCAGGGGTCGACGTCGCCTATGAAGTCGACTTCTGGGGCCGCGACCGGAACGCGGCGCTTTCAGCGGGCGCGCAGCGCGAAGCCTCCGAAGCGGACTATCGCGCGGCCCGGATGGGGGTTGTCACCGAGACGGTGGCGACGTACGTCGAGATTGTCGATCTGCGACGTCAGCGCGGCTTCGCCGGGGAGACGGTCGAGATTCTCAGCGAGTGGACAACGCTTGCGGAGGAACGCTACGACCGCGGCGTTGGGGACATTCAGGATGTCTACGCGCTCCGGCGGAATCTCGCGGATGCCGAGGCGTCGTTGCCCGGGGTGAATGAGCGCCTGGCCGACGCCGAGGGAAGGCTCAAGGTCCTGTTGGGAGGACGGGAACAACCGGGCCTCCTTGGTACGCTACCCGACACGATGCCAATTTCGACGATGGCGCACGCCCCGACCGGTGTGCCGGCCGAAGCGCTGGCGCAGCGCCCCGATGTCGCCGCGGCACGGCAACGATTGGCAGGTGCCCGGTTCGCCTTGGGTGCTCGTCGGGCCGCGTTGCTGCCCTCGTTGTCGCTTTCCGGAACAATCGGGTTGCAGAGTCCGGACACCGCCGACTGGTTCGACCCGGACCAGTGGTTCCAGAACCTGAGTTCGAATCTGCTCGCCCCCGTGTTCCAGGGCGGCCGGTTGCGCGGCGATGTGGCGCTTGCTGAAGCCCAGCTGGACGAAGCCACGGCAACCTACGGCCACGCCGTGGCGAGGGCCGCCGTGGAGGTCGAAGCGGCTTTGGCCCGGTTGGAATCCAACCGGCACCGCATGGCTCTGGTGACCTCTTTCGCGGAAGAAGCGCGAGCGGAGGCAACGCTGCAGGAGCAGCGCTACGCCTCCGGCATTGGCGACTATATGACGTTTCTCGCCGCATCGCAGATGAACGTTGGCGCCAAGGCTGCGCATGCCGCCGCGGAGCGCGATTTGGCGTATGCGCGGCTTGCGCTGCACCGTGCCTTGGGCGGTGCTTGGTCGTCAAACGCAGAAGGACTGGACGCCGCCGCCAACAGCGACGTTGACGAGCCTCCGGTGTTCGCAGGTGAACGCGCAGAAGGAGACCGGGGTGCGTAAGAGGACGGGCTATCTGGTCGCCATCGCCGTGATTGCCGGTGCCGTGGGTGTGGCCACGCTGATGGTGTCGCTTGCCCCGGAGCCGGAGACGCACGAGCCGCCCTCGCAGGTTCCCTACGTCAACACCGCGCGTATCGTCGCCGGCACCGGGCCGATCCCAGTGCGAGGCGCGGGGACGGTGCGTCCGAGCGCGGAGGTCGACATCGCGCCGCAGGTGGGTGGTCGGGTGGCTTGGGTGGACAAGGATTTCGTCAGCGGTCGTCGCGTCGAGGCCGGGCAGACCCTGTTCCGTCTCGAAGAGACGGACTACGAGTTCGGCGTACGCGAGGCCGAAGCCTCCCTGGCCGTCCGGGAGGTAGCACTCCTCGAAGCTCGCGAGGACGCGGCGATCGCGCAGGCCCAGTACAAGCGCTACGCCGAGAGGCAAGGCGAGGACGCGTCGACCAAGCCGAATCCGCTAACGCTGCACGTCCCCCAGTTGAAGGCGGCGGAGGCCGCCTTGGCTCGGGAGGAAGCCGCCTTGGCGCAGGCCAAACTGGCATTGTCGCGCACCTCGGTCATGGCGCCGTTCGACGGCGTCGTACACGACGAGTCGGTGGACGTCGGACAGCTGCTGGCGCCGGGCCAGTCGGTGGGCAGGTTGTTCTCCTCGGATGCGGTGGAGGTGGTGGTACCTCTTTCCGATGCGGACGCGGCGTTGATTCCCCGGCTTTGGCAGTACGAAGCGGAAAGCCAGCGCGTCGTCGCCGTCGTGTTCGCCGAGTACGGCGGTGTCGCCTATGCTTGGCGGGGATACGTTGACCGGGCGGACGCATCCCTCGATGCCGAGACCCGCACCATCGACGTGATTGTCCATGTGCCGGACCCCTTTGCGCCGGGTGCTTCCACGGTGTCGGCAGCGACTCTGGACACGACCCCGCCGCTCCTCGTGGGCAAATTCGTGGAGGTGGCCATCGAGGGGTTGGCGCCGGCCGACTACTTCAAGGTGCGCCGTGCCGCGTTGCAGGCGGACGATGAGATCTGGATGGTTCGCGACGACGGCACGGTGCGGATAGTGCCGGTTCGAGTCCTGCAACGTATCGACGACGAGGTCTTTGTGACGGGCGAGCTCGAAGACGGCCAGTTGGCCGTCACGGGCGGCATCCGGTTCGCGACAGACGGCATGTCGGTCCGTGTCGGAGAAGCCCGAAGACGGTAGTCGGATCGCGGACGCGCAAGAAACAACCCGTAGCGCCCCAAAGCCGTCCCCGGCGCTTCGCTATCGCTGTGCGCCGGGGTTCGCCTCCGGCCCAGCCACGTCTTCCTACCGAAACGCTTGCCGCCGCAGGCCCGGAGGCCGATTTTGCGCATCCGCGACCAACTCTACGTACCGCGTCTGTCACTCAACGGGCGCGAGGATCACCCGCAGCCTTTTTGAGCTTCGGCTTGCGAGATGTGCTTCGCGCTGATGCCACTGGCTTTCCCTCTGATCACATCTCGGATCGTCGAACTCTAGAGGAGGCCGTGGTTGGGGACTGGCTTGGCAAACCACGCGCAGATGTGGATGGGAGGTAGTCCGCTACCGTGATAGTGACGGCAGTGGAGCAATTGTTCTCGACTTCGCCCTCATTCGCCACATCGTCCGCGCAAGCGCCGTAGTGGTAGGTCCCGGCGTCACTCGGGGCGGTGAGATCGATCGACTGGTTGCTGGACGCCGAAGCGGCGATCTCATCTACGGCGTCCGTACCCACTTCCTCGTCGCGGCCGGTGATCGTGGTGTTGGACGAGCGGTAATATCGCAGCGTGGTGTCTGATGCGGCACCGTCTCCCTGGTTGCGGACCACGACGCTCAGCGTGAACGTGCCTCCCGGCGCTGGAGTCTCGTCGCTGACCGAGGGCGATTCAGCCACCAGATCCGGCTCGTCGCCGCCGGCCACCGTGATTGCCACCGCGGCGGAGCAGTTGTTTCCGACATTGCTCTCGTCGGTCACGCTGTCAACGCAGGCTCCGTAATGGTAAGTGCCTGCATCTTCAGACGCTGTCAACCCGATCGAGTGATCGCTTGTCCGAGACGCCGCAATGGCGGCTATCGCAGTCGATCCAACCTCCGCATCGTTGCTGACAATCAAGGAATCTACAGAACGGTAGAACCGCAGCGTTGTGACCCCGGATTCGTCGTCGCCCCTGTTGTGGACCGTTGCGCTCAGCGTGAATGTTGCGCCGGACTCTGGATTCGCGTTGTCGACTGATGCATCTACCACCAGGTCAGGACCGGCGGTCGCGTCATCGGGAGGGGCACCGCGTTCAAAGGTCAGGATGCCGTCGCCGGGCGTGGCGAGATACACGTATCGATCGTCGGAGCTCACCGCGAAACCCGTGGGAGAATCGAATTCGGGTATCGGCACGCCATTGAAGCGGTCCGACTGAACTGGGCTCAGGTGATCCGTTCCGCCAAGCTCGCCGACTTCAGGATCCCAATGCGCGGTGTATGCCACACCCGGACATAAGACGTCGACAACGGGATCTTCGCCCCGGGTGTCAGCGAACCGGCACCGGTTCGTTCGTGCCACGGTAGTCCCCGACCAGATCTGCCAGAACTGCGGCAACTCTGACAGCCGCTCAGGGTTCAATGGGTCCTCAAGCGAAAAGAGGATCGCCCGGGCGCCGTATCTGTCGAATACGAACAGGTACGCGTCGTCATCGGTAATCGCCAGGGGCCGCCGTGGTGGGCCCGAGGCAACCCCGTAGTGGATTAGTGTCGATTCAAAGTCCGTTTGGGTGAGTTCGCCGGATTCCGCGTTTCTCTCGAATACCAGCAGTCGATTGGACACTACGTACAGATGCTCTCCGTCGCCGGAGAGTACTGCCGCGTGGACTCGATTGCCAACATCGGTTTCTTCCACAAACCGCAGTCCCCCACTTTCCTCGAAATCGAAGTGCTCCAGGTGATTCGAGCTGACCCGGTACAGGCTCGAACCATCGGCAGCCATCAGCAAATGGATGGCACACCTGGCCGGATCCGCCGTCGCCGACAGCTCACCGAGATCCTCGAGTTCCGTGTCGTTTCCGTCCGGGGCGAACGAGCGCCATGTTCCGCAGTTGTCGGCGAGCAGCCTATCTCGTGATGAGTCCCACAACAGCGAACTGGGCGCAAGATCGAAGTCGGTCTCGACCAACTGTAGGTAGTTGAGCTCGCCGGTCGCTGGGTCTGGCTCGAAAATCTGCAGGCCGATACCTGAGGCCAGGTAAAGCGCATCGCCACTGTCGGGACTCGCCAGGTCGCCGGGGGAGCGTATCGCGACCGGATTGCCGTTCCCGTCCCGATCGCCGTCTGCCAGACGGCCCACGTAGCGCAGCCAGCGCGGATCGTCAGCTTCGTCCCAGCGCAGTGTGAACTCGCCGCCGCGTTTACCACTGCTGACCCCTAGCGAGATCGTGTAGCGGACACCCTCCCGGGCCTTGAAAAGGACTTCGCGCTCGTTTCGTTGCCACCGGTTGGACGCCACGGTTTCCAGACCACCGAACCCGTCGGCAGCGTCGCGATGCACGCCCAGCACCCACGAACCAACCCCATCCACCGCAAAGCGGACCCAGCCGGTCGCAGGGGCTTCGTAGGTCCACCACAGGGTCGACCGGCCGAGAATGTCGCTTCGCTCTCCCCTGGCCCCCGTGGCGAACGCGTTCGAGCCTGAGACTGACCCGGACGCACCCGAGATCATCGCGGCGTTGGCAACCTCGTCATTGTCGGGTGTGGCGCCCCAGACCAGCATTCCGGAGGCCCGAAACAGTTCGTACGCTGCCGGATGCCCGTTTCCGAGCCCTGCCGCAATCCAATACCGCTCTCCGTCCGTAGCGTCCAACAGGAACTCGAAAGGTGCCCCGGGTCCGGTCTGCGCAGCCAGTTCGAGATCCGAACCCCTGAACATGGTGATGCGCAGCTTGGGATAGATTGGCACCGCCTCGCCCAAACCCTCAATGCGCCACGTGTAGAGATTGTCCTCCGGGGCTTCCCACAACCACCACTTGGTCCTCACGCCAGTCTCAGAAGGTTCATCCGGTTCGACGGTGGAATGAGCGTCGACGTGAACACGGTGCTCTGATGAAGTCGCGCTCGTCATTGGCTCCGCATCTTCGAACCGGTCGTTCCCGCGCCAGGCACCTTCGCTTTGGGTATACCAAGAGAGCCTGTACGAGCCCCGGGGAGCATCGAGGTCGGTTTCGGCAACAGCGATGCGGTACTCGCGCCCGCCACGGGCCACGAGACGGGCGCTCGATCCTGGCCAGTTGGAGACTAGGCGCAAAGCCGAAACGTCGTCCCCTTCGAAGACGAGGACCTTTTTCGGATTTGGGACCCCGAATAGCCAGAGCCCGTCGCGGGGAGCCGTCCATCGGAACCACGTCGTCGCCGTCAGTCCACCCAGCGATTCGCCCGGTTGCAGGGTCGCGCCGGCACTGCTGCCATCGGTGCCACCCGATTCGCCATCCAGTGCGACGGCGTCCGCGAAATCGTCGTTCGCGGCGCGGCCACCCGGTGACCAACTGAGGTCCACAACGGCTCCGCGGGAGGAACCGCTTACGCGTATGTGGTACTTCTGTCCCTCTTCGGCGAAAAACGAAACCTGCCATAGCGAGGAGGCCACCACCTCAAGACTGACCAATTCATCGCCTTGGAACACCTGGACAAGGTCGTAGCGCGCGATGTCGTCACGTGCGCGATAGTCCCGTGCAAGAACGGGGACCTTGAAGCGGTACGGTCCGTCGCCAGGGGCCGTCCACGTGTACCAGACGGAACGCATGGGACGGCCTCGCGACGAGTCGATATCCGGTTCCCCCGGCTCCGGAGTGGCGTGCAGCAGATCCAGCGCTTCAGAGCCTTCTTCGCCTTCTATAGCCTTCGCCGCAGCGAAGTCGTCGTTGGCGGGTCTCTCGATTACCGGAACATCCGCGGACCCGACGCCTACCGACACCGATCCCGCACGGCCGTTCCAGGCACTCGCGGTGAAATGCAGCGCGGTAGCCTCGCTGCCTGGATCCGAATCAATGGAAACGCCAAGATTGACCTTCCGCTCCTCTCCCGCAGCAATTTCGCCGATCGAGATCCACGTCCCAAGACTGATCGGTTTGGCTTCCCGGGCATATCCCCCCGGAACCGGGGTCAGGGATTCATCCTCCGGGCTCGACTCCAGACCATCTTCGCGCACTACCGTCGCGCGTTTTACCGTGACAAGCTCATTGCAGGTCGACTGTCCCTTGGTCCGGCAGTCGAGCTGCAATCTAGCTCCTGCCGCGACATACGCATCCGCCGTTACCGTAAGGCGAAGTTCGTGCTCGCCGTCACCCTCGATCCGTTCCTTGTCCGCTTCAACCGACAACGTGGGCGTGGACGTTCCTCGTATCATGGTCCATGCAACAGCAGCCCGCGGGGCGGCGGTGTACACGCGATGGGCGAGCACTTTCGTACGGTAGGTGCCGGCCTCCGGGTCCCTGACGATGATCCACTCGGCGCTATCCACGCGCGAACGGGACGAGTGCTCGCCGCACGCCTCGATCTCGCAGTCAGAATCCTGGTCGAGCCAAAGATCAAGATCGTTCAGGACGGTACTTGCCACGGCATCCGCAGGCGGTTCGTCCCACGTCATCACCACGTCCAGTCGACTCGTCCCCTCCGGCACCTCTATGTCGTGGTAGGCGTACTCGCCGTCTTCCAGCTCTGTTGTCGCACTTCCACTCCCCCACCCTTCCGACCCCTCACGGCTAAGCGCAGCGGTACGGGCAGAAACCTTGCCCATCCCGTACAGCGCCTGTAGTGATCCCGGCCCGGAAGTGTTGTCCGATGGGAACGCGGCATCGTCGGCAAGCCACGGATCGGGCCTGATGGCACTTGCCATCAGCCGGGCCCTGGTGAGCGCGGGCTGTTCCTTGTGCGCAGGTACGGCATCCATGAGCAGAGCCGCGATGCCTGCAACTGCAGGCGAGGACATGCTCGTCCCACTGAGGCTGCGGTAACCTCCGCGGCTTCCTCCGCCCCGTGCGGAGTACACGCGCACGCCGGTGCCGACAACATTCGGGGCCAGCCTGCCGTCCGCGGTAGGCCCATGGCTGCTGAACGAAGCGATTCCACCATCATCTTTGGCAGCACCGACCGACAGCGAGTTTTTCGCCGCACCGAAGTCAGAAAACGAGACCGGGCCGAAGTTCGACTGCGCTACGACGTAGAGCTGCCTATGGTTCCAGACCGTAGAGTCGAGTTTACGGGCACTCAGGTCGCGCCCCTCGAAAAACGGTGAGGATTCGGAGAGGCTCATGTTGACGATCAGGGGCTTGACCTGCTCGGACATTCGGCCCGCCTCGCTGCAGCCGGACGCGGTGGCGAGATAGTCCATTCCCAGCTGCACGCTATCCCCGAGACCCACACCGAAAGAATCCAGCACCTTGGCGAAGCGAATGTGGCGCACGCCGGGTGCCATGCCCGCAAAGCGCGGCTCGGCAAACCCGTTGCCGACGGCCGTGCCGGTGACATGTGTTCCGTGGCCGGCGGCGTCGATCCACAGGTCATCGGCCTGGTTCTGCGGCCCCTCGCCGCCCAAGCGAGAGTTGTCCGCGAAGTTGGCGCCGCAAATGCTGGCGCGATGAGTCCCGATGTCCAGATGGTTGATGTTGAGCCCCGTGTCCATCACGGCGATTGGCACCGAGGTGCCGGAGAAACCAGAAAAGACTCCCGGCTCGCCACCAACCGCCCGAACGGCATCCGCGCCCATGGCAGGAACCGCAGTGTCATGGCTGGCTCTAATCAGGGGAATGGGCTCAACCGCGAGCACGAAATCGGCTGCCGCCAGCGCTTCGATCACAGCGGGACTCGCATTCGCCCGATAAACCCGCAGTACTGGGTCATAGCCGCCGACAACCGCGCCTAGATTCTCCATGCTACGGCGCCAGCGACCGTCTGGATCGTCCGGCAACAACGTCACGTAGACAGGTGTCTGGCCGGAGGGATCGCTGATCGAATCGTCGACGAACGCCGCAAGCTTCGCTTCCCGTGGGGTCGTGCCGATGCCGTCGACCACATTAAGGGAGGCAATCATCTCCAGTTGGGCTGCATCGCGAGGGAGGCGTGCTCGGATCATGCGTCCCGAGGACCCGAGAATCTCCGCTCTGGTGCCTTCGAGAGCTTGGGCGAGTTCGGCGCGCGTCGAATCCGCTGCGAGGCGGATCCAACCGAAAGACCAGTCGCGCCCTGCGGACTCCGCCTGCCGCGTCAGGTCGTGAACGGAATTGATCGGATCCAGCCAAGCCGGACGCGCCGCCTCCACAGGGTCTTCCACGCTCTGTTGTCTGATTGGGGCCTTGAGCATGTCGCCGAAGTGATCGACGAACGAATAGCCATCCGGCGGCGTGGGAGCCGGGTCGGCGCCCGTGTCCACGCTGATTGCTGCGATCTGGTTACTTCGTGCGCCTTGCACGACCGGAGGCGGCAATACGCCCTGGCTCTCACCGACGATTCGTGCTGCTCCGGCAGCGAAGATTCGCTCCGGCGACGCTGCTGCGGATGGGGGCGTGTCGCCTCCAGAGGGCAACATTGCAATCCAGACTAGAGAACTCAACGCGACCAGCGAGGCGATCAAGATTCCCAGCCGCGCCCAATGACATCTGTTGGAGCTCACGATCACCCTCCACGTCCTTCGTCCCCGAATGCACCGACGACCGAGACATGGACCACCGTGTCGCGGACCATCCGTGTCGCGACCTTTCAGAACTGTAGGGACGCGCACGCGGTTTCGCGACCCCAATATTGGGGATATCTGCAACCGGCAGCGGCGCCGCCGTCTGGCCTTTCCGCGTTCAGAAGAGCGTCGCGTGGACCACGTAGGCGGCCGCCAGCGCGGTCAAGATCACCATCCCGAGCTTGGTGGCGTACTACCAGTTCCGGTCGACCTTGCGCCGCTACGCAGGGCTTCATGTCGTTGCAACATGTCTGCCTCCTATAGCCCGCCTACACTGTCGGCGAATTTTGGCGCAGCGAGGCCCGCCGCGAAACCGAAGCCCCGTCGGGATTCGGTTCCCGACGGGGGTGATGGGCCCGAGCACGGCCCGAACTTTTCGCGCCGCACGAGGCGGCCACGCCGGAGATTCCGGCTAGTAGGCAGCGGCAGTGGCTACCGATGGCACGTTGCACCGCCCCAGACGAGCGACGGCGCGTGGCTGGGTAGGGACGCTCCTACGCCGGTTTGCGGGCTAGAAAACAGTAGAGCGGCGTGAATACTCCCGACTTGCCGCCAGCGACGTATGCATCGGCCGTTCGATCCATCAACTGAACGACTGCGGTCGAACCTTTCGGGAAGTAGCGGAACGCCTCGGCCAGCCTAAGTGCGCCGATCATCGCCTTGCGCCCCAAGGGCGTTCGGCGAAACGCGCTGCGCAATGTCCCGCGCCGTCCCTGCATCGGCTGGTACCACGGTGTGCTCGGGCCATCCTGGACATCCCGATCAGCTGCCTCGACGACCTCGAATCCGACCGCTTCAAGCGCACGGTTCACTTCGGCAAACGTGGCGATGTCGCGCAGCGCGATCCCTAGCATGAGATCTTTCTTGATGGCTTCGTGACGACTGTCGTGGGGATCGAAGTTGTCGGTCATGCACATTTCCTGGCCCCAGAACAATGCTCCCGGCTTGAGTACGCGGTAGATTTCCGCGAACGCTTGTCGCTTGTCTGGCGCATGGCATGTTGACTCGATCGCGTACCCAGCATCGAAAGTGCAGGCGTCGATGGCGCTCATGTCCATGAAGTTGCACTTCATGTATTCGGCCATGTGGTCGAGCCCCGCTTCGACGTTCTTCCGCCTGGCATTGTCGAGTTGCTGTGCGTTGTTGTTGAGACAGAAGACCTTCGCACCGGACTCGCGCGCCACCCGGCGCATCGGCCCCCCGACGCCGCAGCCGATGTCGACGATCGTCATGCCCTCGCGCAGTTCCAAGCGGTCGATCATCAGCCGCTGGTGGCGGATGATCGAGTCCTCCAGGCTCTCTCCGGGCTTCAACGGCGCGAAATGCAGCGACTCGGTCCATCCGAACTGCATGAACTCGCTGCACAGGTCGTAGTAGTCGTTGACCGTCTCCGTGTGGTCGTAGTCGCCACTTTTGTTTCTGTCGAACCACGTGCCGTAGCGGGCCACGCGGCCCTTCACGTTCGAGCCGCGGTGCGCGCGCCAAAGGTTTCTGGACAGGTTAGTCAGCATGCGATGTTTCCGAAGCGGTCTATGCGGAGGTCGTTGCCGCAGGCTCCGGAGTCTGATCAGGAGCGCGAATCAACCCTAGGCGTATCGAGTACAGCGCCGGGATGAGCACCATCAGGATGGCTGTCGTGATCATGATGCCGAAACCCAGGGACGCGGCAAAGGGGCGCAGGTACTGTGCCTGAATGGCCGTTTCGAGGATGAGAGGCATGAAGCCCAGGAATGTCGTCACGGAGGTCAGCATGATCGGTCTGAAACGGCCTTTGGCGCCCTCAATGATTGCGGTCCGTACGGGTGTACCGTCGCGAACCCGCCGATCGATGGAATCGATCATGACCAGCGAATCGTTCACCACGACGCCGCTTAGGCCCAGGATGCCCAGGATGGCCGTGGTCGTGAAGGTAATTCCCAATATGAGGTGGCCCAGAATCACGCCGACGATGCCGAACGGGATCGCCGCCATGACGATGAACGGCTTGGTGTAGGACCGAAGCGGAATCGCCAA
>VXPO01000076.1 GCA_009839505.1 Gammaproteobacteria bacterium
CTCTCCCTCCGCAGGCCGTGAAATCCCCTTATTGACCACTACCCCGATCCATGATCGGGGTCTTTTTTGGTGGACGGTGCGCGGCGAGCGCGTTGGACGGCCCCCGGCCGCTACAGTCCCCGTCGTGCAGGTGATCGGATATGCTTCGGTGAAGCCACCCAGCGTGAGACACCATGAAATACCTGCACACGATGGTTCGCGTCGCCGACATCGACGCATCGCTCGACTTCTACTGCGACAAGCTCGGATTGCGGGAGCTCAGACGCATCGACAACGAGGCCGGCCGGTTCACGCTGGTGTTCCTCGCCGCACCCGGGGACGACGACGCACAGGTGGAACTCACCCACAACTGGGATCCCGAATCGCTGGGCGGCGGCCGCAACTTCGGCCACCTCGCCTACCGCGTGGAAAACATCTACGATCTGTGCCAGCGACTGATGGATGGCGGTGTGACGATCAACCGCCCACCCAGGGACGGTCACATGGCGTTCGTCCGTTCCCCCGACGACATCTCCGTCGAACTGCTGCAGACGGGCGCGCCGCTGCCGCCCCGGGAGCCGTGGGCGTCGATGCCCAATACCGGGGAATGGTGAGCATCCGCCAACGTCCCACCGAGTGCTAAGACGCCGAAAAGGAGCCCTGCCCGACCCTATCGCCCGGCATCGCCGCCTATGCTACTTTCCGTAGCATCCTTCGGGGGCATCCGCATGCGAAGGTCGTACGTCATCGCCCTGCTAATCGCCGTCGGGACGGTCCTTTGGCTGGCCTCGGGCTTCATCGGCGGTCTGGACGCAATCGCCGACCATCCAACGATCGAGGAAGCAAACTCGCAGGTCGGGCGAGACGACGAGGACAGTGAACCTACGGCGGTGAGGGCACGCGTGATGCGCGCCGAGCCGTTTTCCGAACGGGTCAAGATTCGCGGCCACACCGAGAACAAGCGCACCGTTGAGCTACGCGCCGAAACCGTCGGACGCGTCGTCGAACGCCCCGTGGAGCGGGGATCGCGGGTCGATGCCGGCGACCTCGTGTGCCGCCTCGCGACCGAGGACCGGCAAGCCCGTATTCGACAGGCGGAGGAGTCCGTCAACCAAGCTCGAATCGAGCACGAGGGCAGCCTGCGCCTCAAGGACGGGGGGTTCCAGTCCGAGACAGCGATCGCCCAGACGAGGGCCCGCCTCGCGGCAGCCGAGGCGCAGCTCGAAGCGGCGGCGCTGGACCTCGAGCGAACCTTCATCCGCGCACCATTCGATGGCGTCGTTGAACTGACGTTGCTCGAAGTAGGTGACTATGCCCAGCCAGCGACGCCCTGTGCCCGCATCGTCGACCTCGACCCCATGCTGCTCGTCGGCCAAGTGTCCGAGCGGGAGGTGAGTCGGCTGTCCATCGGCCGGCCTGCCACGGGGTTGCTGACGAGTGGTGAGACCGTTGGTGGCTTGATCAGCTTCATCGGCCACCAGGCCGACACTGCCACCCGCACCTACCGGGTCGAGGTGACCGTGTCCAACCCCGACCATCGGCTCCTGAGCGGCACCACCGCCGAAATCGACATCGTCGTGGGCGAAGTCCAGGCTCACCGGATCAGCCCTGCCGTACTGGTTCTGGACGATGAAGGCCTCTTAGGTGTGCGCCTCGTGGATGCCGATGACCGGGCACGGTTCCAGCGCATCGTCATCGTCGGCAACGACCCGGATGGTGTGTGGGTGACCGGGCTGCCCCCGGTCGCGACATTGATCACCGTGGGTCACCAGCTCGTTGTCGACGGCCAACGGGTCGAGGCGCAAGTACAGTCCGACGAAGAGGCGAACACTCGTGGTGGAACACGGTAGATCCTCCGTAGACCCCGCCGGGTCGCCGACCTAGTGTGCCGCTTCCAAAGTAACACGGCATCGCAGGGCAACAGGCTATGATCGGCTTACTTCGCGCAAGTGCCTGTTTTCTGGGCGGCACATCCTCGCTTTGCGGTACGTCATGCAAGGGGCAACGCCACACAGATTGTCACGGTAGTTCGGAATCGGAACGCAAGTTCGCGGAGCCTTCTTGAAGGACTTCCTCATCGACGCGGCGATCGACCGCCCGCACGCCACCTTGTCGGTGATGGCGCTCTTCGTGCTGGCCGGAGTCGTCGCGCGCTTCGCCATACCCATCGAGTCCGAACCGAACATCGAGGTTCCGTTCTTCATGGTGTCCGTGGCGCACGAAGGAATCTCCCCCGAGGACGCCGAACGCCTGTTGTTGAAGCCCCTGGAGTCGGAACTTCGGATCATCGACGGCATGGACGAGGTGCGGGCGCTCGCCTACGAGGGCTCTGCCCGCGTGCTGGTGGAATTCGATGCCAGTCACGACCTGGACGATGCTCTCGCGGAGGTCCGCGAAGCCGTCGATCGCGCCAAGCCGGAGTTTCCCGCCACGGCCGACGAGCCCGTGGTTCTCGAACAGACCGCGAGCGACTTCCCCATCCTCCAAGTCAACCTTGTTGGCGGGCGGGAAACCGGCGTGTCGGAGCGGGTCGTGTTTGGTCTCGCCCAAGACCTGCGCGATGCCATCGAGACCCTCCCGGCGATCCTCGCTGCACAGTTGCAGGGGCACCGGGAGGAGCTTCTCGAGGTTGTGATCAACCCGGCGGCACTCGAGTCGTACCAAGTCTCCACCGAAGAGCTCATCCGAACGGTGATCCGCAACAACCGGCTGATAGCAGCCGGCTCCTTGGACACCGGCAGCGGACGCATGGCGGTGAAGATCCCCGGACTCATCAAAACCGCCGACGATCTCCGGGATCTGCCAGTGAAGGTAAACGGCGATTCGGTAGTCACCCTCGCCGACGTGGCCTCCATTCGCCGGACGTTCAAGGATCGCCAGCGGTACGCGCGCGCCAACGGTAACCAAGCGATTTCGCTCAACGTCTACAAGCGCCAGAACGCCAACGTGGTGGACACCGTCGACGCGGTCAAGCAGGTCATCGAAGGGTTCCGCCCGCGGCTGCCCGACCGGCTCGACCTCATCTACACCCAGGATCAGGCGCCCTTTGCCCGTTCCCAGGTAACGGAACTGCAAGGCAACATCATCACCACGCTGGTACTGGTCATGGTCCTCGTCGTCGCCGCCATCGGCGGACGCAGCGGTGTGATCGTCGGCACTGCCATTCCGGTGTCGTTCCTGTTCGCCTTGCTGGCTCTTTGGATCCTCGGCTTCACGTTCAACTTCATGGTCATGTTCGGCATGCTGCTCGGCCTCGGCATGCTGATCGACGGCGCCATAGTCGTCACCGAGTTGGCCGACCGCAGAATGGCCGAGGGTGTGTCGCCTAGGGACGCTTACGCCAGTGCAGCCAAGCGCATGTTCTGGCCGGTGTCCGCCTCCATCGGCACGACCCTTGCCGCCTTCCTACCCCTCGTCTTCTGGCCCGGCGTGTCCGGCAAGTTCATGAGTTTCCTCCCGGTGACCGTGTTCTTCGTGCTGGCCGGCTCGCTGATCTACGCACTGCTGTTCGGCCCCACCATCGGGGCCCTGGCCGGTCGCTCGCGCCTGCGGGACGAACGGGCAAGACGGGTACTGGTGCGTCTGGAAGACGACGATCCGCGTACCCTGCCGGGTTTCACCGGCGCCTATGCGAAGTTCCTGGGCGTGGTATGCCGGCATGCCGGGCTCACGCTCCTATTCGTTGTGCTGGTTCTTGCCGGTGTCTACTTCGCCTACGGTCAGTTCGGGCAGGGCTTGGTGTTCTTCTCGGACGGGGATCCGGTCCGCGCCCGCGTCGCCGTCCGGGCGCGCGGCAATCTGTCGGCGGCAGAAGCCTATACCCTGGTTCGCGAGGCAGAAGCCCGCATCATCGGCATACCCGGCATCAAGAGCATCGTGCTGCAGACCCAGGTGGGTGGCGGCGGGGCCGGCACGCCCGGACTCACCGACGCCAACGACACCATCGGGCGGATGTACCTGCAGATGCACGAGGAAAATGAACGCTCCATGAGTGGACACGAGATCCTCGAGCGGGCCCGGGCGGCCACCGCCG
The DNA here is from genome assembly GCA_009839505.1 of Gammaproteobacteria bacterium. Lineage (GTDB taxonomy): Bacteria > Pseudomonadota > Gammaproteobacteria > Pseudomonadales > Azotimanducaceae > VXYL01. The sequence goes on from VXPO01000076.1 coordinate 4,013, forward strand.
ACCTCGCAGGGGTGACGGTGGAGGTCCGCGAGGCCGAACGTGGTCCCCCGGTCGGCAAGCCGATTCAGATTCAGTTCTCGGCGGAGGAGAAGCGACTCCTCGACCCGGTCGTGGCCGTCGTGCGCGAGCACATGGAACACGGGATGGACGGACTGCGCGATATCGACGACACCCGTTCGCTGCCGGGGATCGAGTGGGAACTCGCGGTGGATCGTGCGCAGGCGGCGTTCTACAACGCTGACGTGTCGCTCGTGGGCATCGCCGTCCAGCTCGTCACCAACGGTGTCAAGGTCGGCGAGTACCGGCCCAGTTCCGCCGACGATGTCGTCGACATCCGTGTCCGCTACCCCACGGCCGCGAGAGGCGTCAGTGCGCTTGACGAGTTGAAGATCACCACCGCCAAGGGACGAGTGCCGATCTCCAACTTCGTCCAGCGCACGGCTGTCCCCAACGTCGATGCTATCGAGCGCATCGACGGCAAGGTCGTGGAGTTCATTCGCGCCGACGTCTCACCGGGCATCCTGGCCGACCGCAAGGTATCGGAGTTGCGATCCTGGCTCGACCAAGTGGACCTCGATCCCCGGGTGGAGATCACCTTCCGCGGCGCAGATGAGGAACAGGCCCGCTCTCTGGATTTCATGGTCCTGGCCCTGTCCGCGGCCCTGCTGCTGATGTTCGTGCTGCTGGTGGTCCAGTTCAACAACACCTACCAGAGCCTGCTGATTCTTGCCGCCGTCGCCATGTCGACGGCCGGCGTGCTGCTCGGGCTTCTCATCACGAACAGCACGTTCAGTGCCATCCTGACGGGCGTCGGTCTCGTCGCCCTTGCAGGCATCGTGGTCAACAACAACATCGTGCTGATCGACACCTTCAACCACATCCGGCGCCAGCACCCGGAGCTGGACTACGTCTCGATCATCGTCCGCACCGGTGCACAGCGACTGCGCCCCGTGCTGTTGACAACGGCGACCACGGTACTCGGGCTGTTGCCGCTCGCGAGCCACTTTTCCATCGACTTCGTCAACCGCTCCATCGTCTATGGTGGTCTGCTATCGAGTTTCTGGGTTCCCCTGGCCCAAGCGATCGTGTCCGGCCTGACGTTCGCTACCTTGCTGACCCTGTTCGCCACGCCGGCGCTGCTCGCCATGCCCTACCGAACGAGCACCCGTCAAGTCGCCGCGTTCGGACATCGCGTCAGGACCGAGATGATCGAGGCGTTCCGGCGTGTGCGCTGGTTCCGGTCCCGCAAACGAGACGCGACCGCTTCCCGGTAACGGCGCGCGGCGCCACCGGCGGCTCCCGGGAAAAATTAGCCCCGGCGATAAGGGGGGTT
>VXPO01000103.1 GCA_009839505.1 Gammaproteobacteria bacterium
GATGAGCTTGGCGTACATGGCGACGATGGTGCCGTCGCGCTTGCAGCCGATCTTGACCGTGTTGACGGTGCCCGAAGCCGGTCCGGTGGCGCGGAAGACATCCTCGCGGGTCATCACCATCTTCACCGGACGGCCGCTCTTCTGCGACAGCTTGAGCGCAAGCGGTTCCAGGTAGATGGTGGTCTTGCCACCGAAACCGCCGCCGATCTCGCTGGCGATGACGCGGATGTCGCCCTCGTCCATGCCCATGGCCATGGCGGTCATGCTGCGCACGCCGAAGTGACCCTGGGTACTGCACCAGACCGTGGCCTGACCGTCTTCGTTGAAGTTGCCGACACAGGCGTGGGGTTCGATATAGCCCTGGTGGACCATGGGCGTGATGAAGGTGCGCTCCACGATCTCGTCCGCTTCGGCGAAGCCGGCGTCGACGTCGCCCTTGGAGATGACCTGCTGCCTGGACACGTTGGACGGCTCAGTAGGCGGTTCCGCCAGACCCTGGGTGATGAGGTCTTCGTGAAGCAGGGGGGCGTTCGGACGCATGGCCTGGAGTGCGTCGGTGACCGGCTCGAGGACCTCGTAGTCGACGACCACGGCAGCGACGCCGGCTTGTGCGGCCTGGTTGGACGTGGCAGCCACCGCCGCCACGGCGTGCCCGTGGTAGAGCACCTTGTCGCTCGCCAGCAGGTTCTCGTTGAAGCCCTTGCGCCCGAAGCTGAATTTCGAGCGGTCTGGGAAGTCCCCGGCGGTGATCACCGCCAACACCCCGGGGATCGCCGCCGCGGCGGAGGTGTCGATGGAACGGATTCGCGCATGGGCGTGGGGGCTGCGCACGACCTTGCCGTGGAGCATCCCCGGCATGGCGTGGTCGGCGCCGAAGTTGGCCCGTCCGGTGACCTTTTCCAGTCCGTCCGGTCGCACCGGTCGGGTGCCGATGTATTTGAGTCCCTGCGCGGCGGCCATCTCTTCTCCTTCCTGATACGGGTCTTTCATCGCGCCCGTCTGAGCGCAACGAATTACTATACGATGGAAATTCGTCGATTGGGTGATGGGCGTGCCACCTGCGAGTGAACCTCAGCGCCGCTCAAGGAGTCGAGCGGGGGAGCAATTTGCAACGCGATTTGCTCGACGAGTGCTTGGTGCCCGCCGGCAGGTCATCTGGGGCACGCTGCTCTCGGTCGCGGTCGCGTCGGCCGGCATCGCTTTGCTCGAGTTCGAGGCCAGCTATCGCATCTTTTTCGACGAGGACAACCCGCAGCTCCTGGCACTTGAAGCGCTGGAGAATACCTACGGCAAGAACGAGAACGTCGCGTTCCTGATCGTGCCGGAGGACGGTGACGCAACGTCGGAAAACGCGCTGCGGGCCACCGTGTGGCTCACGGAAGCCGCTTGGCAGACCCCTTATTCGAGACGCGTAGATTCGCTTGCCAACTTTCAGCACACCACCGCCGACGGCGATGACCTCTACGTCCGCAATCTTGTCGACCCGCACGAACTGGCCCGAGCCGAGGCGCGGTCACGGGTTCGCACCGTCGCCCTGTCCGATCCGCGCATCGCCGGCAGTATCCTGTCTCTGAAGGGTGACGTCAGCGTCGTAAACGTCACCATCGAACTGCCGGAGGAGGACCTGTTGGCACCCGTGGCGGAGGTCGCGGAATTCGCCAGGTCGATCGCTTCACAGGCGGAGGAACGGTTTCCCGGCATAGACCTGCGCATCGTTGGCACGGTCATGGTCAACCAGACCTTCATGGAAGCCTCGATCACCAGCCAGTTGATCTTCCTGCCGGCTAGCCTGTTGCTCATGGCCGTGATCCTCGGCGTCCTCACCCGGGGCTGGCCGGGGGTTCTGACGACCTGGATCGTCATCGTCTTCTCCATCTTGGCGTCCTTAGGGCTCGGCGGGTGGGTCGGCTTGCCCTTGACCCCGCCCATCGCGCCAGCACCCACCATCGTGCTCATGATCGTCGTGGCGAACTGCGTGCATCTGCTGGTGGCCGTGCAGCAGCGATTGCGTGCCGGGGACTCCAGGCACGATGCGATCATCGAGGCCATCCGGCTCAACCTGCACCCCGTGTTCTTGGCGAGCCTCACGACGGCACTGGGGTTCTTGAGCATGAACTTCTCCGAGGTGCCGCCCTACCGTCATCTCGGGATCTTCGTCGCTTTCGGAATCGCGGCGTCCTTCGTTCTCTCCGTCACGTTCATGCCGGCCTTGCTCTCGTACCTCCCGATCCGCGCCACAAAGAAGCGACGGCTCCCCGGACCCTCGATGAGACGCTTGGCGGATATCGCGTTGCGCCACAGGAAGGCGCTGCTTTGGGGATGGCTGGTGGTCGTCACGGCGATGATGCTGGCCGTTCCGCGAAACGAGCTCAACGACGTTCTTGTCCACTTCTTCGATGAGAGCGTGGAGTTCCGTCAGGACACGGACTTCATGGACGAGCACTTGAGCGGCAATACCCTGCTCGAGTACTCGCTACAAGCATCTGCCGAAGGCGGGGTCACCGACCCGCTCTTTCTCGCCGAGGTCGCGAACTTCGCCGACTGGTACCGGGAGCAGCCCGCGGTTCGCCACGTGGCGGTCGTTACGGATACGTTCCTGCAACTCAACAAGAGCATGCACGGCGATGACCCGGCTGCGTACCGCATTCCGGAGAGCCAGGAACTTGCCGCGCAGTACCTGCTGCTCTACGAGCTGTCGCTTCCGCAGGGTCTGGATCTGAACAATCAGATCGACCGGTCAAGGTCGGCGACGCGGGTATCGATTTCCGCGGAGACGCTCAACTCGAAGGATGTACTTGAACTGAACGCCCGCGCTGAAGCCTGGCTGGAGGAGAATGCGTTGCATGTGGCCGGCGTCAACAGCACCGGTCCCTCGGCCATGTTCGCCTACATCGGCCAGCGCAACATCCGCGCCATGCTGCTGGGTACGGTCGTCGTGCTGTTGGCCATTTCCGCTATTCTCCTGTTCGCCTTGCGTTCAGTTCGGCTCGGCCTGATAAGTATTGCTCCCAACCTGATTCCCGCCGTGCTGGGCTTCGGAGTCTGGGGGTTGACCGTGGGGCAGGTGGGACTCTCGCTGTCGGTGGTCGTGGCGATGACGATCGGCATCGTTGTGGACGATACCGTGCATTTCCTCAGCAAGTACCGCCGTGCGCGGCGCGAATACGGGCAAAGCTCCGAGGAGGCGGTGCGCTATAGCTTTGACACCGCCGGCCGCGCCCTGCTCACAACGACGGTCGTGCTGGTGGCGGGGTTCGCGATCTTCGTGTTCTCGCCCTTCGTGCCCACCGCCCAGGTCGGGGTTCTGACCGCGATGATCATCGGCTTCGCCCTCATCGCCGACCTGTCGCTCCTGCCAGCGCTCTTGGCGACGGTGGACCGGCGTTCTTCGGAGGCGAAGTAGGGGAATTGAGTGTGAATTGCCCGGTGCGAACCCTTTGTAGACTATTCCCGAGATTAGGGAGGTTGCGCGGTCGTGTTTAGCAATCCATTTGACTCGTTCCACAACACGGTTGCCGAAGCAAAGGAAGAGCGTGAGCATCTTGACCGACTGCTGACGATATCCACGCCGCGGGAGCGTCTGCTCGTGGCCGCAATCGCCGTGTTGTTGGTCATCCTGGCGGTGTGGCTCTTCTTCGGGAGCGTGACCCGTAGCCTTGCGTTGGGCGGAGTCTTGGACGAGCCTGGCGAGAGCCCGTCCGATCAGCAGCGGTCTCTGCAGGCGCTTGTCGTCGTCGAGCCCCACATGGCAGCTCAGATCGAAACCGGTACGGCCGCCGTGTTGGAGTTGGTGACGTCGGACCTGCAAGTGGTGACCCTGGAGGGAGAGATCGCGACGATTGCTCTGGAACCGTCTTACTCGGAGCTGTTGGAGTCCGCCAAGCCGATGTCGGTGTACCGGATCGAACTCGCGCTGGACGAAGGCATTGATGGCGCTTCTGGCGCAATGGTCCGGATCGTCGTCGATCTCGGCAGGCAATCTCCGGCCGAGCTGTTGGGATTGGGCAGATAATTGTGCTGCGTGCCGACAAGGGCGTGGCGGGCAAGACCGGATCCAAACCCTTGAAGCAAAGCGTGTCCACGCCGATCTTGCTGCAGATGCACGCGTCGGAATGTGGAGCCGCGTGCCTTGGCAGCGTCCTTGGCTATTTCGGACGCTGGGTGCCGCTGACCGAATTGCGCGACAAGTGCGAGGTCAGCCGAGACGGTAGCAGTGCGGCTAGCATCCTGCGCGCCGCCAGACACTATGGCCTCGAATGCAAGGGGCTCAGCGTACGCGCGAATCAATTGAAGATTCTCGAGTTGCCTTTGATCCTGTTCTGGCAATTCAGCCATTTTGTCGTCCTCGAAGGATTCGACGAGGGCAGTTTCCATCTTAATGACCCGTCCACCGGACGACGCAGGCTCTCTTCTGAAGAGTTCACCAAGGGCTACAGCGGAATCGCGCTTCGCTTCAAACGCAACGACGATTTCCAACCCGGAGGGGATCGCCCCGGGTTGTTCGCTCAATTGCGTGCCTTGCTCGCCGGGTCTTGGCGTGTGCTTACCGGCGTGATCGCTTGCGGGCTCATGTTGACGTTGCTTGCACTCGTCGTTCCCGCCACCTTGAGCGTCTTCGTCGACGGCGTTCTCGACAATCGCGGGCCTTGGGAGGGATTGGTGGCTGCCCTACTTGGCGCCGGTGTCTTGGTGTACATCCTGTCCTTGCTCAAGCACCGGTTCCTAAAACGCCTCGCGGTCCGCGTTTCGGTGATTGGCTACAGTGAGGGCTTGTCAAGGCTGTTGCGCTTGCCGGTCGAGTTCTTCGAGCACCGGCTGGTCGGCGATCTGACCGATCGGGTTTCTTCCACGGACCGGGTCGCGAAGAACCTGACGGACCAGTTCCTTGTGCTCATTGTCGACATGGGGATGAGCGCGGTCCTGCTCATCGCCCTGTTGGCATACGACCCGCTGCTTGCGCTCATCGTGATCGCCCTGGCCCTCCTGCACGGACTCTTGGCGCACTTTCTCAACGGGTTCCGGGCTGTTCGAAGCCAGGCGATGAGGCGCGAACAGGGACTGTTGATTGGCGTCGGCATGCAGATGCTGAGCCATGCGGACAACCTGCGCATGACGGGATCCGATGACCGGTTTTTCTCGCGCTGGAGTGGCCAGCAGGCGCGCGAACTGCACGCTCGACAGCTCTACTCCGAATTGGGCGCCGTCAATACGGCGCTTCCGGGCCTGATTGCCGCGTTTCGCAGCGCCGCGATCCTGGGTGTAGGGGGAAGTTTCGTCCTGGCCGGATCCATGACCCTGGGGACGCTGGTTGGGTTCTATATCCTGGCGGAGATGTTCCTGGCACCGGTCGGACGTTTCCTGGAATTCGCTGACCGACGCCAAGCGCTCGAAACCGACTTGCAGCGACTCGAGGACATTTCCAGGACCGCGGAAGATCCGGTCTTCGCGCGTCGAAGCCCGCAATCCGATTCGATTCCGACCTTCAACGGCCGGCTCCAGCTTGCCGGACGGCTTGAACTCCGGGACGTGACCTTCGGATTCAACAAGAGCAAACCGCCCCTGATAGAGGACTTCAACCTTGAGATCGGGCCGGGTCAGCGGGTCGCCGTGGTCGGCCCGAGTGGTTCCGGCAAGTCAACCCTGGCGCGGCTCGTCGCGGGAATCTACCAACCCTGGTCAGGCGAAATACTCTTCGATGGTCATCGGCGAGACCACATTCCCGAGGAAGTGCTGCGACGGTCCGTTTCCATGGTGGATCAGGACGTCGTGCTGTTCTCTGCGTCGCTGCGCGACAACATCACGTTGTGGAACCCGGCTGTTCCGGATGAGGCCATCTTCGCGGCGACGCGAGATGCCAGCATTCACCATGAAGTCCTACTTCGACCGCAGGGCTATTCGACGTTGGTCGAGGAAGGCGGCGTGAACTTCAGCGGCGGCCAGCGTCAACGGCTGGAAATCGCACGCGCACTGGTGGGCAATCCGACAGTGATCATTCTCGACGAAGCGACCAGCGCCCTCGATGCGGCCACCGAGGAGTACGTCGACGATGCGCTGCGGCGGCGGGGCGTCACGTGCCTGATCGTGGCGCACCGGCTGAGCACGGTGCGGGATTGCGACGTGATCGTCGTGCTCGACAAGGGTGTCGAAGTGCAGCGCGGAACCCACGACGAGTTGATTGCCCTGGAAGACGGCACTTACTACAAGCTTGTGAAGTCGGGCTGATGCGAGACACGCAACCGGATTACTTACCGCTGGCCGAACTGGCCGCTCGTTCCGGCGAGTCCGTGCCCTGCGCTGGCAATTTGCCGGTGGAGCTCGACGATCCGGACAGCGTCTGGTTCATTGATCGAGGTGCTGTAAACCTGTTCCTGGTCGAATTCCAGGGCAGCGTCGAGCAGGCGGCACCGCAGCATCTGCTGCGCCGCGAGTCGGGCTGGTTGCTTCCCGGCGTCGCGCCGGACGAACAAGACGACGAGGGCACTACGCTCAGCCTGGTCGCCAAGGGACTGCCGGGTACCCTGCTGAAACGCCTGCCGGCACGAGAGCTGTCCAGGGTTCACCCCGCGGAGCTCGCGGAACAGACCGACACTTGGCTGACCGCCATCACCGATTCGCTCTCGCGATTCGTCGGCCGCATGCCGCGCCCGACTGCCTTGGCGGAGCCGGGTCGGACACAGTCGCTGGCCCCGGGCACGCTATCCGTGCGGCGTGGCGTGGTGTGGGTGTCCCAGCCGCCGCCCGGGGCAAGCACGTTCATGGATATCGTCGACCAGGCGGAACAGGTCGAGGCAGACGACTCGGGCCAAGCCGTTGTACCGCTGACGCGGACAAGCTGGCTCACCCTGTTCGACCAGGCGACGCTTGCGGGAAAATCCACTGAGACGCTAGCCCGGGAAGGCATGCTGCTTCCGGCCCTCGCCTCCTTCCACGCCGTTGCTCTCACCTTGGAACGCATCAACCGCCGACTGGCCGTGGTCGACGAGGCGAATCTGGAACGCGCCCGCACGACGAGCCGCCGGACTGCTGAAAGGGCCGCGCGGCAGCAGCTCTTCAACATCTACGATCTTCCCGTTGACCGCGACGCCGACGCCGAGGACACGGCCTTGGCGGATGCCATGCAGATCATCGGTCGCCATGAAGGTATCGACTTCGAGATTCCCGCCCGGTCGGGACCTTCCGGTGCTCCGATCGGCCTCGTCGACGTTCTCGATGCGTCCGGTGTCCGCGCCCGGCGTGTTCGGTTCGACGGGCAGAGTGGCTGGTGGCGCGGGGACAGCAACGCGATCCTGGCGTTCCACGGTGAGGACGGGCGACCTGTTGCGCTGCTGCCGGGAATGTTCGGGCGCTACCGGGAGGTCGACCCGGTTAGCAAGCGCAGTGTGCGGGTTACGGCGGACCGCGCTCGGAAGCTTGCGAACGATGCTTGGATGTTCTATCGACCCTTGCCCGCGCGAGACGCGAAACCGGCGGACTTGCTTTCGATCGCGCTGCATGGATCCGCCGCCGATCTGGTGCGGCTGGTGGTTGCCGGGCTGCCTGGGGGTCTGATCAAGCTGCTTCCGGCACTGGCGCTCGGGTTCGTTGCCAATCATGTGGCGGCGGGCGGTAGCGCGGGAGCGCTCTACGCCGTGGCCGTGGCGGTGGCCGGATTCGGGCTGCTCGGTGCGATGCTGCACTTGCTGCAAAGCACGGCGATGATGCGACTCGAGGGGCGTTCGGCATCGCGTGTAGAAGCTGCTTTCTGGGACCGCCTCATGCGCCTCCCGCCGAGCGTGCTGCACCGCCATCCGTCCGGTGATCTGGCCATGTCGGGCATGACGTTTCAGAATCTTCGCGATGGCTTGCAGGGAGTCGTCGCCGACAGCCTGCTGTCGGTCGTGTTTTTGCTGCCGGTTTTCGCCGTCATCTTCTTTTACGACGCCACGCTGGGGATCGGCGCCCTCGTCTTCAGCCTGGCTTCGCTGCTACTCACGGTAGTCCTCGGGCTACGCCAGATTTCACCCTATGGACGAATGATCAGCGCAGGACGACGCGTCGCAGGACGGTTGTTCCAGATTGTGGGCGGCATCACCAAGCTGCGGATAGAGAACGCCGAAGGGTCGGCCTTCGCAATCTGGGCGCAGGACTACCGTGAGCAAAAGCGTGCCGAACTCGAACTCGGCGGACTCGAGGGCCACTCGCGGGCGTTTGGTGCGGCGCTTCCCTATGTGGCCGCGGGCGCATTGCTTTTGGCCGTGGCGACCATGGGTGACCGGGGCGTTCCGATGGGCGACTTTCTCGTCGTCTATACCGTGTTCATCGCATTCCAATCCGCCATCGCCAGGCTCGGCGAATCCTTCGGTACGGTTGCCGCCACGCTTCCGGCGTTCGATCAGATGCGCCCGTTGCTCGGCGCACAACCCGAAACCGAGGTCGAAGGAGAGCCGGTCGACTACTTGGCCGGCGAGATCCTCTTCGACCGCGTTTCCTTCCGTTACGATCCGGACGGTCCGCTGATTCTCGACGATGTCACGATTCGCGCCCGTCCCGGCGAGTTCATTGCCATCGCGGGCGAGTCCGGGGCCGGCAAGAGCACGCTGTTCCGGCTCGCTCTTGGAATTGACCGGCCAACAGCGGGCGCCATCTACTACGACGGACGTGACTTGAGGCACCTGAACCTGAAACAGGTACGTCGGCAAATCGGCGCAGTGCCGCAGTCGGTGGGACTCCATCCCCAGGATCTCTGGGACAACTTGGTCAGCCACCACGACGACGTGGCGACGCCGGATGTGTGGAAGGCGGTCCGCGTCGCCGAGATGGAGGACCAGATCAAGGCCATGCCCATGGGCATGATGACCATGGTGGGGACCAGTGGCGCAGTCTTGTCGGGCGGCGAGAGCCAGCGGATCACGATTGCCCGTTCGGTGATGGGCGACCCCCGGATCATGATGTTCGACGAGGCGACCAACTGGCTGGACAACGAAAGCCAGGCCAAGGTCATGCGGAATCTGACCACCCTGACCTCCACCCGGGTTGTCATCGCGCACCGCCTGTCCACGCTGGAGCAGGCCGACCGGATCTACGTATTGCAGGCCGGAAAAGTTGTGCAGAGCGGCGCATTCAAAGACCTCATGGAGGTCGACGGAGTATTCCGGGAACTCGTCAGAAGGCAGGTTGCTTGACTAGTGGTCGAACACACTTGAAATGACGTATCTGCGCGTCCACAAGCGTCCAGCCGCTAGGCGGCGCCTCGAAGGCATAGCGGGGTTACGTCGAGAGGCGCCAACAACGCGGATGGGCCGCGCTTTTAGCGCGCCTTGTGGGCGCGCCCTTCGGGTGGTCGCCGGTGCGCCCCTCGCCGCGTGTACCCACGCGCCGTTGCGCCCGCTCGACGTACCCCGGTACGAGTTCGCGACCGCGCCTGTCCGTCGCCAGCGACGGGGCGAGGAACACACCGGCGACCACAGATACGCCATTGCAAGTGTGTTCGACCACTAGGGTGTTCGGGGTCGACGGAGCAGCCATGAAGAAACCCTTTGATCTTGCCGGTGTTCTGCATAGGAGGGCCGGCAAGGACGGCGACTTTCGTGAACGGTTTCTGGCAGACCCCAGGGACACGATCGAGAGCGAATTCGGCGTGACGCTCCCCGAAGACCATGGGATCCACGTTCACGAAGAGACCTACAGTACGACGCATGTCGTACTTCCGCCGCGCAGCAAACTCAGCGAGGCCGAACGCGAGGAAGCGAGAACCGGTGCAACCTCGCTCGAGTTTCTCAAGAAGACGATGCACGACCCCGCGCCACCGATTCGTCCTCCCGCACCCGAACGGGCAATCTCGCTTGCCTCGGACACCCTCGTCGGCGCGGCAAGGGAGAGCATTGGCCGCGGTCTCGACTTCCTGAAATCGACCATCGACCCGAACGGGGCCTGGCACTGCATCCGGTTCAATATCGCCGACCCGGGTATTCCCCGGCACTTCGAAAGACCCCCCTTCGTTTCGGCCCTTTGCGCGCTCGCCCTTGGCCGTTCCGACGATGCCCGGGCCAAGGCGATCTGTGCGGCCACGCGCGCCTACCTAGCCGACACGGTCGAATACCCCGGACTTTGGCGCTACTACCTCCACCTGCCCCAGGACCTGGACAGCAGCGCCCTGTGCTCAATGGTGGTTGGAAACCATCCTTGGGTTCTGCTCGGCAGGAACGTTCCGCGAATGCTGGCGAATCGGGACGACGAAGGGCGTTTCATGACGTGGGTGCTGGATGAGGACGAACCCAACGTCGTAGCGCCGTTTCGTATCGAAGCCGATCCGGTCGTCAATGCGAATGTCATCGCCTACCTCGGCGATCATCCGGCGACGAAGGATGCGCAACGGTGGCTCGCGGCCTTGATCGACGAAGAGCGCCTAGAGGGCTCGTCCAAATGGTATCCGGACACGATCGCGATCTACTACGCAACCGCCCGTGCCATGACGCTTGCGCATCCCGCACTGGGCGAACTCCGCCCCGTGCTCGCCGAGCGTATCCTGGACCTGCGCGACGGGAAGGGGGACTTCGGCAACGTCCTGCAAACGGCCCAGGCGGTGTCGGCCCTCGACGACCTCGGCGATCTCGACCGCATCGATACCAAGCACCAGGTGGAACGGTTCATCGGCTCGCAACGGGACGACGGCAGCTGGCCGGAGATCCTTGCGTTCGGCGACCAGTCGTTGAAGTGGGGCCAGTTCGGGCAGATCGGACATGGCTCGGAGTCAGTGACTTCCGCGTTCTGTATCGAAGCCATGGAGCGCCTCGTCCGTACGCCGTGAAGACGAGGTCGCCATTGGCCAGCGCCGGCGACGGCCCCAGCCCGAACATCGTCGGGAGAGACGGCACGGGACCGCGCCTGCGTTTGCGGGTACTTCGGCCCGGTGCTAGCATCGATTCGAGCAACTACCCGTCGAGTTGAGAAGCTGCCATGTCGGAAGGTTCCGCCGTAAGTGGTGGCATCGGCCCGGGCAAGGCCGACAACCCGCGCTACATCCAGCCATCGATTCGTAACGCCCTTCCGCACTATTTGCCGTTGGGTATTTTCCCTCTGCTCATTCTCGCTGCGACCCATGGCGGCTGGTGGTTGCTGCCACCGTTTCTTTTCATGAGCGTCTCCGGGCCTCTTGACAAGGTGCTTGGGCTCGATGGACGCAACATGGACCCGGCAAAAACGCCCGAGCGTCGCCTTCTGTGGCACAACGTCCCGGTCTGGACGTGGGCGTTGCTGTGGCCGCCGACACTGATTTTCGGCATGTGGCAGATCCTGGTCGCCAATCAGTTCGCGATTTGGGAAGGCGTGGTCTTGGTGATCCTGTTGACCATGGAAGCGCAAGCCGTATTCGTCGTCGGTCACGAAATGATCCATCGGCGTACGACCTGGGAGAGACGGATCGGCGAGTTCCTGCTCGCATCCGCCTCGTATCCGCAATATGCGACGGAGCATCTGTACATCCACCATGCCAAGGTCGGTACGCCGCATGATGTGGGATCAGCGCCGAAGGGAGAGAGTTTCTGGAGGTATTTTCCGAGGGAAGTTGCCAGCAACCTTACCAATTCGTGGAAGTCCGCTGCCGAACGCCTGGCGAGGCGACGCCTGCCGGTATGGCACTACAGCAATCCGTTCTGGCGCTACGTCATCTTCGTCGCATTCTGGTATGCCCTGGTGTTCTGGATGAGCGGAGTCTGGGCCGTACTGGTCTTCGCGTTCCTCGGCCTTTGCTGCGTCTTCTCGATGAAGATCAGCAACTACTTCCAGCACTACGGTCTTCGCCGCGTACGCCTGCCCAACGGACGCTGGGAGAAGGTGATGCCGCGGCATTCCTGGAGCGCCGACTGGAAGTTCAGCAACTGGATGTTCTTCAACATGCAGCGCCATGCGGATCATCACGCGATGGCAAGCCGTCACTATCCGCTGCTCCAGGTCGGCCCCTCCGACGAGTCGCCCGAGTTGCCGGGCACGTACGCCGACATGATGAACATCGTGCTGCGTCCGAAACGCTGGTTCGCGAAGATGGATCCGCTGGTCGATCAATGGCGTGAGCATTTCTATCCGGAGATTGACGACTGGAGTGCCTACGACAGTCCGCTTACCGCGGCGCGACCCGACGCCTTCGAGGCGATCGTCGAGATCTTCGGCGCTGCTCCTCGTCTCGCCAGGTGGATCGAACGAAATTCAGAGCTTCTCGACAATCTGCAGGATCGGGAATTTACCGATCTCGACCTCCCCAAGGGATTCGGACTCGACGAGGAGAGCGAATCGATTGCACGCCGAGGGCTCGCGAGACTCTATTGGACGCATGAGATGGGCGTTCAGGAAATGAAGGACCAGATCGCCGAGCTACCCACGGCCGATGCCAAGGAATCCGCTGAGATCGTTAGGAACTGGTCGAACGACAAAGCGTTTCAGATCGGCATGCATGTGTTGCGCGGGAACCTGTCGCCGGGTGAGGCGAAAACGGCGCTGTCCAATCTCGCCGATGCGACGATCTCAACCGTGCTGGCCGCCGTGGTCGCGGATTTCGTCGACCGGGTGGGACCCTTGCGCGCCGGTGGTGTCGCGGCGATTTGCTTGGGCGATCTCGCCAGTCGGGAGGTCTATCCCGGCGTTGGCGTCGACATGCTGTTTGTCCATGACGGCTGGCAGTTCGGCGAGAACGAACGACTTTGTCGGCGTTTCCGTGAGACCCTGACCGACTTGGCGCAGGACAGTCTGTTGTTTGCACCCATTCCATCCAATGCGGAGTTCCTCTTGGCCCTGCCGCTTTCCGAGCTAGTGGAGAGCAGTAGGAACCCACCTTCGAGCCAAGTCCCTGTTCTCGCCCGGGCGCGCTGCGTGTTCGAATGCGGCGATTCCGAAATCGGCAACCGCTTTCAGGAATCGTGGCGCGAAGTTATTGCCCAATGGCGAGCGGACGAGCGCCTGATCGCCCAGTTGCGCGAACCACCGGCGGAACCCGCCGAGACGGATGTGTTTTCGTATGCCCACATGCGAGGCGGCTTGGAGGATGTCGAGCGGGCCGCGCGACTCTTGCAGTTGACGGACACCGATGCCCGCGAAGGCGACCCGGCGCCAACCGCGGCGGCGGTGTTCCAGGCCGCCGACACCGAGCCGCTAGCCGAAGCCGCGGCCCTATGGCGGGACCTGCAGGGCATCACGTGCCTCATCGGTGATGGGCCCGCTGCGCTCACCACGGCCGGGCAACAGGTCAAGTCCCTGGTTGCCAACGCCTGCGGTCATGAGGACTTCGGTGCGCTCGAATCGTCGGTCGCCGAAACCGCGTCCCGCGCGGCAGCCCGGATCGATGCGCTTGTTGCGCGTGCGTGAAGGTGACAGCCCGGGCCCAGACCGCTCCCCGGCAGGGGATATTGACCAGGACGACTGCTGCGGACCAGGGCCTCGTGAAGGCTCCCGTGATATCCCCGCACTTGCGATTCCACCAGATCGACGAGCAGCAGACGCTGCTGGTTTCCGAGTCGTTCAACACCCTGCTGCATGGCGAACTGTACGGTAGTCTGCTGCCGCGGCTCGACGGTGGGCACACGCCCGACGAGATTGTCGCGGCCCTGGAGAGCGACTACGCGGCCGCGGAAGTCCTATCGGCCATCGTGTCGCTCTCCGCCAAGGGCTACCTGGTCTCTGCCGACCACGGAATGGACCAGGACCGGGCCGCCTATTGGTCGTCGCTTGGTGCATCGCCGCGCTGGGTCGAGCATCGGCTCAAGGAGTCGCGCATCGCGGTTGAAGGCGGCGATGGTCGGCTGGTCCGTTACTTGGCAGAGATGGGCGTCAACGGGGGTACCGGCGACCCCAGGCTCACGGTCGTTGTCTGCGACGACTATCTGGAGGCGCACCTTGCGCAAGTGAACCGGCGAGCGCTCGAGGCTCGAGCGCCGTGGATGCTGGTACGACCGCAGGGCATGGAGGCGCTGTTCGGCCCCATCTTTCGCGCAGATCGGCAAGGACCCTGCTGGGATTGCTTGGCGTACCGACTTCGAAGCCACCAGGAAGTCCACGGTTTTCTGCGCAACATCGCTGGCGAAGAGGGCGCTTTCAAACCGTTCGCGGCGGAACCTCGCGTCGTGAAGGGGCTGTACGGGCTGGTCGCGGCGGAGATCGTCAAGTGGCTGGTGCTGGAAGAGGCGGCCCCGATTCACGATCAGGCGATGGCGATGAACGTCAACACGTTCGCAAGTTCGCTGCACCGGGTGACGCGCCGACCTCAGTGCCTGGCCTGTGGGGACGAAGCGCTGCATCGGCGGGACCGGTCGCCGGTTCCCGTGTGCATGCAGTCGAGTCCCAAGACTCATCTCAACAGTGGCGGCGCTCGCAACGTGACGCCGGAAGTGACCTTGTCGAAGTACCGACATCTGGTCAGTCCGATCAGTGGCGTGGTGACTTGGCTCAGGCGCACCACCGATGAGGCCGATTCCTGGCTGCATGTCTACTGGTCCGGAAGCAACCTTGGCGTGCGTGGCCGAACACTGAGTTCGCTCAGGCGCAGCCTGCGCAGCAAGAGTGCCGGCAAGGGAAGCACTCGGGAGCAGTCCGAGGTCAGCGCGCTCTGCGAGGCCGTCGAGCGCTACTCCGGCGCCTATCATGGCGACGAGATCCAAGCCAGCAAGCGATTCCTCGAATTCTCGGAAGAAGAGGCGATCCACCCAAACGATGTGCAGCTGTTCAGCGGCCACCAGCTCGACAACGCCGCGAGCATCAACGCGAAAGGCCATCCATACAACGTCGTCCCGCCGCGGCTGGAAGCCGACGCCGAAGTCGACTGGACACCCGTGTGGTCGCTCACCGCGCAGCGCCATCGCTACCTGCCGACGTCAATGCTTTACAGCATGCCGGCCGAACAGCGCGGCCCCTCGGACCTAGTCGCCGACTCCAACGGATGCGCGGCCGGCAATACGTTGGCAGAAGCCGTCCTGCAGGGCTTCTACGAACTGGTCGAGCGCGATGCGTTCGCCATCTGGTGGTACAACGGATCGCGGGTGTCGGCGGTCGATCTCGCGAGCTTCGACGACGAATACCTCGCGTCGGCCGAGGCCCACTATGCCCGCTACGAGCGAGACCTCTGGATGCTCGACGTCACCGCCGACCTAGGCATTCCCACGTTCGTCGCGCTGTCGCGACGACCGGATGCCCAGACGGAGGACATCATCTACGGTGCCGGTGCCCACGCCGACCCGCGCGTAGCAGCCCTGCGTGCGCTGTGCGAATTGAATCAATGTCTCACTTGGCTGCCGCGTCCCGGGAGGGGCGACGGTCGGCCGAGGATCGACGATCCGCTGGCGCTTTGGTGGTGGAAGACGGCTCGGCTCGCCGACTGCCCTTGGCTGGCGCCGGCGGCGGAAGAGCCGGCCAAACAAGGTTCAGACTATCCGCTGGTCGAGTCGTCGGACATCCGCGACGACGTGGAATACTGTCGGTCGATTGTGGAAGCCGCTGGTATGGAGTTCCTCGTGCTGGATCAGACCCGGCCTGACATCGGCATGCCGGTGGTGCGGGTCATCGTCCCGGGCATGCGTCATTTTTGGGCACGATTTGCGCCGGGACGGCTGTACGACGTGCCCGTCGGCCTCGGACGCCGTGAGCATCCGCTCGCCGAAGCCGACTTGAACCCCGCTCCCGTGATCGCGTGAGGAGACGGCGTGGACATTGACGAGGCTGTCACGCTTACGCAAGACCTCCTGGCCCAAGAGGATGGAACGATGGCCGACCTGCTTGGGCACTTTCGCAACAGGGTTTCGCCGATCCTCGTTGGCGATCCGCAATGGGAGCGCATACTCGAGTGCGCGAGGCAGCACCCGATCACCATGGGTGCCCTTCCGTTCGGCTTTGAACTTCCACTGCACGAACCCGAGCCCGTGGCGGACTTCGGTGTTTCGCTGGCAAGCGGGACAGGTGCGGCCGAGTACTTTCGAGAGCGAGCGAAGACCGACGAGGCGGACGCAACGGCGAGGGCGATCACGCGCTTGTTCAGCCAGATGGATATCGAGCATTCGCCCCTGCATGAAATCGTCGGTCGCAAGTTGATGCTGGAGTACGACATCGGCTCGGCCACGGGCAGCGACAGCGACCTGCCGGGAATGTTCCTTCGGCCCGGCGAACGCCCGATCATCGGCGCCAACGGCCAAGTGAACGACGTTCTCACGGTGGTTGATGCGCTCGTCTCCAGCGTAGGCTGGAGGCCGAGCGACGCCGAGCGGAGAAACGTCGAACGGGTCTACCTGGCGCAGCCCGAAGATACGCGCATGGACTCGTTCGGCGTGTTCCCGTCTAGGCCCCGTGCCATCCGGTTGGCGATCATGGGCTTCAAGTCGCAAGCACAGATACGTTCGTATCTGCACGATACGGGTTGGCCCGGCGGGGTCGCGGCGGTGGATTCGGTGATTTCACGCTTCAGCGAACGTGCAGATATCGTCCGCACGGGTGCGAATATCGACGTTCTCGAAGAGGGTGTGGGGCCGACGCTTGGACTAACGCTTATCGTCAAGCAACGCTACACCAAGGATTCCCGCTATTGGCTAGACGGGCTGACCGATTGGGATCCGTTCCTGGACGCCTTGGGTCAAGAGAGCCTGGTCGTCCCCGAGAAGCTCAAGGCGGTTGCCGAGTGGGTTTCCAAACCGACGACACTCTTTGGCAAGTCGGGGCGCTACGTTCTGCTGCGCGGCATTCACCACATGAAGCTGGTCATATCCAAAGAACGCCTTCGGCAAGCCAAGGCGTACGTGTTCATGGTGCTCTCGGGGGCGGTGTCCTTTTGACGACACCCCTCGTCCGAGTTCAGGACGGTAGAGCCGCTAGCGGTGATTGAATCGCGCGGTCAGGACGAACGCAGTACCGCCTAGGCCCCGAGGGCGCCGAGGCGGTACTGCAGCACCTAGCCGGCTACGAGCCGGCGATTTGGGTCTACCAGCAGCAGCAGAGGCCGGCCGAGATAGCTTCGAGCTGCTCCTCGGTGATGTTCGGATCCGGCGGCAGCGCGAGATGCACGGTCTGCATGTCGCTCTCATGGATCTTGATGGTCATCGACTCGGGAATCGTGATGCCCAGTTCATTGCTGATGGTGCTCTTCGGATCTGCGAGAAGCTGCGCCCTGAATTCCTCGTCAAGGGCGGACTTCTCAACGATCTGCTGCAACATTTCGTCGCCACTTCTCATGGCAATCCTCCTATTCGCTATCGGCGTTGGATGTCGACCGACGAAGGCGAACGTAGCATGGCGCCACTAGGACCCTCAAGCATGCCCATGATGTATCAGTTTGAATTTCCAGGACGCGTTTTGGACGTTGCGCCTCGCATCGTCGCATCGCGGAAGCGGAGCCGTGGTCTGGCGCGGTCCGAACGGCCTGAACGCTTCGGGCCGCAGACCCCGCTGCTGTGCGCGTGGGCATGCCGCCGCCGGGTGCCGCCCGTGATTCAAGGTACAATGCAAATCGTCCATCGCGGAACCTGTGCGGATGCTTCCTGACCAGATCGTTCCCAAAGTTGGTCTGTCGGCCAAGGCTGGGGGAAGGGTTTTGCACGTCTTGGTTCCCGTGTGCCTGGGCCTGGCGAATCCACAGGCCTTTGCCCAGGAAGAAACGCCGGAGGACAAGGGCTTGAGGCTCGCGCAGGAGGCGAGCGCCCGCAACGACGGCTTCGGGGATTTCACGGCTGCAATGACGATGGTGCTGCGGGACCGGCATGGGCGGGAGAGCATCCGACAGATGCGCTTCAAGGTGCTGGAAGTGCCGGAGGACGGAGACAAGAGCCTGTTCGTGTTCGACCAACCACGAGATGTGCAGGGAACGGCTTTGTTGACCCACGCCCATGTCAATGCTCAGGACGACCAGTGGCTGTATCTGCCGGCCCTCAAGCGGGTGAAGCGCATCAGTGCATCGACTCGTTCCGGATCCTTCATGGGAAGCGAGTTCTCATACGAGGACATGAGCTCTCCGGTGGTGGAGGAGTACACCTACAAGTACCTCTACGATGAGCCCTGTGGCGAACTCACTTGCACGGTAACCGAGCAAGTTCCCTTGGCTAGGGAGTCCGGATACAGCCGCAAGGTCACGTGGCAGGACAGGGGCGAGCTTCGAGCGTGGAAGGTGGAGCTCTACGATCGTCGGGGGTTTCACCTCAAGACGCTGAGTTTCTCTGGCTACGAGCGATACTTGGATCGATACTGGCGGGCGGCCGAACAGACGATGGTGAATCATCTAACCGGCGCCAGCACCGTGCTCAAGTGGACCGACTTTCGTTTCAATACCGATCTTAGCGAGACCGAATTCACGCAAACGGCGCTTCGACGTGTCCGCTGATGCGGCTCGGCGTCACAATCGCGGCCCGCGCGTCTTGGATCCTCGCGATTGGCGCACTGACACCCCTAGGTGCCACGGATGCCGAGGCGCAGGTTTTCGACTTGACGGGGGACGTGAGCCTTCAGGCGCGGTGGTATCCGCAATCGCCCGCTTTCCCCGGTCAGCGTTCGAGTACCGGCGGGCTCGTTCTTGAGCCGACGCTCTACGCGGAGACAACCCAAGGAACCAGCTTCACGTTCACGCCGCTCTACCGATACGACAGCGCCGATTCCCGGCGTACCCATGCGGACGTCCGCGAAGCCTACCTGTTGATGTACGGAGATTGGGGAGAGAATGCCTGGGAGCTTCGGTTGGGCCTCGACCGCGTGTTCTGGGGGGTGGCGGAGCTGAACAACCTGGTGGACATCGTCAACCAGTTGGACCTCGTCGAACACCCGCGCAATCGACCGAAGCTCGGTCAACCCATGGCCCATCTGACGGTGTCCGGCGACTGGGGAATCGCGGAGTCGTTGCTGCTGCCGTATCACCGCGAGCGCACGTTTCCCGGGCGCGCCGGGCGGCTCCGCTCGGGTCTCCTGGTCGGCGATGACGCGCGCTACGAGAGTGGTGCCGAAGAGCGCCACGTGGATTTCGCGTTTCGCTATGGCAATACCGTCGGGTTGCTTGATTTGGGCCTAAGCGCGTTCGTTGGTACGAGTCGCGAACCATCGTTCTTCGTCGGTGATCCGACCGGGCCGTTGCCCACAACCGCTACACAACTAATCCCGTACTACGAGCAGATTCGACAGGTTGGGGTTGATGCGCAACTCACGACCGAGGCCTTGCTCTACAAGATGGAGGTCATTCGACGCGGCGGTGCGAGCAATCTCGTCGGCCGAGAGCAGGACTACAGCGCGTTCATCTTCGGTGTGGAACGCCCTCTCTACGCGCTGTTCGACTCTCCGGCCGACTTGACGTTGCTTGTCGAATGGCACTACGACGACCGCGACCGTTTGGCCACGACCGCCTGGGCGAACGACCTGTTCATAGCGGGATTTCTTACGTTAAACGATGTGCAGGGCACAGAGTTCGTTGCTGGACTCCTCGGTGATATTCGGCATGACTCCCGTGCGCTGAGCCTGGAAGTGAAACGCCGTCTGGGGGCGAGCTGGTCTTTGCGCCTGGAGGCCATCGTGAACTTGAGCGTGGACCCGCAGGATCTGACCTACGGTGGTCGTCGGGACAGCTTCCTGGGTGTGGAGCTCTCGTTAAGCTTCTAAGCCCCCGGAGGCGGCGGTGCTACGAATCCGCAGCCCATTGCGTCCGTCGAATCGTATGGGCGACCCATGTGGTCATCCGTCTCCGTGTTGTCTGGCGGTCTGCTGCGCCTGTCCAGCTGGACGATGGTGTTAAGGTTGCCGTGGGGTGTTAGGGTGGCTTGGACTTTGCACCGGGGTGCTACGAAGGGTAGTCGGCGGACACCTCGGCAAGGCGTGGTGGAATGATACAGCCAGGCAGTGAGTCGCTCAGAAAGATCGCGGTCGTTGGACGGGGAACCGCCGGATCACTGGCGGCCGCCAGCGTGACGCGTCTTCATCCCGACGGGGAGCACGAGTTGCACCACATCTACGATTCTCGCATCCCCGTAATCGGGGTGGGTGAGGGTAGCTGGCCTAGTCTCGTTCAGGAGCTGCATCAACTGACCAGCTTGCCCCATGAGGCCGTCCAGCAACGCTTGAAAGGCACCCGCAAGTACGGCGTGGCATTCGAGGGCTGGGGTCGGCGCAGCCGAAACTTCACCCACTACTTCACGCCACAGCAAGTGTCCTACGCCTACCACCTTTCCGCCGACTTGATGGGTGAGTTGCTCCACGAAAGCACGCGCGCGCAGCACATCGACGCACGAGTGCTCAACATCAACCGGGTAGCGGACGGCGCAGAGGTGGAATTCGAGGGCCGGGCGCCGGAACGCTACGATCTGGTCTTTGATGCTCGCGGATTTCCCAAGGAACTCCTTCCCGAGGCGCACATCGATATCTCGTTCATCCCCACCAACACGGCTGTCATACGCCGTTGTCCCTCGATCATCGAAGAACGGCAGGATGGACCGGTAACGGAACATACCTATACCCGGGCGGTTGCGCGTCCGCACGGTTGGGTATTCGTCATTCCACTTACGGCACACACATCCTACGGCTATATCTTCAACCGCGATGTGTCGAGCGTTGGCGAAGTCGAATCCGATTTCGACGAGTTCCTCGAAGCCGATGGCGTCCCGGAGTTCGAGCAACGCGCCGTCATTCAGTTTCCCAACTATGTCCACCGACAGATATTCGATGGTGCAATCGCCCGCGTGGGAAACGCGGCGGCTTTCATGGAGCCCCTGGAAGCGACGGCGATCGTATCCGCCCAGCTGCAGGTGGGGATGGTTCTTCAGATCCGCCTGAACCGCCCGATTGAGCATCTGGCGCGAGACGCCCCGGCGGTCAACCGGTTCCTCATCAACAACATGCTCTGCTACGGTCTGTTCGTGGGTTGGCACTACTCGTGCGGTTCCAGCTACGACAGCGAATTTTGGCGTCACGCCCGCGGCCACGTCTGGCCCCGACACCGCGAGGCGATGGATCCCGAGGCGGTGGATTGTGCTGCGCTCAGCAAGTTCGACGAAATGATCGATCTGCTCAAGGCGCCGGTCATCGACAAGGGGGACTGGAATCGGATGTGTGCGGTCCCTCTAACCAGCTATGCCCAGATGTCCCAGGGTCTTGGCTGTTGAGCGGATAGCACTGGCGCATCGAGGCAGACGGTGTTCAACAATCCGTTCCGTCAGGACGCTATGGCGAGCAGGAACCAGCGCCAGCAGCTCGATCATCTGTTGCGGATCACCGCCCCGCACGAGCGAGTCGTCCTCCTCGTCGTCGGATTGATCCTCCTTGGACTCGTTGCCTGGGCGTGCCTCGGGAGCGTTCGCATCGGGGTGACAGGCAACGGCGTGCTGATCGAACCAGGCGAACGACACGACGTGGCGTCGATCGAACCCGGAAATCTTCTCGAATACCTGGTCGCCCCGGGCGATCTTGTGAAGGTCGGCGATCCCATCGCACGGCAGAGCGTGCCGGAGCTGGATCGTGAAGTCGCCGACCTGCGCAACCGGATCGATCTCATGGAGTCGGAGGGCGGCGAGGTTGGCGAGGGCGTGGAATCACTGGTGGCGTTGGCCCGGGTTGCCCTGTTGCAGGCGCAGACGCGGCGCGCAACCCGGCAATTGATCGTCAGCCAGATCGACGGCGAGGTCATGGCCCTGCGGTCCGCCCGGGGCGCGTACCTGCCGGTGGGCGCCGCCGTTGCGCAGATCCGCACGTCGGACGAGTCGTCGCTTGAAGCCGTATTGTTGCTTGCGCCGCGTATGGCGCGGAGGCTGAGTCCCGGGATGACGGCGGCCGTCGACGTTCTGACGCCCGCAGGCGACCCCCAACGCCTCGATGGGAAGGTTGTCGGAGTGACCCCTGGCGCCGTTCCATCGTGGCTTGCGGCGCTGCAGCCGCATGCCCCTGACCCACGGCATCGCGTCGATGTCGTGCTGGACGAGATGGACCTTGAGCTACCGGACGGCACACCCTGCCGGGTCAGCATCCGCATCGACCGCCGACCGGCGGCGGCGCTGCTGGATCTCGTCCACTAGGGTGTCACGTCAACCCACAACCTCGACCCCGGCGAGCGGGAAGGGCAGACGGCGTGTCACCACGCCGCTGTTGATGCAGACGCACGCGACCGAATGCGGGGCTGCGTGTCTCGGCAGCATACTGGCCTACTTCGGGCGATGGATACCATTCGCGGAGCTGCGCAGCCGCTGCGAGGTGAGTCGCGACGGTTCCACCGCCGCTGCCATCTCCCGCGCTGCCAAGTTCTACGGTCTGGACTGCAAGGGGTGGCACGGCGAACTGCGGCACCTTCGGACGTTGCCGTTGCCGCTGGTTCTTTTCTGGGAGTTCAACCATTTTCTCGTCCTCGAAGGTTTCGATCGCGACCACTTCTACCTGAACGACCCTGCCACAGGCCGCCGCAAGCTCACGGAAGTCGAGTTCAGCAAGAGCTTCACGGGGGTCGCCTTGCGTTTCGGCAAGGGGCCGGAGTTCCGCGCAGGTGGTGTCCGATTCAGTGTCCTGCGGCGCCTTCCGGACTGGTTCGCCGGCGCTTGGGGCGCGGTGGCCTTCGCCATGGGGTGCGGGCTCATGCTGTCTGCGCTGGCCTTGGCGACACCGGCGACACTTGCGGTGTTCGTGGATCAGGTGTTGGGCGCGGGTGAGCCCTGGGGAGGCGCGCTGGCGGGGGTCCTGGCCGCAGCGGCCGTCCTCGTCTACGGACTCACGTGGCTGAAAAAGCTGTGTTTGTCGCGCTTGGCCGTGCGCATCTCGGTGATTGTGGGCAACCGATGCCTGACACGACTCCTGCGACTGCCGGTGGACTACTTTGGACATCGTCTGGTCGGGGAACTGACGTCGCGGGTGCAATCTGTTGACCGGATCGCCAAGGGACTGGCGGAAAAGTTCCTTGGTGTGCTGATCGAAGTCGCGATGAGCGCGGTGTTCCTTGTTGTCATGTTCGCGTACGACGCCGTGCTCGCCGCGTTGGTCCTGGGGCTCGCGGTGCTGAACGCCATGCTCGTGTGGATGATCGCTCGAGTTCGGACCGACGAAGCTCACACATGGCGGCGTGAGCAGGGACTGTTGCTCGGCGTGGGCACGCTCATGCTGCACCAGTCGGACTCGCTTCGCATGACCGCCGAGGACGATGACTTCTTCGTCCGCTGGAGTGCGCACCACGCGCGCGAACTCGCCGCCCGTCAAAAGTTCGCCGAACTCGGCCACGCCAACTCGGCGATGCCCGGCCTGTTCCTGGTGTTGGGCAACGCCGTGGTGCTGGCCGTGGGCGCAGTCGAAGTCATGGCGGGTCAGTGGACGCTCGGTGGCCTCGTGGGTTTCTACATCGTCGCGGCGATGTTCCTGGAGCCCGTTGGACGTTTCGTCGAGTTTTCCGACGAACGGCAAGCGCTGGAGACGGACATGCAGCGTCTCGACGACATCCTGGAGACGGAGGAGGATCGGTCGTTTGCCCGTCGGACCAGCCGGCCCGACACCGTCGCCACCGTCGGCGGGCGCCTGAGGTTCGCCGGAAGGGTGGAGTTGCGGGAGATCACGTTCGGCTACAACCGGGCCAAGCCGCCGCTGCTCAAGGACTTCAACCTCGTGATCGAACCCGGACAGCGGATTGCCGTGGTCGGTCCGAGCGGCTCGGGCAAGTCGACGTTGGCGAGATTGGTCGCGGGCATCTACCAGCCCTGGTCCGGCGAGATCCTGTTCGACGGTCTAGCGCGCAACGACATACCCGAGGAAGTGCTCTCCCGGTCCCTGTCCATGGTGGACCAGGAGGCCGTGCTGTTCTCCGGAACCGTGCGCGACAACATCTGCCTTTGGAATCCTGCCTTCCCCGACGAGGCCGTGGTCGCGGCGGCAAGGGATGCCTGCATCCACGACGAGATTCTCACCCGCGTCCGCGGCTACGAGACGGACGTCGACGAAGATGGCGCCAACTTCAGCGGCGGACAGCGCCAGCGTCTTGAAATCGCTCGTGCGCTGGTAGGTGGTCCCACGGTGCTGATTCTCGACGAGGCAACGAGCGCTCTCGATGCATCCACCGAAGAGCGTGTAGACGACGCGCTGCGCCGCCGGGGTGTGAGTTGCCTGATCGTTGCGCATCGTCTGAGCACCGTTCGCGACTGCGACCAGATCATCGTCCTCGACAAGGGCGAGGAAGTGCAGCGCGGCACGCATGGCGAGCTGATGGCCGACGACAACGGCACCTACGCGCGACTCGTGAGGGTGAGTTGACCGGCGTGGCCACTCTGCCGACCCTCGCCAGCCTTGCCCGCGCGTCCGGAGAGGTCGTGGCTTGCGCGGGCAACCTGCCGGTGGACCTCGGGGATCCGGATTCCGTTTGGTTCATCGACCAGGGCGCAGTCGATCTGTTCGTGGTGGAGCGACGGGACGGGGTGGAGGAAACAGCGCCTCAGCACCTGCTGCGTGCAGCGTCGGGGCGTCTGCTGCCGGGTATTTCGCCGCTCGTCGGCGAGACAACCCTGGGTCTTGTGGCGAAGGGTCTGCCCGACACGGTCCTGCTGCGCATACCCGTGGATCGCCTGACTGGCATCGAGCCAGCCGAGCTGGCGGAGCACGTCGACACCTGGCTGATGGACCTTTCCGCCATGCTCGCCAGGGATGTCGAACGACCCCAGCCGGATGCCTTGGTGGAGGCTGGCGAGTCGACTGCGGCCATGGTCGGGACGATTTCGAGTCGTCGCGGCGTGGTGTGGGTGTCGCCGCCGGGCGAAGGGTTGTTCCTGGGCCTGATACCGTCTGCCGACGGAGGGTCGGGGGAGGATCCTCCCGCCGAGGCGTTGCCGCTCACGTCGGACACCTGGCTTTCATTGGTCGGCAAGCGGGACGTGTCGGTCCGCACCTCGGAGTCGCTGGCCGTCGAGCGGCGCCTGCTTTCCGCGCTGCAGAGCTTCCATGCCGTCGCCTTCGCGTTGGAGCGTCTCAACCGCAGCCTCGCGGTTGTCGACCAGGCGAACTTGGACCGGGAGCGGGCGACCAGTCGCCATCTCGAAGAGGAGGGTGCTAGGAGGCGGCTGTTCAACCTCTACGGCCTGTTGGAGGAGGACACGGCGTCAGCCGATGTGGCGTTGCGGAACATCCTGCAAGTCATCGGCCGTTACACGGGGATCGAGTTCAGATTCCCGCCGGCTAGGGACTCGGATGACCCCGCTGATTCCCTGCGTGGAATCCTCGACGCCTCGGGGGTCCGAGCGCGGCGTGTCCGACTCGCCCGGGAGGATCGGTGGTGGGTCGGCGACAATGGCGCCATGTTGGCCTTCCGCGCGGACGACGGCAGGCCCGTGGCGCTCCTGCCAGGGTTTCTCGGACGCTATCGGGAGGTGGATCCGGCAACCGGTCGAAGTAGCCGGGTCACCGCCGGACGGAGCGAAACACTGGGCGGAACCGCCTGGCTTCTCTACCGCACCATGACCTCCAGGGCGGCAGGAACGAGGGATCTTTGGCGGATTGCCAAAGAGGGTCTGACCCCGGATCTGGTGCGTTTTGTCGTTGCCGGACTGTTGGGCGGTCTCGTGCTGCTGCTGCCCGCGTTGGTGCTGGGATTCGTCGCGGACGAGATCGTTCCCGCCGGGGACCCGGGGCCGCTGATGTTCGTCGTTGCCGGGCTTGCGGCATTCGGCTTGTTCGGCGCGTTGTTGCATCTACTCCAGGGAATGGCTCTCATGTCCCTTGAGGCGCGGGTGGCCACCCGGGTCGAGGCTGCGTTCTGGGACCGGCTGTTGCGGCTGCCGGCAGAGTTCCTCCGCAGGCATGCAGCTGGCGATCTCGCTGCCCGGGGCATGGCGTTCCAGGGCATCCGCGATTCCGTTCAGGGTCTCGTCGTCAACGCGGTGCTTTCCATCGTATTCCTCGCGCCGGCGTTCCTGGTCATCTTCCTGTACGACCCCGTGCTTGGCGGCGTGACGGCCGCATTCGGACTTCTTTCGCTCGTCGTCAGCGTACTGTTGGGGTTGCGCCAGATCTCGCCCCACGGTCGTGTCGTCGGCACCGTTCAGGCGCTGGCGGGCCGGCTGTTCCAACTCATCAACGGCGTCGCCACGCTCCGGGTCGACGGTGCGGAAGGCTCGGCGTTCGCGGTCTGGGCACGGCACTACCGTTCGCAGAAACGTGCGGAACTTCAACTCGGAGCGCTTCAGGGTCACCTTCAGGCCTTCGGCACGGCCCTGCCTTTGCTGGCGGGCGCGGTATTGCTGCTGGCGATGACGTTGCCGGGACGCGAAACCGTGTCGGTAGGCGGATTCCTGGTGATCTACACGGTGTTCATGGTCTTCCAGACAGCGGTGGCGCGGCTCGGGGCATCGTTCAGTGCAGTGGCCGCCGCACTGCCGGCCTTCCGGCAGATCCAACCGCTGCTTGCGGCACCGCTCGAGACTGGTGCGGACGGAGAGCCGGTCGACCGTTTGAGCGGCGAGATCCGCTTCGACCACGTCAGCTTCCGGTACGACGCCGACGGGCCGCTGATCGTCGATGATGTCTCGATCGAAGCCCGCCCGGGCGAGCTCGTCGCCATCGCCGGGGAGTCTGGTGCGGGCAAGAGCACCCTATTCAGGCTTGCCTTGGGTCTGGCCCAGCCCACCACGGGGGCCGTGTACTACGACGGCCGCGATCTTGCGCACCTCAACGTCAACCAGGTCAGACGCCAGATCGGTGCGGTGCCGCAGCAGGTTCAGCTGCATCCCCAGGATCTGTGGGACAACATCGTCGGCGACCATGAAGGCGTCACCGCGCAGGACGCCTGGCAGGCGGCGAGGACGGCGGTGATCGATACCGAGATAGCCGCCATGCCCATGGGTATGATGACGCCGGTCGGTGCCAGCGCCAGCGTCACGTCGGGCGGAGAGAATCAGCGGATCTCGATCGCGCGGGCCTTGGTTCGCAAACCCCGCATTCTTCTGCTCGACGAGGCAACGAACTGGCTGGACAACGAGAGCCAGGCTCGAATCATGCACAACCTGGCGGCGTTGACGTCGACGCGGATCGTCATCGCGCACCGTCTGTCGACGCTCCGCCAAGCCGATCGGATCTACGTGATGCAGGCGGGCAGGGTGGTCCAGACTGGGTCGTTCGACGAACTGGCGGGAATCGCTGGCGTGTTCCGCGACCTGATGCGCCGACAGCTCGTGTGATCGGAGGGTTTCGTGGCGGAAGGTAGTGCCGAGTCGGGCGGGTCGGGTGTCGCAGTGCCGGGTGCCTCGCTGCCGCTGCGGCCATCGGTATGGCGCGCCATCCCGTTCTTCCTGCCGCTGGCGATCTTTCCGTTGATCGTCAACGCCGCCCTGCAGGGCGGCTGGTGGATGCTGGCGCCGTTGCTGGCCACGCTCGCCAGCAACTTGGATCCGTTGTTCGGCGTCGAGAAGCGCAACATCGATCCGAACAACACGCGCGATCGGGCACTCGTCGGGTACAAGCTGGCGCTGTGGCTCTGGGCCGTGCTCTGGCCGCCGACGCTCGTTTTCGCGCTTTGGCAGATGCTGGTGGTGGGCGACCTCGGTCTCGGGGAGGGCGTGCTCATGGCGGCGGTGCTGGCCGGCGCTGCGCAAAGCGTGTTCATTGTCGGCCACGAGTTGATCCACAAGCGGTCCGCCTGGGAGCGCCGGGTCGGCGAATTCCTGCTGTCGTCGGTGTCGTACCCGCAATACGCGTCGGAGCACGTGTACGTTCACCACGTCCTCGTCGGCACCCCCAGTGACTCGGGATCCGCACCGAAGAGCTTAAGTTTCTGGCGTTACTTTCCCAAGGAGTTGCGCGCCAATCTCGTCGGCTCGTGGGCGCTCGAGCGGGAACGGCTCGCACGGCGTCAACAGCCGAGCTGGCACTACAGGAATCCGTTCTGGCGCTACGCCGTCGAAACCGGATTCTGGTACGTGCTGGTGTACTGGATGGCCGGTGCCTGGGCCGTCCCCGTGTACGCCGTTGTTTGCCTCGGGGTCATCCTGTCGATGAAGCTCACCAACTATGTCCAGCACTACGGGCTGCAGCGCCTGCGTCTGGCCAACGGGCGGTTCGAGCGAATGCAACCCCACCACTCGTGGCATGCGTCCTTCCGGCTCAGCAACTGGCTCTTCTTCAACATGCAGAGGCATCCCGACCACCACGCCAATCCGGATCGGCGCTACGCCCTGCTGCAATACACCGGCGACGACGTGGCGCCGCAACTGCCGGCGACGTACGCGGCGATGGCGGGCCTCGCCTTGGTGCCGAAGGCCTGGTTCCGCAGGATGAATCCATTGGTCGATCAGTGGCGGGCGCGGTTCTATCCGAACACGGCCGATTGGAGCGTCTACGAAAGCCGGGCCTTCGCTGCGAGACCCGACATGTTCGAGGTCATCGCCGAGATCATGGGCGCGGCGCCGAGGCTGGCGGAGCGGATCGACCGCAGTCCACAACTGCTCGATCGTCTCGGCGACGCGGAGTTCACTGATCTCGAACTACCCGACGGATTCGGACCCGATGCCGAGTTCGAGATGTTCGCCCGCCAAGGACTGGCGCGGTTGTACTGGACGCACGAACTGGGCGTTGCCGAGATGCTGGAACAGATTGTGGAGATTCCGGTGCGCAACGTCGAGGACACGGTTGAAGCCGTCCGCTACTGGATGAACGGCAAGGCCTTCCAAGTCGGCGTACACACCATGCGCGGCAACCTGTCTCCGCTGGAGGCAGGCCAGAGTCTCGCGAACATCGCCGAGGCGTCGATCGTCGCCCTGCTGCACGCGGTGGAAGAGGAGTTGGACGCATCGCCGGACCAACCGGGTGGGGTGGCCGCCGTCGTACTGGGCGACTTGGCCAGCGGACAGGTTGCGCCGGGTGTGGATATCGAGTTGATTCTCGTCCACGACGACGCCAATGCCGAACACTGCAGGAGTCTCTCCCGGCGCATTGACGCTGCGCTTCGCGATCTCTCCTCCGACAACCTGCTGTTCGCGCCGTTCGACCCGGGGAATCTGCTGCTTGCGCCTTTCGAGCCACAGCGACGCGAACGGCGGGTTCGCGCACTGTGGGACCTCAGCGTGCACCACGGTGCCGATGGCGCTGTCGACGAAGTACTCGAACTCACCCGAGCACGGTGCGTACATTCAAGCGGTCGCGAGGAGATCGCCGACGAGTTCGAACAGGCAAGGCGCCGGATTCTCGGCAGCGCCGAAGCCCGCGAGCTGTTGATCCGGGCGCAACGGGAGCCGCGGAACACCGAGGTCGTACCCGCGCCGTTCACCACCGACGACATGCCCGGCGGGCTCTGGGAGCTCGAACGCGCGGTGCGTCGGCTCCAGGTGGGTCACGGGGTCGACAACCCGGACCTCATGGCCCTCGACGCCCAATCCATCGTCGCGGCGGCCGGCGACCGCGCCCTGATCGCCGACGACTTGGCATCCCGGCTGGCGGAAGCCGCGAACCTGTGGCGCAGTCTGCGGGGCATCCTGCTACTCGTCATGGAAGAAGCCGGCGACGTGGAAGCGGCGCCGGAGGCCACGAAGGCAGTCGTTGCCCGGGCCTGCGGCATGGCTGATTTCGATTCGCTCGGCACTGCGGTTTCCGAGATGGCGTCGCGGACCGTGGCCGACCTGGAAGCGGCGGCGGGCCGTTCGACCATGCGGCGGTGATCGCGCAACGCATGGGCGTTGACAACCTCTGGGCCGCGACGGAGGACTGCCTGCTCGACGAGGCGGACTCGCTGGGAGAACTGCTGGTGCGCTTACGCGCCAAGGTTCCGACCGCGCTCGTTGGCATTGCGGAGTTCGCGAGGCTCGTTGATCGCGCCAAAGACCTGCCTGTGACCGCAGCCGCCTTTCCGTTCGGCTTTGAGCTGCCGCTGCACATGGACATCCCCGCAGCTGACCTGGGCGTCTCGATCGTCGCGGGAAGCAAGACCGCGGCAACGTTCGAGGAGGCAGGGCGGGTCGCGTCCTCCGGCTCGGCGTCCGCGATCGCCCGGCTGCTCGAAGAGACTGGACGGGATGGGTCTCCTCTCGGTCGCGTCGTCGGGGACAGACTGGTGCTTGAATACGACATCGAGTCGACGCCGGGGCGAGTCCATCCCGATCCGGGCATATTCCTCTACCCGGATGACGCGGTGCTTGTCGGTAACGGGACGCGGTTCGACGACGCGGCCCTGGTGGCCGATGCCATCGCCAGCGCGACCGAATGCCCCTTCGGCGAACCGGAACTCCGCTTGCTCCGGCGCGTGTATCGGGCGATGGACGCCAGCACCTCGGTCAGGGCGGTAGGCGCTTTCCCCTCCCGGAACAGCGGTATCCGGCTCACCGTTGCGGGATTCCGGGAAACGAAACGGGTCGTGGAGTTCCTGCACGGAGTGGGTTGGCCGGGAGATCTGCCAACGGTCACCTCGGCCCTTTCGCCGTTGGAACAAGCACGCGCATTCGCCTACCTCGGAGTTCACTTCGACCTGTGTCCCGACGGGGTCGGACCCACGCTGGGCTTGAGTTGCTACGCCGCCAAGCAGCAGTGGCTGCACGACATCCGGCATTGGACGGCGCTGCTCAACGGCATCGACGCCCAGGGCCACGTCGTAGCGGAGAAGCTGTCGGCTCTGGCGGCTGCAACCGGAACCGAGACATTGTTCGGCAGGTCCGGCCGCCTCCGGTTGGTGCGCGGAATCCACCATGTGAAGCTGGTGCTCGCCGAGGATCGGATCGAGCAGGCCAAGGCGTACGTATTCCTGCTGATGGTCGGCATGGGCCCATCGGCCGACCGCCAGCGACCCCGGGCATGAGCGGCGTCGAGGAGGAACTGAACGCCAGATCCTTCGACTTCGGGGGCATGATCCGAAGGCGGCCGGGCGCCGTGGCGGCACCAAGGAGCGTCGAGGAGCTGTCGGACCTCGTACGGAAGGCAGCGCGTGACGGAACGCGGCTGGCCATCCGCGGCGGAGGTCATTCGCAGGGAGGACAGTGCCTCACGGCCGGCGGTCTCGTGGTCGATACGATGCACCTCGATGGCCTCGAAACCCTGGGTGAAGACCTGGTCCGCGCCCAGGGTGGAACTCCTTGGGGCAAGGTCGTGGATGCGCTGCGCGGGACCGGTCGGCTGCCATGCGTGCTCGTGGACATCGGCGAAGCCACCGTGGGTGGAACGCTGTCCGCCGGAGGACTCGGTACCGCCTCGCACCGGCACGGCTTGCAGGTGGAACAGGTCGAGCGACTCGAAGTGGTGACGGGAACAGGCGAGCGGGTCGTGTGCTCGCCGACGCTGAACGCGGCTCTCTTCGATGCCGTCCGCGGTGGCCAGGGACAGTTCGGCGTCATCGCCCAGGCTTGGATTCGACTCCGCGCGGCCGGCAGCCGGATCCGGCGCTACGAGCTGATCTATCGCGACTTTGATCGGTTCGCGGACGACTTCGAGCGTGTCGTCGGGGATGGCCGGTTCGACCATCTCAGGGCGGAGACGCGTCTGCACACCGGCAAGATCATCATGGGTGCCGGGATCGAGCACGACGGCGACGTTGACGACGATGAGGTACTCGAAGAACTGGGACACGATGAAGTCGCCTCCGCCAGCGACACGGCGGATGTCGGGCAAGCCGGCATCTATCCGGCGTGGGGATTCAGCCGCAGGAATCGCCACCCCTGGAGGGACTGGCTGCTACCGTGGTCCACTCTCCGCACGCTGATCGCGCAGCCTTGGCTGACGCCGCGTTCGGTACCCCGCGCGCCGTTCAGCTGGACCGGGGTGTATCCGATAAGGACGGGACCGAATGCCGCTCCATGGGTGATGCGCCCGCAGGGAGAGCTCATCACGTCCTACTCGATTCTCGCCGTCCTGGGCGACCGCGACTGGGCGACCCGTTTGACCGGGCAGTTGCGCGAGATCGACCGGACACTGGTCGATCTCGGTGCCAAGAGCTACCTCTCAGGCGACGTGGCGTACGGGCGCCGCGAGTGGGAAGCGCACTACGGCGACAAGCTTGAACTCGGTCGGGAGTGGAAACGGGAGTTCGATCCGAACAGCGTGTTCGAATCCAACGGCTCGTTCGGGTAGCGGTCCGTGGGAGCGACCTTTGTGCACGGCAGTTTGTTGAGGCGCAGTGCGGTTGTCGGCAAGGGCGACCACAAGGGTCGCCTACGGGTCAGAGGCAGCAGCACAGGCCTGCGGCGATCGCTTCGAGCTGTTCTTCGTCGAGGTCCGGGCCGGCAGGCAACGCCATGTAGAGGGTATTCATGTCGCTTTCCAGGACCACGATGTTGATCGATTCCGGAACGTCGATCCCGAACTCCTGCTTGATGGCGGCCTTGGGATCGGAAACGAGCAACTGCCGGAAGTCCGCATCCACGACGGCCTTCTCGGTGAGTTGGGCGCGCATCTCCTCGGCGGTCTGCAGCGCCGTCTGAACGAAACCAGGTGGCATCTCTGGCTGCATCGCTGGGGGTCTTCCAAAACTACACGACACTAGGGTCGAGCGACTCAATAACGGAATGATTCGGCGCATCGACGCGGGTGTCAAGGTGGTTGACCCTGTATCAGTTTGGCCTGTGCGGCATCGGCGCGACAGAAACCGAGGCGGGAACCCCGGATCAGCGTTGATTTGGCGCCGAAGTTGCCGAACCATTGTTGCCCGCGCGAATCCAAGCGCCTGACGTCTCCCAACGAGGAAGAACCCCATGAGCTACCAAGCCCTGCACGCGCACTTCAAGCGGATCGCGGATCTCGACCACGCCCTGTCAATCCTGTCTTGGGACGAAGCCGTCATGATGCCGGCAGGCAGCGGAGTCGTCCGCGCGGAAGCCATGGCGACCCTGGCCGGGATGGTGCACGAGCTGACGGCGGCCCCGGAAACCGGAGAGCTCGCCGAGGCGGCGGCGGCGTCGAACCTCGATGCCTGGCAGAAGGCGAACGTCTCGCGGATCGCCAGCGATTGGCGGAAGGCGCGGGCGGTTCCGGCGGACCTGGTCGTCGCCCTGTCGAAGGCGAGGTCCGCCTGCGAGCAGGCTTGGCGACCGGCGCGCGGGACGAACGACTGGAACGCGGTGGTCGACAAGCTCGAGTCGGTGGTCCGCCTCACCCGCGAACGCGCCGCCGCACTCGCCGACGTGCTCGATTGCGAACCCTACGATGCCCTCCTGGACGAGTATCAACCGGGCCTTACCCGCGCGGAGATCGAGCCGGTGTTCACGGAACTCGAGGCGGTGCTTCCCAATCTCGTCGATCTCGCACTTGCCCGGCAAGAACCCGCGGTGGTGCCGACGGGACCGTTCCCGGTGGAGCGCCAGGAGGCTCTGGCAAAGGCGTTGATGGCGGAGATCGGCTTCGATTTCGACTGCGGCAGACTCGACGTCAGCCATCACCCGTTCTGCGGCGGGGCGTTGGGCGACACGCGCATCACGACGCGCTACAACCGGGACGACTTTCTCGAGTCCATGTTCGGCGCCCTGCACGAAACCGGCCACGCCATGTACCAGCAGGGACTGCCGGTCGAGTGGCGCGGTCAGCCTGTAGGCGATGCAGGGGGCATGGCGCTCCACGAGAGCCAGTCGCTGCTCATGGAGATGCAGGTCTGCCGCGGTGCCCCCTTCCTGGAATTCGCCGCCCCGATCATTCAGCGCACGTTGCTCGGCGCCGAAACCTCGGCCCCCGAGTGGCAACCGGAAAACCTGTTGAGGCTCGCGTCGCGGGTCGAGCGGGGGTTCATCCGTGTCGATGCCGACGAACTCACCTACCCCCTGCACGTGATTCTGCGCTACCGCCTGGAGACCGCTTTGTTGGACGGACGCTTGGACGTGGCCGACGTCCCGGACGCTTGGAACGAGGCCATGACCGCATCCATGGGGCTGTCGACCGAGGGGAACTTCAGGGATGGCTGCATGCAGGACGTGCACTGGTTCGCCGGACTGATCGGCTACTTCCCGAGCTACACCCTCGGTGCGGTCATGGCGGCGCAGATCTTCCGCGCCGCCCGGGAGAGCATTCCGAACCTGGACGAAGCGATTCAGCAGGGCCACTTCGGCATCCTCTTCGACTGGCTTCGGCAGCACGTCCACGGTCGAGGCAGCCTGGAGCCGGCGGGGGAATTGCTCGTCGCCGTGACTGGCACGGGCCTGGACACCTCGGCTTTCCTCGATCACCTGCGTACGCGTTACGCCGCCTAGCAAGGACCACCCGTCTTGTGGAATGGCGATGACGGGTGTATGTAAAGGTCGACAGCGTGCGCGGCGTAACCCGATGAGCGTGTGTACAGTCCCGGTCCGCAACTGGTTGACGATCATCTGCTTGTCCAGCCTGCCGGTTGCGGGCGGCGCGGAAGAATCCGAAGCGCCTGCCGCGGATGGCTTCGAAGACGAAGCCGAAATCACGGTGGAAGCGATCCTCGCCAACCCCCTGGACGATGACGCCTACGCCGCGTCGTCACGCTGCCTTACACCTGGCAGGTACCGGCGGATCGAGATCATGAACGACCGCATCATCGTCTTCCACGGCCGCGAAGACGATGCGTGGGTGAACTACCTGAGAAAACGCTGCCTTGGTCTCCGCCCCGACATGATCCTGACCGTGGAAAGGCAAGGTATGCGCCTATGCGCCCGCGACCGGTTTCGCGGCACGCCTCGGACCCGCGGCGGCGCGGGCTCGATGCCTTGCATGCTCGGTGACTTCCACCGGGTGCCGTCGAACAGCGTCGGCGCTATTCGCGACGCCATCCAGGCGAGCGAGCGGACCACCACGGTCAAGCGGACAGTTGGTCCGGTCGAGCCGACTGGTCCCGAGGACGCTACCTCGCCCGAGGAGTGACCCAGAACGTTGTCGGTCGGAGGCGACTCTCAGTGCGCCGACGAGGTGGTGGTCAACCGTTCGCCCAAACGTGCAAGGGCGCGGTCGAGGTCCGGCACCGTGGTGAGCAGGGCGTCCATGGGGTCGCCCATGCGTTTCAGGCGGCCGACCGCGTTCTTCAGGTGGTAGTTCGAGTTCTTTAGGCGCCGGTTCAGCTCGGACCACTTGACCGGCATGGACACGGACGCCGCGGTCTCCGCACGTGCCGACAGCGGCGCTACCAGCAGTTGACCGTGGCCGTTCTGCAGGTAGTCGATGTAGACCTTGCCGTCGCGCTGACGGACGGCGCGGTTGATGGTGCAGATGTCCCCCCGGCGGGCGACGATGACCCGGGCCAGCAGTTCGCCCAGAGT
The DNA here is from genome assembly GCA_009839505.1 of Gammaproteobacteria bacterium. Taxonomy (GTDB): domain Bacteria; phylum Pseudomonadota; class Gammaproteobacteria; order Pseudomonadales; family Azotimanducaceae; genus VXYL01. Next base: position 35,097 of record VXPO01000103.1, read on the forward strand.
ACGTGCCTGATCGTGGGTCAACTGCCGGGCCAGGGGGAGCAGGATGTGCAAGCCGCTTGCGCCGCTCGTCTTCAGGAACCCAGGTAGGTCGATCTCGTCAAGGAGTTCCTTGATGGCCTTTGCGGCGTCCAGTACGTGGACGAACGGAGCGTCCTTGGGATCGAGGTCGAGGACGCACCAGTCCGGGTGTTCGAGGTCCGTGATGCGGCAGTGCCAGGCGTGGATCGGGATCGCACCCATGTTTGCGAGGTACACGAGCGACTCGACGTTCTGCACGACAAAATAGTTGACCTCCCGTTCGGCGGACTCGCTCCACAGGGTCTTGCGCGTCAACCAATCGGGTACGAAGGCGGGGGCGTCGCGCTGGTAGAACGACTTGCCATGGATGCCATCCGGGAACCGGGTCAGCACCAGCGGCCTGTCGGCGAGGTACGGCAGCATCCACGGGGCGACGGTCTCGTAGTAGTGGAGCAGATCCCCCTTGGTCAGGTTCTTCTCGGGGAAGAAGACCTTGTCGACATTGGTGGCGATGACCTCGCGCGCCGGTTCGACATCCACCTCGGCGACCATTGGCTCGTCGTAGGCGGTCACGCATTCGGTCGGCTTCTTGTCGTCGCGGAAGCGCACGAAGACGGGATGTCTCAACTGGCCATCGGCGGAGTACTCGCGGAACTCCACCTCGCACACCAGCACCGGATCCACCCAGCGGTAGGCGGCCCCCGGCGTCAGTTCATCGCCCGCCTTCAGTGGCGACAGGCGCTCCTTGGCTTCCCGCCGGTTCGCTTCGCCGAGCCCGGATCCGACGCGGCCGCAGAACACCAGTTCGCCGCCCCGATACTCGGCCAGTGCCAACGCCCCGATGTCGTGGGCGTTCGACTTCACCTGTGTCCATCCGGCAACCACGAAGTCCGCCGACCGCCGGGCGCGGACCTTCCGCCAATCGGGACTTCGGCCGTTGCGATAGGGTGAGTCGGCACGTTTGCCCACGACACCTTCGAGCCCGATTCTCGTCAGTGCCTCGAACGCCTCGATACCGTTGCCGTCGACGTGTTCCGAGTAGCGAATCGGACCGGCGGCCGGGAGCATGCGGGCGAGCAGGCTCTTGCGCAGGGTCAGCGGCTGTCCCTTGAGGTCGTGGCCGCAGGCATGGAGCAGGTCGAACGCGTAGCAGGTAACCGGGTCGTGCATCGAGGCGCGAGCGAGCGCCGCGTGGCCGCGCAGCGCCGCTCGTCGCTGCAGCCGCGAGAAGTTGGGAATGCCGCGGCCGTCGAGCACCACGACTTCGCTGTCCAGGACGAACTCGCGATAGGGCAGCGCAGCGGCGCACTTCACGATCTCGGGGAACAACGGCGTCAGGTCCACACCGCGGCGCGACCGAAGCGTCACGCTGTCGTCCTGCCGTTCGACCATCAACCGATAGCCGTCGTACTTGATTTCGTAGATCCAGCCATCGCGGTGGAACGGTTCCGAAGGCGTCGCCAGCATCGGCTCTTCGACCAAAGAACGCGTGGACGGAGGGGGTGGCGTGATCTCGCCTAGGTGCTCGACGAAGGCGGCTTCGATGCTCTCGGCCTGGTCGAGATTCTCCACCGTGAGGCCGGAGAACACGGAGTCGTCCGACAACTCGACATCCGTCCTGGCCCAGTCGTCACGCTCCTTGATCAGCAACCACTCCTTGCCGGTGTTCTCCTTGCCCTTGAGACGGATAAGGGTGAAACGGCCGCGGAGTTTGTGACCGTTCAATTCGAACAGGAGCTTGCCGTCCGAAAACCCGGTCGAGAAGTCCTCGAGTTCGATGTAGGTGCCCTGGTCCCAGACGATGACGTTGCCGGCGCCGTAGTTGCCGTCCGGGATGCGACCCTCGAAGTCGGCGTAGTCCAGGGGGTGATCCTCCACCAAGGCGGCGAAGCGCTTGTCCTCGGGGTCCAGGGACGGTCCCTTGGGTACCGCCCAGGAACGCAGCACGTCGTCGACCTCGAGACGGAAGTCCCAGTGGAGGCGGGTCGCCGCGTGCTGTTGGACGACGAAGAGTCGCGCAGGTCCGGTGGCACCCTCGCGCCGGACGGAGTCGAAAGGCTCGGGAGTCTCGGATGCGCGGCGTTTCTCGCGATACGCCGCTAGACTCCTTGAGCGGCGCTGATGGTCACCTGCAGGTTGCATTTTGGTTCCACGGTCGGGAACGCTCCTTGACGCCTCGCGTACTCGCGAGGCGCGCTAGGTCGGTTCCGCGCGCCAAGGAGTGTCGCCCTCCCGGAGACGTAGCGGCAGGAATCCACTACGCCCTTGCTTGTTTGGTGTGTGCAGCACTCTTGAATCGCGCCTCGCTGCGCCTTGAGGACAAGCCCGAAGGCAGCTATATTCGCCGTCGGCCTGACCACAGGGAGATGTCACATGGCCGCCCGCCCCATGGCTTCTGGAACGATCTCGTTCGGCCTGGTGTCGATCCCGTGCAAGCTCTTCACCACGGCCGACAATACTCGCGCTGTCCGTTTCAACTATCTCAGCAAGGACGGTTCGCGCCTGCGCCAGCAGTATATCCGCGCGTCCGACGGCGAGGTAGTCGACCGGGAGGAGCGGATTCAGGGCTACGAGTTCGCCAAAGGCCAGTACGTTACGTTCACCGACGAGGAATTGAAGGCGCTGAATGTCGTCGCTACCAATTCCATCGACATCGACGAGTTCATACCGCTGGCCGAAGTCGAGCGCATCTACATCGAGCGGGTCTACTACCTGGGTCCCGACAAGGGTGCGTCGCGTTCCTACCACCTGCTGCGCGCCGCCTTGGAAAAGACCGAACGTGCGGCTCTCGCACGTTACGCGGCTCGGGGCAAGAGCTACCTCGTGCTCATCCGGCCGATGGGCGAGGGCCTCGTCATGGAGCAGCTCAAGCACTCCGACGAGTTGCGCGGGCAGGACGAGGTTCCGCTCGACACCTGCGACGTCGAGGAGGCCGAACTCGAACTGGCGATCCAGATCATCGAGCAGCGTGCCAACGAGGCTTTCGAGCCCGAGAACTACAAGGACGAGGTGAGGGAGCGCATTCTGGAACTGATCCAGCAGAAGGTCGACGGTCAGGACATCTCCGTGGCACCGGAAGAGCAGACCGAAACCAAGATCATCGATCTCATGGAAGCGCTCAAGCAATCCGTGGGTGACCGCAAACCCGCCAAGCGGGCCCGTCCGGCGAAGACTGCGGACGTGGGGAGGAGTACCGCGAAGAAACAGTCCAGCGGCTGACGTGAACCCCGGCAGGTCACCCTTGCGGCGCACTCGTTCTCCCGGCGGGACGCGGGTTGGTGGCTATCGCACGCGCGAAGTCGCCAAGTTGATTGGGCTCAAACCGGACATGATCCGCCGCGTGGTGCGCCACGGCCTCATCGAACCGACACGAGGCAGGGGCAACGAGTTCCGCTTCTCCTTCCAGGACATGATCCTGCTGCGCACGGCCAAGGGTCTGCTCGATGCGGATGTACCGGCGCGCCGGACCCTCTCCGCGCTGGTCAGGCTGCGCGACCGCCTTGATGTCGACGGTCGTCGACGGCCCTTGTCGTCCATGCGCATCGTCGCCGAAGGCAGCACCGTGATGGTGCGGGAGCAGGACGCATTGTGGGACGCGGAGACGGGCCAGGGCCACTTCGCCTTCGATGTGGAGAACCTCGCCGGCGAGGTGTGCACGTTGGCGAAGCGCAACCTCGATGTCGCTCGGCAGAGCGATGATCTCGACAGCGACGATTGGTACAACCTCGGCCTCGACCTCGAGGAGACCGCGCCCGACAAGGCGCCCGAGGCCTACCGGCGGGCAGTCACGCTCAACCCCGCCAACGCGGACGCGCACGTCAACCTAGGCCGTCTGTTCCAAGTCCGGGGTGATCTGCGCCGGGCGAAGCGGCACTACCAGGCGGCGCTGGAAGCGGTTCCCGAACATCAGCTGGCGCTGTACAACCTGGGCACCGTATTCGACGAACTCGACGAACTGGACAGTGCCGTCACGTACTACCACCAGGCGCCACAGATTCCCGACGCCCACTACAACCTGGCGCGCATCTTCGAGGTCCGGGGCGACGAACTCGCCTTCCGGCGCCACATGCGCCGGTACGAATCCCTGGTCGAGAACGAATAGACGCGACTCAACCGTCGTCTCCATGGGAGGTCGGTGTGGCTGGGCCGGAGGCGAACCCGGCACACAGCGAAGCGAAGTGCCGGGCCGGCTATGGGGCGCTTTCATACAGAAACAGCCTGGACGTGATATGTCCTCTGTTTTTGAGATTCATTTTCATTAGCAATATCAATAAGTTGCGTTGATGAGGCCTCAGTCGGCAGGTATAGTCCATGGCCTGAACCCGGCGTGAGGAGGACACCGATGAAGCCCCAGGATCCGAAGATCATCGACTACCTGAACCAAGTCCTGAAGAACGAGTTGACGGCGATCAACCAGTACTTCCTGCACGCGCGCATGTTCAAGGACTGGGGGCTCAAGGAGCTTGGCGAGCACGAGCATGCCGAGTCCATCGACGAGATGAAGCATGCCGATAAGCTCATCGAGAGGATCCTGTTCCTGGACGGGCTGCCGAACCTCCAAGACCTGGGCAAACTGCGCGTCGGCGAGAACGTCCCCGAGATGCTCGCCTGCGATCTGGCGCTGGAGATGGACGCGATGCCGGTTCTGCGCGAATGCGTCGCCTACTCCGAGTCGGTCTCGGACTTCGTCACCCGAGAATTGTTCGAGGACATCCTCACGTCCGAGGAGGAGCACGTGGATTGGCTGGAGACCCAGCTTGATCTGATCGAGAAGACGGGCCTCGAGAACTACCTCCAGTCGCAGATGGGGTGACGCAGACCCGTCGCCCTCGGGCCACGCAAGGGACCGCCGCCGTGGGGATGCGACATCGCCCATTACAAACGCGGGACCCGTGCGTCGGGTTGCCCACCCTTTGCCTACCGTGCCTCGTTTGCTTGAGGACCGGCCCCGTGGACAAAGCGTGGACAACCCGA
>VXPO01000158.1 GCA_009839505.1 Gammaproteobacteria bacterium
AACCGCCGGTGGTCCTGGACGGGGCGAGTTCGGGGCTCTGGTTCGACGGCTGGAAAGGCGGGGAGCCGCCGCCGTTCGGCCGCTACGCGGACGCGGACCGCGATCGCGAGGTGGCCGCCCCGCACACGTGGCTCATGCAGAAGGGCTGGCGGCGGATCGGGTTGATCGATCCGGCGGAGGTGCCGGGCGGCAGTCCCTAGGCCGGATCGAACGACGTGGCGGATCGCGCCTAGGACGGCCTTGGGATTCTACGGTTTGCGCCACGCCCCGTTAATGACACCCACGACCGAAAAATAGACGAGCAACAGAAGCAGGCGCAGATCGCCAAGATAGAGCTCGGGCTCGATAGGCACGGCGATGGTCTTGGCAAGCGCCGCCAGCTTGAAGTCGTGCTCGGTGCTGAACGCGGGATCGAGGGCGATGGCTAGGAGATCACGGCGGCTGCGGTAGCGGACGACGCCGACAGATGTCCACTGCTCGGCGTCCTGGATGCCCGCAACGTCCATGGCCACGTTTACCGTGCTCCCGACGAGGACAGGGTGACTGGCCCGCTTCAGCAGGGCCGGCAGCATGTGGGCCATGTAGCGGTCCATGTTGGCGTCGGCATCGGCGTCGTCAGCCATGTGCAGCAGATTCACCATCAGGAACTGGCCACCGTCATCGGTCTCCATGAAGCGCCGTAAGATCCCCATGCGCTCGGCGGGTGCGCCAGCCGACTCCATGTGCTGGGTCAGTGACTCGATCTCGGCGCTCGTGAACGGGCCGTTGGTGTTCGTGTACCAGAAGCAGAAGGCTGCCCAGAGGAGCCCGGGTGCGAGCCACAACCAAACGCGCCCGTTCGCGAGAGCGCGGCGCAAAGTAAGGACGAGCGGCACGTTCGTGGCCTCCTGAGGTATCTTGAGGGCGTCCCGGATGATGATGGCACACTGCTGGAGGCCCGCATTGAAGCTACGCTACGGATTGCTCGTCGCGGTGGTGCTGCTAGCCGCGTTCGCTGCCATCGGCTACTGGTACCGTCTCGAGTTGGTGGTGTTCGCGCTGCCGAGGGTCCAGGATTGGCGCGACCCCATCGCGGCGAACCGGCCGGTGGAGTGGCAACCGGGCCCTGAGCAAGCCGGCACGCCGCCGGGAGACCGCCCGCCGAATGTCATTGTGATCCTAGCCGACGACCTGGGCTACAACGACATCTCGTTGACCAACGGCGGTGCTGCTGACGGTAGCCTCGAGACGCCGAACATCGATTCCATCGCTGCCAACGGTGTCGTGTTCACCAACGGATATGCCGGCAATGCCGTCTGTTCGCCCTCGCGGGCCGCCTTGATGACCGGTCGGTACTCCACCCGGTTTGGGCTCGAGTTCACGCCGATCTTCCGGGTTGGCGTGCGGCTCTTCGAATGGATGGAGCAGCGTACTCGTCCGGCGCTGCGTACCCGGTTCGATCATGACGTTGCGTCCGAGATGCCCGCCATGCCGGTGTTGGGCATGCCGGCATCGGAAGTGACCCTGGCGGAGACGCTTAAGGCCGTCGGCTACCGAACCTTGCACATCGGCAAATGGCACTTAGGCGGTCTTGCAGGATCGCGCCCGCAGGACCAGGGGTTCGATGAGAGTCTCTACATGTCCGGGGGTCTCTACCTGCCGGCCGACTCTCCCGACGTGGTCAACGCCAAGCTCCCGTGGAGCGGCATCGATCAAATGGTCTGGGCCAGCACGCGCTACAGCACGTCCTTCAACGGCGGCGACACCTTCGAACCCGATGGCTACCTCACCGATTACTACACCGACGAGGCGGTCAAGGCCATCGACGCGAACCGCAATCGACCGTTTTTTCTCTATCTCGCCCATTGGGCGGTCCACAATCCGCTACAGGCGTCGGGCGAAGACGTCGAGGAGTTTGCGCACATCGAAGACCACACCCTGCGTGTCTACGCCGCCATGATCCGGTCCTTGGACCGCGGCGTAGGCCGCGTTCTGGAAGCGCTGGATCGAAACCGTCTGACGGACAATACCCTGGTGATCTTCACCAGCGACAACGGTGGCGCCGGCTATGCGGGTCTCAAGGACATCAACCGTCCCTACCGGGGCTGGAAGCTGACGCTGTTCGAAGGTGGTGTGCATGTCCCGTTCCTCGCTCAATGGCCGAAGCGCATCGAACGGGGGACGCGCTACGATGAGCCGGTTTCGCACATGGACATTTTCTCGACCGTGACCAAGGCCGGGGGCGGCTCGATTCCCGACGACCGGGCCATCGACGGGGTCGACCTGATGCCCTATCTCGACGGCACCAAGGCCGGGCGACCGCACGAGACGCTGTTCTGGCGGCAAGGCCATCACCAGGTGGTACGGCAACGGGGTCTTAAACTGATCGTCTCGGAACTGCCGGCGCGTCCGGACGTGGGAATCGACGCGACGCGTCAGCGATGGCTGTTCGACTTGAACGAGGATCCCACCGAACAGCGCGACCTTTCCCGGGAACGTCCGGATGAGGTCGCGATGCTCGAGGGTCTGCTTGCCGACCACAATGCGGACCAGGTAACGCCGATGTGGCCGAACGTGGTCGACTCGCCTCAGTTCGTGGACAAGACTGAGCGCGAGGAGTACGTCGAAGGGGACGAGTACGTCTATTGGCCGAACTGAATCTTCTCTGGCGGCGACCGCGGAGATTCTCGTGCTCGCAATACAGGATCTAAGGCACTCACATGTTCACCGGGCTTGAGTTCGAGCCGATCGACTTGCCGGCAACCGCGGAAGCGCTCCGCACGGAGGTCCGTGCTTTCGTCGCCAGCGAACTCCCGGAAGACTACTGGCCGAACTCGGACTTCAACGAGGGCCACAGCCCGGCTTTTTCGCGCAAGCTGGGCGAGCGCGGCTGGATCGGCATGACTTGGCCCGAGCGGTTCGGCGGCGGCGAACGGACGTTCTTCGAACGCTACGTGGTTACCGAAGAACTGCTGGCGGCCGGAGCCCCCGTGAGCGCCCACTGGATCGCGGATCGGCAAAGCGGTCCGCTCCTGCTCAGCTACGGCACCGAAGCACAGTGCCGCCGCTACCTGCCGCAGATTGTGCGTGGCGAGTGCTACTTCTCCATTGGCATGAGCGAGCCGAACTCGGGATCCGACCTGGCGTCCGTTCGCACCCGCGCCGAACGCGTCGCCGACGGTTGGATCGTCAACGGTACGAAGATCTGGACCACGGACGCCCACCGCAACCACTACATCATCGCCCTTGTGCGCACGGAGCCGCCTTCCGACGACCGGCACGCGGGATTGTCGCAGTTGTTGGTCGACCTGCATGCCGACGGCGTCACCGTGCGCCCGATCCGCAACCTGGCGGGAGGCGAGGACTTCAATGAGGTGGTGTTCGAGGATTGCTTCGTTCCCGACGAGGGCCTAGTGGGTGAGCGGGGCAACGGTTGGACGCAGGTGACCAGCGAACTGGGCTACGAGCGCAGCGGTCCCGAGAGGTTCCTGTCCGCGTTTCGGGTTCTGGTCGAGTTCGTTCGCGCCATGGGCAACGATCCGTCCCGGGACGAGGCCGTGCTCCTAGGGCGTCTCGCGAGCCATCTCATGACTTTGCGGCGGATGTCCATCTCGGTCGCCGGCATGCTGCAGCAGGGGGGCAGCCCCGCCGTGGAGTCGGCGTTGGTGAAATCCCTCGGCAACGACTTCGAAAAACTCCTTGGCGAGCTTGTTCGCTTGCAGGCCCCCCCGGGTCATCCACGGCTTGAACGGTGTCTGCGCCAGACGCTGCTGCATTCGCCGTCGTTCACGCTCCGGGGCGGCACCCGGGAGATTCTCCGCGGCGTCATCGCCCGCGGCCTGGGACTGCGCTGATGGACCGGCTGATCGAAGACACCGCCGAACGCATCTTTGCGGACCATGTGGACAAGGGCGTGCTGGATCGCGCCGAGTCCGGTGAGTTCCCGAACGCACTTTGGGACGTCGTTCGGGAATCGGGATTGCACCTTGTCGGCAGCGCGCAGTCGGGTACAGAACCGGTGGACCTCTACGGAGTGCTGAGAATCGCCGGACGTCATGCCGTGCCGCTGCCGCTTGCCGAGGTGCTAGTCGCCAATTCTCTGCTCGACGAGGCCGGGTTCATCACCATCGCCGCCGACGGCGTTGCCCCGTGGGCCCGGGTCGCGGACGGTGTTCTGACGGTGGATGGAGAGTTCAGTCGCCGCTTCGAGACGGAGCCGGACACCAACCTGGCCGGAGAGAGCCGAGACCGCGTGGTGTTGGTCGATGCCGAGCGCGTGGGACTGCCGGACGATTTGCGTGAACGCTTGGCCCTTAGCCGCGTGGCGCTGATGGCGGGCTGTCTCGAGCGGATTCTCGCCATGGCCATCGACTTCGCCACCGAACGCGAACAGTTCGGCCGGCCGATCTCCCGGTTTCAAGCCGTGCAGCACAATCTTGCGGTGCTGGCGGGCGAGACGGCGGCGGCCCGTTGTGCGTGCGATGGCGCTGTCGCGAACGTGGACTCGTCGGGATTCGTCCACCACGTTGCCGCGGCCAAGGCGCGTGTCGGCGAAGCTGCCGGAGTCGCGGCGGAAATCGTCCACCAGGTGCACGGCGCCATGGGCTTCACCCACGAACACAGCCTGCACCATTTCACCCGCCGACTCTGGGCTTGGCGCGACGAATTCGGCCGGGAGGGCCGCTGGCAGGAAACCCTGGGCCGACGGATTGCCGCAGGCGGCGCGGACGCGTTGTGGGACTTCGTCGTTGACCCTAGCCCGCATATCTCACCAAGTCGCTTGTGGTCATGACCCAACTGGTTGGTTCTTCATGTGTTTTCGGGATTCTTGGAAATGATCGAGCATGAACAGGGTGCGCTGGCCACGTCCTCGCCGGTCTTTTGGCCCCCTGCGCGCACATGCGACCTCAACCGTAGTCCCCGCTATGCTTTCGGTCGCGAGCACGCGCAGGGGACCAAAATCCTCGGCGATCACCGTGGCCCTTGGTGAGGTATGCGGGCTGGCTGAACTGGAGCAGGCCCTTGTCGGGCGCCGGATTCGCGTCGCCGCGAGCGAGTGTCTGCTCGGACGACCGGTGCGTTGGAACGGCGAACACAACGGCGACGTCTGGCCCCGGCATCGGCTCGAGAAGCTCTTCACCCTGGTCGGACTCTGTCCAGAAGTGGGCATCGGCATGGGTGTGCCGCGGGAACCGATTCAGCTCGTCGGTAACGTCATGGCACCGCGCGTCGTGGCAGTCGACGATCCGCGGCGCGACTACACCGACCGCTTACATGGATACGCCGGAGAGGTCGCGCCCACCTTGGACGGTGTCCACGGCTACATCTTCGCTGATCGTTCGCCGAGCTGCGGGCTGGCGGGTGTCAAGGTCTTCGACGAGAACGGCTGCTATCGGCGGATCGGCCGTGGCATCTATGCCGCAGCCGTGATGGCCGACTACCCGGACATGCCAGCCGTGGACGCGGAAACACTGCGCGACGAAGCCGTGTTGTTGGATTTCGGGGTCGCGGTGGTGGCGCGCAGTGGCGGGGTGTCCGGTGCCGACGAGAGGCTGCGCGACGTCGTACGCCGCATGCTTGCTCGGGGGTGACCGCGCGCCCGCCCGGGCACGCGGTCGCACCTACGGCTCGTCCCTTAGGATGATCCCGCAGGCGGCCCGGGCACCGCCGGCACATCCTGCTTCTTCGCCGCCCGGGCAGTACGAGTCGGGGTCCACGTGGATTATGAACGCGCTGCCGTCCTCGTCGAACAGCGTCAGCGGGCCGTCCGAGAGCGTGACGCGGGTCGTCAGGGTTCGCATGCCGCCGCTGCCGAGCGGCGTGCCGTCGTCATCGCTAACGCCGCCGCTCATGTCGGTGATGTCGATGTTTATCAGGTCACCGGCGTGGAAGGGATGGTTGCCGTCGGGACTCGAGTGACCGTGCGGGCCGGGGTCGAAGTGCCCCTTGGCTGCCGAACAGGGTTCGCACTGGGCGGTCTCATGGATGTGTACCGCATGTTTGCCCTCGGTGAGCCCGTTCTGGATCCGGATGCCCACCTCGACGATCTTGACGCCTTCCGGCGAGGCCCGTTCCCTCAATCTCGCGCGCCCGATGGGCTCTTGGGTGTCGCAGCGTTTGATGACGGCGCTGGCAGTCACGGCCGGCGCGTCGGCTTGGGCGCTTTGACCTTCTTCTGTCTGCGCGGTCGCGGCACCTGTCCAGGCAATGGTGATGACCACCACGCCAAGTTGGATCGCTTTCATGGTTCCAGTCTCCCAAAGACCCTAGGTCCGCGACCACACGGTAAGCGGTTCGTCTTGGATCGTCTGTCCCGCTGCCCCGCTTGTCAAGCGGGGTCGCCGACGTCTGCGGCACGCCAGCGGCGGGTGGCCTCGTTCAATCCCTGCTGCCGGTAGAGCGCCGCGTAGCGGCCGTCCGCGGCCATCAGCTCCCGGTGGTCGCCGGCCTCGGCGATGCGGCCACCGTCGACGACGAGGATGCGCGTCGCGTTGCGAATGGTGGACAGCCGGTGGGCGATCACGAAGCTGATGCGTCCCTTGAAGATCTCGGCCAGGGCGTGCTGGATGGCGAGTTCGGTCTCGGTGTCCACCGACGACGTCGCTTCGTCCATGACGAGGATCTGCGGGTCGGCGAGGATCGCGCGCGCCAGCGAGACGAGCTGTTTCTGGCCCGCCGACAGACGGCTGCCGCCTTCTCCCGCCGGGGTGTCGTAGCCCTGTTCCAAGGCGGTGATGAAGTGATGTGCGTCGGCAAGGCGCGCGGCATGCTCCACTTCGGTGTCGGTGGCGCCGAGACGGCCGTAGCGGATGTTGTCGCGGATGGAACCGCTGAACACGTGGGCGTCCTGCAGCACCATGCCGAGATTGGACTGCAGCCAGTGGAGGCTGCGGTTGCGGTAGTCCGTGCCGTCGATCAGAACCTGTCCGGCGGTGGGCTCGTAGAAGCGGCAGATCACGTTCACGAGCGTGCTCTTGCCGCCACCGGTGGGGCCGACGATGGCGATGGTCTCGCCCCGGCGTGCCACGAGGTCGATGTTCTCGAGGACCGGTTGTTCGGGGTCGTAGGCGAAACCGACCCCGCGGAGCTCGATGTTCTGGATTCGGGCCCGGCCACCGTCCGCGGCGAAGCGCCCTAGGCGTCCTTCTGCGGACGCGCGGGTCGCCATCAGCGCGCGCACAACGCTCTCGGAGTCCTGGATCTCCGGTTCCGCGTCGATCACCGACAGCACTCGCTCCGCCGCCGCCTGGGCCATCTGCAGTTCGATGAACCACGACGACATGATCTCGGCGGGCCAGAAGAAGTTGCGCGCCAACATGGTGAACGCGACCACGGTACCGGCGCCGATCAGACCGAGGTAGACGAACGAGCCGCCCACGGTCAACGTGAGATTGACGGCCACGGAGGCAATCACCAGGACCAGCGGCAGGTAGACGGCCGCGAGCACGAGGTTGCGTACCGACGCGCGGTACATCCGGTCGGTCAGGACGCCGAACTCACGGGCGTTGGCAGCCTGGCTGACGAACGTCTTGCTGGTCAGCACCCCCATGATCGACTCGTTGAACGAGCCGGTGATCTCCGAGTTGGTGCTGCGTACCAGGCGCGCGCTATGCAGGATGCGGCGGTGGAACTTCAGCGACACCCACCACACGACGGGCAGTACCATCATCACCAGCAGCGCGAGGCGCCAGTCCATGACCAGCATGGCACACACCAGGCCGACCATGATCGTAGAGCCCCAGACTGCATCCACGAAACCCCAGGACAGGATGCCGGTGAGGCGATCGCAGTCCGCGGTGAGGCGCGCCATCAGCCAACCCACGGGACGCCTGTCGAAGTACGAGAACGACAGTCTCTGCAGGTTCTGGAAGGCATCGAAGCGGATGTCGTGGCTGACGAAGCAGCTCACCCTTCCGGCAATCCACTCGAAGCCACCGACGGCCAGGGCCACCACCAGGTTGCACAACAGGTAGAGCGTGGCCCAGAGGCCGAAGGACGCGTCCATGCCGTTCTGCTGGACATCGTCCACCACCCACTTGGTGAACAGCGAGTAGCAGACCTCCACGGCGGCCGTGGCGATGGCAGCGACGATCAGGAACGCGAGTTCCCTCCGGTAGACCAGCGCGTAGCGGAACAGGCGCTTCCACAGGTCGATCTGGACGCGCCCCGGCGTGTCGTCGAAGCCGTCGTCGTGTTGTGCGTCGTCATACGGCATTGGACGTCTCCTTCAGATCCCGTTCGATGGCCTCGTCCAGGGCGCCCTGGATTTCGCACAGACGCCGATAGGGGCCGGATGTCGCGGCGAGCGTCGCGTGGGTTCCCTCCTGGATGAGACGCCCCTGCTCCAATACGAGGATGCGATCCGCGCCGCGCACCGACGACAGCCGGTGGGCGATGATGATCGTCGTATGCCGGCCCCGGCGGCGTTCGAGGGCGGCCATGATCTGGCCCTCGGTGCCTGTGTCGACGGCGGACAGTGCATCGTCGAGCACGAGAATCGGCGGCTCCACCAGTAGTGCCCGCGCCAGGGCGAGGCGTTGGCGTTGGCCGCCGGATAGAGTCACACCGCGCTCGCCGACGCGAGACCGATACCCGGCCGGAAAGCCGACGATGGCGTCGTGGACGGCGGCTTCCCGGGCCGCGGCCATCATCTCCGTGTCGTTCACATCAGCGCGGGCGACGCGAAGGTTGTCCGCCACGGTGCGGGAGTAAAGGAAGGGATCCTGCATGACGATGCCGAGCTGGCGACGCAGCCAATGCCGGTCCACTTCGAGCAAATCCAAACCGTCGATCAGGATGCGTCCGTGCTGCGGTTCGTAGAGACGTGCCAAGAGGCGAATCAAGGTGGACTTGCCTGCACCTGGCGGACCAACGATGCCCACCGTCTCGCCCGCTGGAATGTGTACCGAGAGATCCTTGAGTACCGGACGGTCGGGCTCATACTCGACCGTCACGTTCTCGAGCACGAGTTCGCCCCGGACCCGCTCCGTGGCGGGTGCGGGATCGCGGCTCTCCTCTTCGGCCAGGAGGACGTGGTTGATGCGTCCGAGGGAGACCATCGCCTTGCCGGATTCGTTCAGCACCTGGCCTAAGTGCCGCACCGGCCAGATCACCATGGTCACCTGCATCATGAAGGCGAACAGTTCGCCTACCGAGAGCGAGCCCGCGGCGAGGAACATGCCGCCCGCGATCAGCACGATGCAGACCTGGGCCGTGCACAGGAAGTCGCTGACCGCCCAGTAGGCGCCGCTCAGGCGGTTCAATCGTTCACGATTGTCCCGCAGCGCAAGGCTCTTCGATCCGAAATGTTCGACTTCGTAGGCTTGCCGAGCGAACGCGCGGACCACCCGGATGCCCGTCAGGTTCTCCTGCAGGCGTGCGGTGAGGGCGCCCTCCGACTCGTCTGTGATCTTGAACTGTTCCCGGACCTTGGCGAAGAAGTAGTACGCCCCGGCGATGATGAACGGCATCAGCACGAGGGCGAGACTGGCAAGCCGGGCGTCCCGCGCGAACAGGATCGGCGTCAGGACACTGAGCAGCAGGATGGAGCGACCGATCTGCACCACTTGGGATGACAGGAAGACCCGGACCGTTTCCACGTCCGAACTGCAGCGTTGCACGAGGTCGCCGGTGTCGGCTTCGTCGAAGAAGCTTGCCGGCAGATGCTGCATGCGTTCGTACATCGTCTCGCGGAGCCGGCGGGCCAGCGCCTCGGACGCGATGGCGGCCCAGCGGCCCTGCAGGTACTGGCACGTGGCGCCGAGTGCGGTCAGGCCGACGCCGGCCACGGCGGAGAGCACGAGATAGGCGACGTACGGTTTCCCGCCGATCTCCACCGCCAGCGTGTTCGCAGCTTCGACGAGCAAGGCGGCGCCCTGTGCCAAGTCCTGGGTGTCCACGACGTCGAGGACATAGCCGCCCACGAGCGGCACGCTGAGCATGAAAGCGCTCGCGAGGCCCGTGACGGCGATGGCGGACGCGTACCGTAGGCGTTGACCGGCGGTGATGCGCCAAAGATTTCTTGATGTTTGCTTGTCCACGGATCGGCAACCGGATCAGTGTTTGCGAAAGGCACCCGGGCACGAGGAATCCGTGCTCGGGCGCCGCCAATGCGACGGAGTGGTCCGGCCGTCTGGCCTATGTTGCGGAGATCGAACTCCGCGAGTCGATTGGTGCCCGCGAAGCGGGCAGTGGCCGTAGGGCTAGGACGCTCTCGTCGCGTTCAGCGGTGGGTGCGGATCAAGTTTCATTGCAACCTGCTCCCAAGGTCGGCCGGAAAGGAGCGCGGATCATACGCCGCTTTGCGAAAAAGGGATAGCGACTGTAGTGGCTCAGTGCTCCTTTGCGATTCATGAAGACGACCCGCCCTGCAATTCTACGAACCGTCGATAGGGACTCGCCGGGTCGGCCATCATCGCCTCGTGGGTGCCCACTTCGCGGATCTCGCCATTGTCCAGGAACACGATTCGGTCGGCCTGGCGGATCGTCGAGAGGCGGTGCGCGATGACGATCACCAGTCGTTCCTCACTCGCCCGACGCAGCGCATGGACCAACGCATTCTCGGTCTCGGGATCGAGTGCGGCTGTTGGTTCGTCGAGAATCAGAACCCGGGTGTTTCGGACGAGGCCCCGGGCGATGCACAGCCGCTGCTTCTGGCCAACGCTCAAGGTGTCGCCGGATTGGCCGAGCCGCGTATCGAGGCCGTCGGGCAGGCGTTCGATGAACTCGCTCGCTCCTGCCGCATCGCAGGCATCATCGATGTCCGCTTCCGTGGCCGCCGGATTCGCCAGTAGGAGATTGCCCCGAATCGACTCGTTCAGAAGCAGGTGCTCCTGGAAGACGTAGGACACCTCGGCGCGCACCGACTCGAGATCGATGTCGCGGATGTCCCGGCCGTCGACTCTCACGCGGCCTTCGGTTGGTGCGTAGAAGCCCGGGATCAGGTAAGCGAGGCTGGTCTTGCCGGCGCCGGTTGGTCCGACGAACGCCACGAGTTCACCGAGGCCCAGGGACAGGGTGACGTTCGAGAGCGCCCGGTGGCCGTTCGGATAGCGGAGTCCGGCACGCTCGAAGCTGACACCCTGGCGGATCGCGAGGGACTCCCGGTACGGCGCGGGTTGCTCCACCGCCATGTCGAGAAAGAAGAACACCCGGCGCACGGCGGCGACCTCCGATTGCACGCCGATCCAGATCATGCCGAGGCCGACACCGGAACCGCCGATGGTGCCGGCGAGGCCGATCAAGGCGAAATAGTCGCCCGGCGTCATGATGTCGCCGATGACGTTGATGGCGACGGTCACCGTCACGTAGATCGACAGCAGGCCGCCGAGTGCCCAGCCGATGAAACGCACGCCGATGCCCGTCAACACCACGTGCCGGAAACGGCGGAACGACTCGCGGCTGCGGGACTGTACGCGTTCGGTTTCGCGGTCCATGCCGCCGAGGCTCTGCACGGCATGGAGGTTGCTCATGCTCTCCTCGATGGCGTTCGTGGTCGCGGTACCGGCGGCGCGGCTTGACTGCTGAATGCGGCGCACGAAGGCGGAGAACGGAATCGTCACCAGGAGCGCGACCGGAAACATGGCGAGCGAGACCCAGATCAGTTCCGGCGCGACCGTGCTGTAGGTGGCGGCCATCTGGTACAGCGCCGCAAGGGCGCCGATGACGGTGAACAAAGGCGCCAGGGTGAACGAGTAACAGACGCTCGGCAGATCGGGCGCGTCGTACATCACCCGGTAGACGGAGTCGCCGATGCGGTGGTCGTCGATGGTCTGCATCGGCAGCCGGGTCAGGCGGCGGAACAGCAGTGTGCGGAAACTGTTGGCCAGACGCTGGTTCAGGCGGATGTTGACCAAGAGTTCGATGGCGCCGAGCAGGCCCGACATCCCACTGCCGCCGTCGGACAGCTTGCCCTCCGAGATGGTGGCGCTGTCCCGCCCCTGTTCCAGCGGTATGCCGAGGCCGCCGCGACCGAAGATCACCAGGAGTCCGACGAACAGCACGGTCAGCGAGAGCATGATCTCCATCGGTGCCATGTCGCGCAGGTAGTCGACGATAGGCTGGAAATAGGGCGGGAACGGCACCTCGTCGTCGTTGAAGGGTTCCTGGAGGATCACCTGGTCGATGAGGATCTTTCCGGTCCAGGGTGCCAGCAGCCCGGGGACGAGGGCGATCAGCGAAAACCCGACCTTGGCGATGAACAGTCCCTTCACCCTTGCCAGGTAGCCGAGAGAGCGGCCGACGATGCGGAATGCTTCGCGGTTCGTGATCCTCGGATTGAGGTCGACGCGGTCGTCGAACCGCTCCGGTGTCCGTGTTCGAGCATCCAACGCGGTGTCGCTCATGCCGGCGTGCTCCGGGCCTCTTCGGCCACGAAACGCCGATAGTCGCCGTCGATCTCGGCCATCAGTTCCTCGTGGGTGCCGACTTCGGTGACGCGGCCGTCCTTCAGGAACGCGATCTGGTCTGCGCTGCGTATGGTGGATAGCCGGTGTGTGATGACGAACACCACCCGGTTCCGGCCCCAGTCGGCCAAGTTCTCCAGCACCTCGTGTTCGGTCTCGGCATCCAACGAGGCCGTGGGTTCGTCGAGGATCAGGATCGGCGTGTCGCGAACGAGAGCCCGGGCGATGGACAGCCGCTGGCGTTGCCCCGTGGACAGTTTGCCGCCCCGTTCCCCGAGTTCGGTGTCGTAGCCGTCCGCCATCTCGGCGATGAAGGCGTCGGCGCAGGCAACCTCGGCGGCGCGTCGGATGTCCTCCCGGGTGATGCCTGGCGTCGCGTAGCTGATGTTCTCTGCAACCGTCGTCGCGAACAGGACGTTCTGCTGCAGCGCGATGGCGGTGTTGGCGCGGATGCTGTCGATCGTGAGATCGTCGAGAGGGGTGCCGTTGATGCGGATGCTGCCGGCATCGGGATCATAGAGACGCAACAGCAACGACATAAGCGTCGACTTGCCGGCACCGGTGGCACCGACGATGGCGGTGATCGTTCCGGTGCGGGCCGTCAGGTTCACATCGGTGAGTACGGGGACATCGGCATCGTAGGCGAACGAGACCCCCTCGTAGCGGATCTCGTCGATGGGTGCCGGCATGGGCACGGCGTCTTCCCGCTCCGCCACACCCGGTTTCAGATCGAGCAGGTAGTAGGCGCGGTTGAGACCCATCGCCATGTCGATGGCCCGCACCCAGGTCACGAACAGGAAGTTGTACTTGCCGATCAGCTCCTCGTTGTTCTCCCGCGCGGCCTGGAAGGCGCCGAAGTTCCAGATCGTGAAGGTGAGGATGAATGCGAATACGCCGCCCAGGAACGTGGGATCGCCCGCCACCGTCCAGTCGGCCATCAGGTAGTCCGCCGCAATCAGCGTAACGGCGGCGATCGTCGTGATGACGATCAGCAACAGCATGATCTCGAGGCGCAGGTAGTAGGCGTAGTCCAGGGCCGCCCGCGAGTCCCGGTCGAACCGGGCCACCGCGAGGTCCTCCGCCTGGTTGGCCTTCAGCACGCGGATGCTCGCGGCCACCTCCTGGATGCGCGACGTGACATCGCTGTTCGACTGGCGGGACAGCCACGACAGCCGCTGGATGCGCGGCGTCCACCATACGACGACGAGGAAGATCGGTATCGCCGCGATGGTGAAGATGGTCCCAAGGACCGGGCTGAAGAACCAGATGATCACGAAGGCGCCGAGCATCGCAGCGCCTTGCTCGAGCGGGTCGAGGATGATGGTCGAGATGACGTTGCTGATCATGCGGCTGTCCTGGAACACCCGGTAGATCGCGTCCCCGGTGCGCGCGTGGCTTTGGTAGCGAAGCGACAGGTGCTCCGCGTTCTCGATCATCTTGACGCGCAGGTGCTGGTTGATCGCCTGGGCGATCCACGTTTCCCAATAGACGACCCCCAGGGCGTCCGCCAGCATGCTGATGAGAATCGTGAAGGCCACGCCGTAGAGGACGAGGCGGACGAGAATGGTCGTACGCTGATCGCCCGAAAGCTCCGTTGCGTCGACGTAGCTGGGGTCGAGGATCAGCACGAGACGCTGCAGCGGCGCGATGGGCTGGGCGTTCAGGACGGCGTTGGTGAACAGGTCGACGCCAGTGATCGTCACGTACCCGGCGATCAACCCGATCACCATGGCAAGCGAAAACCAACCGACGACATGCCACGCCACGGGCTTGAGGTGCGGCCAGGTACGCAGAAGCAGCCGGGCGATTTCCGTGACGGATAGAGGTGACGGAGGGACGAGCTCCCGCGCGTCGAGGTCGGGACCGTGTCCCGATGCGGTGGGTTCGTCTTCGGCGCTGGCCTCAGTCAAGCGGAACACTCGATTCCATATCGCCCGACGCCGACCACCTCGGCATTATGGCATGCGACCTTGAACGGAGTCGGCGCGGCCCTCGAAGTACCGCTCGGCGAGTGCGAATGCGTCGTTGCCGACCTCGATGCCGATCAGGCGGCCCGGGATGTCGTCTGCCGGCGGATGGATCCCGCCCCAGATGCGCGACAGGCTGCATTGGTCGGAAGCGTCGCGGTAGGTGGCCCATTGCAGGGTCATGTCCACGGAGGGACCGTCCTCGAAGACCAGGAACTCGTTGGCTCGGATCTCGAAGTCGCTCATGCCCCCGGGGAAGTACGCATCGCCGGTGAGCGCGGTGAGCACTTCGGCCGCCGCCCGTGAGTAGGTGGAGTGGCCCGATACGTAGCCGGCGAAGGGCGGCGTGACGAAGGTGGGCCGCTGGTAGGGCCACCAGTTCTCCGCGAGGATCCAGGCCACGCCGGCCACGTCTGTATCCGGATCCGCGACGGCTTCCGGCCCGCGCCAGGCGAATAGTTTGATCTTGCCCGCGTGTTCGTCGCCGGATCCCGCCAGGGCGTCGCCGGCTTCCACCAACTCGATGTAGCCCTCTCGCAAGGGAATCCCGTCGACGTGGTAGGAAGCGCGCGCAGCATCGGTGCCTTGGCCCCGGTCGGCCATGGCGCGCAGCGAAGAGATGGGCCGGACGTAGTCGTACCAACCCTTGACGCCCCATGCCGCGATGGCGGCATCGTGCATGGTGCCGCCCAGCGCGAAGTAGGCCTTCACGTCCCACTCCAACAGGTCAAGAACGGGACCTTCGCCCCGGAACCGACGGACCAGCATCGGGTGGTCGTTGACCTCGTTCAGGATGACGAACCAGTGTCCCGGTGGCGTCTCGGAATCCGGGCCGTCGGCCCAGAACTCCGCCAGCACGCGCGTGTAGTCGCCTCTCGGCACGACTTGGGGTTCGTAAGCCTCACCCGTTGCGGGGTTGGTCGTGTGGCCCCGGCCGGTGTCACCTCCTTGGATGGCAAAGAAAGCCGAATGGTCCTCGAACCCATCGGGGTAGGACTGGATGTTGCCGACGCTTGCTGGGGAGATGTCCCAGGTCACGTCGTCGGCGGGATCGAGATGGGACGACCACACGGCAGTGAGCGCGTGGGACCACTTGTAGTGTTGCGCGCCGTCCGTGCCGATCATCGGCGGCGGTCCCGGGTCGTGGTAGACGCGGTATTCGTAGCCGTCGCGCTCGTGGACCGTGAGATCCTCTTCGACGAGCGCGAAGGGCACTACTGAGCCCCATTCAGGGCTCAAGAACTCGGGTTCGGAGTCGTCGGGGTTGCCGGCCTGGTCGACGAACTCGGTGAGCGCGAGGGGCTGCCAACGGTTCAGATCGGTGATATTGGGATTGCCCGGTTTTTCGGGTTCCAGGGCCGCGTTGACGGGTTTGTAGGCGGTATTGGCGTAGTCGTTCGCCTCGTTGGCACCGTCGACGAGGCCGAAGTCGATGTAGCACTGGCCGAGGTGGTTGCCGAGGGCGGCCGCACCGAAGTCGAGATCCGTCTCGGCGTAGTCGACGTCGTAGCCGAAGTGGCCCATCAATGCCGTCGCGTCCCGGAGGATTGCACTGGTCCCGGGCGATGCATCGAACCGATGCCGGATCAACCGGTGCGCCGCATAGCTCATAGCCGTGCGCCGCGCCGCTTCGACGTCCGCGGGGGTGGGGAGATCGTCGAGGGCACATCGTGAACCGGCGCGGGTTCGGCCAAGCAGCCAGGGGCTTGCGGCGGCCTCGGATTGGTCGTAGGCGGCCCAGGCGTCGTACATGCCGGCGGAGACGTGGAACAGGTTGCGGGCATGCACCGTGGGTCGTGCGTAGTCGTTGCGGATCGCCTGCAGCAGCACCTCGATCCAGCGCCGGGCGGCGGAGACCTCGGCGTCGGGCGATGCACCGGGCAGGTAGTGTGCCGTGACCGTGACGGTCGACGCGGGCATCGTGAAGGTGGTGTTCGAGGCGCGGGCATTCGCGAAACGTCCGCCGCCGGTGCTCGACCAATGGGAGAAGTAGTAGTCCTCGGCCGCTGCCGACGCTTCGACCGTAACGGCGTCGCCGGCATCGTAGACGCCGTCGCCGTCGCCGTGCAGCACGACCAGGCGGAGGTTGGTCGCCTGCTGGCGAATCGTAAACAGTTGGTTGGCCGAAACGTCTTCCGACGTCGACGTGGTGCCATCGGGCCAGCGCACTTCCACGTCGGCCACGGTTGCCTCGGCGATCCCGAAGTGAACCTCGAACGGATCGTGCGAAACATAGTTGTTGCGCCCGCCGAGGTCGCGGATCTGGGTGCCATCCACCGTGGTCACGGTGATCCGGGCACCAATCCCCAGATGATTCGGGGCGGCGCCCTCGAGACGAATGCCGAGATAGTGGTTGTCGTTCGTGGACTCGTTCCGGTAGAGCACCACGTTCGCGCCCGAGTTGTTGGAAATCAACACGTCGACGTCGCCGTCGCGCTCCATGTCGAAGCAGGCGACGCCCCGGCCCTGGGAGTCGTTGGTCAGGCCGACGTCCTGGGCGCGTTCCTGGAAGATGACGTTGCCGGGCCCGGTGTTGTGGAAAAACCGGATGGGATCGTTGCTGTAGTCCTTGCCGTCCTCGACGTCCCAGCCGTTGACGTGCAGGATGTCGACGTTTGTGTCGTTGTCGAAGTCCGCCGCGCAGGCACCCCATGCCCAGCCGCCATCGTCCACCTTGGCCGGCATGGTCAGGTCGCGGAACACGCCCTCGCCGTCGTTGCGGTAGAGACGGTTGCCGAACTCGCGCCCCCCCTGCACGTCGAGGTTGTAGATGGAGGTGACGAACCAGTCCATGTCGCCGTCCCGGTCGTAGTCGCCGACCGCGGCGCCCATGCCGGCCTGATCGATGATGACGTCCTGATTGGTGATGTTGGTGAATGTGCCGTCGCCGTTGTTCAGGAAGATCTGGCTCTCTTCGAAGTCGGACGCCATCAGGAGGTCGCCGTCGCCGTCGTTGTCGATGTCGCTGAAGTTCGGGGTGAACGTCCAATCGGTGTCCTGTTCGACCAGGGCGGCGGCGATTCCGGTCTCGATGCTGGTGTTCGTGAATGTGCCGTTGCCGTTGTTGCGCCAGACGGTCTCGGTGTCCGCGCCCGCATCGTAGTGATTGCTCCAGTGTGTGAGAAAGAGGTCGACGAATCCGTCCCGGTCGTAGTCGAAGAACGTCGCGGAGACCGTGTTCATCGAGGCCAACCGGATGCCCGATGTCTCGGTGATGTCGACGAATTGCGCTTCGGACTCGTCGAGCCGGTTCTCGAAGACGTGATGCGGGTCGCCGACGACCGCGCCGACGAACAGGTCGAGGTCTCCGTCGCCATCGATGTCGCCGAAGGCCGGGCCGCTTCCCCAGTGGATGAGGTCGAGGCCGAGTTCGCTGCCGACCTCCTCGAACGTGCCGTCGCCGCGATTGCGGTAGAAGTGATTGGGCGCCTGGTTGCCACCGACGACGTAGAAGTCCACGTCCCCGTCGGCGTCCACGTCAGCCGCCGCGACCCCACCGCTTAGGAGTTCCGAGTCGGACATCTGCGTGACGACGTTGCCGAACGAGCGGCTGAACGGCGTCGCCGTATCGCGCTCGAAGGCAAGCCCGTCGCCTTCGGCCACGGGTGGAGGCGTCACGGGGGCCGTCGGCGACGGCGGTGGCGGCGGCGCGGACCCCGACCCGCCGCCGCCACAACCGACAACGAGGGCTGGCAGCCAGACAAGCCGGCGAAGCACCCTCATGTCGGCCCCTGCGCTCGAGGGAGCGCGGCTAGCCCGGATATCTCGCCAGTGGCCGCGATGATGCGCGCCCTTTCGGGCGCGTTCGAGGATTTTGGTCCCGTGCGAACGCGCTCCTTGGAGCGCGCGCTCGCGACCGAAAGCATAGCGGGGACTACGTTTGAGGTCGCATGTGCGCGCACGGGGCCAAAAAACCGGTGCGAGGGTGCCGCGCAAGCGCGGCATTCGCGCGGCCAGCGCAGTCCGTCATCGCCCGACCCTAAGCTAACCTCCGCAACCATCTAGTTGGCAAGCGGATTGGCCATAGCACCAAGCGGCTGGTGAGATATGCGGGCTAAACCTATCGCGTCATGTCGGGGTGCCACCGGAACTGCACGCCGATCTGGCGGTGCTCGGTGAGCCAGACGTTGCCGTAGGCGAATTCCTGAATGCCGATCTCGTCCAGGATGTTCTGCACGTAGCCGGTGATCTCCCAGTCCGGTTTGGGCTCCCAGCTGATGCGCGCATCCCAACGGTCGTACCCGCGGATCTTCTGATACGGCACGTTGCCGATGTCCGACCAGCGGCTCCCGGTGTAGCTCCAGGTGGTAAGCGCCGTCACCGGTCCGATGCCCATCATGTCGGAGAACATCAGGGTCATCGCCATCTTGTGGGCGGGCTGCTGGGGCAGCGTGTTGCCCGTCACATCCCGGGGCAGCTCCAGTTCCGACGTCATTTGCATGCCGGTGTCGCGGTCGATGTAGGTGTGGATGAAGGTCTCGCGCTCTTCGTCGCGGTCGTCCTGGAAGAATGCGGAATGCGGACCCACCGACGAATCCAGGTAGTTGTAGAACCCGGACACCCGCCAGTTCTCGTTCATCTGGAAGGCCCACTCGGCCTCGAAACCCCAGATCTCCGTGCCGTCGAAAGCGTCCGTGTAGTCGGTGAAGGGCTCCTCGCGGTTTCCCCGTGCGCCCGCGCCGATGTACTGCGTCGCCTTCAGGTGGTACTTGTCGTAGTCGTCGAAATACGCGCCCGCGGTCAACAGCAGCCGGGAGTCGAGGAACAGGCCCTTGATGCCCACTTCGTAGTTGACGAGCTCCGATCCTGGGAAGTCCTTGGGAATCGCACCGAGGGCGATCAACTCCTCGGTGTCCTCGTCCTCGATCTGGTTGAAGCCGCCGGCCCGGAATCCCGTGGAGATGCGACCGTAGTAGAGCAGGTTCTCCCGCGGCGTGTATTCGACGCTGACGTGGCCGATGGTCTTGCTCCAGCTGGCGTCCCGAGCCGTGAGTACGTACTGGAAGTACACGGGAACGCCGCCCCACGGCATGTCGGTCAGACGCTGGTCGCGTTCGATGTCGTCGAGCAGGCCGCCGACGCCGTGGTCGCCGCTGATCGACGGAATCACCGCCTTCTCGTCCTTGGTCCAGCGCAGGCCGCCCGACACCTGCCAACTCGCGTTCAGCCGGTATTCCGCGTTGACGAACACGGCGTCGGTGCCCTGAGTGGATCCCGCGCCGCCGCCCCGGTCGAAAGTATGGTCGTTGCCGGGTGGACAGTGCGTCCATACCGTCGGGCTTTCACCGAGGCCCTCGACGAGGTCGGGGGTCGATTCGTCGTCCTCGGCCAGCACGAAGTTGTCCAGAAAATCCTGGCAGGAACTGAAGTCGGCAACGCCGTCCCGGTTGAGGTCGAGGGACGTTGCGGCCTCGTCGGCGTCGGTCGTGAACAACGGATCGGCCCAGTCGTGCTGGCGGTCCCGCCAGCTGGAGTCGTTCTCGTAGGTGTAGATGCCGGCAACGAAGTTGAACGGGCCGTCGAAGCTCGAGAACACCTGGACTTCGTGCGATGACTCGAGGTCGTCCTCGAGCCAGCCGTCTTCAAGGTCCCGGAACTCGCCGCCCTCGTCGATCCAGCGCTGGATGTCGGCGGGATCGGTCAGGTCGGCTGGAATCGAGGGATCCGCGGCACTCGGGATGCGGTCCGTGCCGTCCCGGTCCTGCGTGCCGAAGGTGTGCGACTCGTTCTTTCCGTAGGTGTAGCGCAGCGTGAGGTCATCGGTCAGCTCGTAGTCGGCATTCAAGGACCAGCGTTTCGCGCTGCTGTCCTGCTTGCTGGCGCGGTTGCTCAGCACCTTGTTCCGCAATTCGCTGCAGATGCCGCCGAACTCCGTGTACTGCCCGGGCGGGCAGTCGGCTACCGAAGGCACCGGCTTCTCGTACAGGAACCAGTCGTTCGGCTGTTCCCAGAAGCCGAACAGCAGCACCTTGGCGACACTGCGATCCTCTTCGGTAACCGAGACGCGGGACCGGGCGGAGCCTTGATCGCGTAGCGACGAATAGCGCAGGTTGACGTCGACCTTGTCGTTCGTGAAGCGAAGCTGCGGCGAGATCTGGAGTTGGTCGGGTGCACCGTAGTCGCCGCCGCTGCCGAGGTTCTCCTGGGTCCCGTCGCCCTCGTAGTAGCTGGCGGTCAACCGGTAGCTTACGTACTCGTTTATCGGCCCGCCGAAGGCGAGGGCGTAGCGCTGCGTCACCTGGTCCGTGTACTCCACCAGTACGTTCATGTCCGGCTCGTCGGTGGGCCGCTTGTTCACGAAACTGACGGAACCCGCAATGGAGTTCCGACCGTTCAACGTGCCCTGGGGTCCCCGGGCGACCTCGATGCGCTCTAGGTCGAACATGTTCAGCGCCGTGCCGTAGGTCTTGTAGCTGTACACGCCGTCCACGTAGAAGGCGACGGCCTGGTCCGCCTGACTCTGTACCGCGACCTGCGTGCCGATGCCGCGCATCGCGACGCCATAGCCCTCGGAGTCGTAGCCGAACTGCAGACCCGGCACCAGTTGCTCGAGGTCCTCCTCGCCGGTCATGCCGAGTTCCCTGATGATCTCCGAGCTGAACGCGGTCATCGTGAGCGGCACTTCGAGAACGGTCTCCTCGCGTTTTTCGGCGGTCACGATGATGACCTCGATGCGGTGATCGTCCTCGGATTCCTGCTCGGCGATGGCGGGTAGTGCGGCCGTGGTGCATAGGAGGCCGGCGAAGGTACTGGCTGTTGCGAGAAGTGAGAAGTAGCGTGCTTTTCCTAGGATCCTAGTGCGTTCCATGTCGCATCCTCCGATGCGTAGGTCTATCTAAGAACCTAGACCTAGGTTGTTGCCAAGTCAATGAAGTGTGCCCACACCTCGGCTTTGCTTCGCAAACGCTACTGGGCGAAACTCGGCGGCTGTGTCCACTGAAGACGACATCGCCGCGACCAGACGGGACCCGGAGGCCGATGCGCTCTCTTTGATCGCGGGGTACGGCGACCGGGCGCACGTCGACGCACCGCCGCAGATGAGCCTTTGGCGGATGGCCGTGCTGGGGTGGCGCACGTGGCCGTATATGTGGCCCATGCGCTGGCATCTAGTCACTCTCCTGGCGTTGACCGGTGCGGCGATGCTGACTGGAGTTCTTGGCTTCTTCGTCGGCGTGGACCTGTTCAACAACAAGGTTCTCGTTGGCGAGGGACTCCAACCCATCCAGGCCAAGGTGTTGTTCGTTGGCGACGAGTACGTGACCACGGACCCGCAGAAGCTCGGCAAGTTGCGCACCAAGTCCGCGACCAAAGGCAAAGGTAAAGGCAAAGCACCTGCCACGGCATCTGCAGGCGAGGCGGAAGACGAACCCTCTGGCCTGGTCGGACAGGAGCAGGACGCGGCTGCCGCGGAGGATGCCAGCGACGGGCCCGAACTTACCCGCGAGCAGCGCCGCACGGTGCGCAACCGTCTGGTGCTTTGGGGTATCGCCGGCGGGGTCTTCGGCGCGCTCTTCGGAGGGGCGTTCTGGTACTACAGCATGTGGATCTGGCAGTGCATCAACCAGAATCTACGGGTGGCGATGATCGAACGCGCGGAATCGCTGTCGCTCCGCTACCACGACAACAATCGCGTCGGGGACGCCATATTCCGCGTCTACCAGGACAGCGCGATGATCGTGAACCTCATCCAGAGCGCGATCCTTGCGCCGGCGATGATGCTCTTCGGCTTGGCCAGCGGTGTTGTGATCGTGGGCGCCTTCGATCCCTGGTTCGCCCTCCTGGTGCTCGTGGTGGGCATCCCCATCGGCTGGGTGATCGTCAAGTCGACGCCCCGAATCCGTCGCCGCGCCCTGGCCAACCGAATCGCCAACAGCCGGCTCACGTCGCGCATCCAGGAAGCGTTCGGGGCGATCAAGGTGGTCAAGGCGAACCGCGCCGAACGGCGCATCTTCCGCCAGTTCGACGAAGACTCCCGGCAAGCGCTCAACGCGGCCTACTTCCTGCGCCTCGACATGGCCCTTGCGACCTTGGTGGTGGCCGTGCTCGGAACCGGCATGATGATCGTCTCGGAGTACATCATGGTCGCCTTCGTCATCGAGAATCGGGAGACGTTCGCGGGTGCGCTGGTGGCCGGACTCGTGGGCTTCGTGGTGTGGAACTACGGCGCCGTGGACATCGCCCGGGGTCAGGTAGGCGAACTTTCCGGCCGTGGGCGGGGTCTGCTCGGCATCTGGATGCGCATGCAGGATCTGTTCATCGCGCTGGAACGCGCGTTCTTCCTACTCGACCTGGAACCGGAAGTCACGGACCCCGCCGATCCCGTGCCGTTTCCCACGCCAATCGAGAATGTCGCTTGGCGGGACGTCCACTTCGGCTACGACACCGATGCCGAGGTGCTCCGAGGTGTCGATTTCGAGACCCGGTCCGGCACGGTGACAGCCATCGTCGGCGGTACGGGCGCGGGCAAGTCGACGCTGATGACGCTGCTGCTGCGGCTCTACGACCCGGCAGCGGGCACGGTCTCGGTCAACGGGGTCGACCTCAAGGACCTTGCGGTATCGGACTTGCGGGCGCACGTCGGTATCGCGCTGCAGAAGAACGTGCTGTTCGCCGCCACCGTCGCAGACAACATCGCCTTCGGTACCGCGAATGCCGACCGCGCCGCCATCGAGGCGGCGGCCAGGGTCGCCTGCGCCGACGAGTTCATCCTCGATATGGCCGATGGCTACGACACGGAACTCGGCGAACGCGGCGGCAAGCTCTCCTCGGGGCAGCGCCAGCGGCTGTCCATCGCCCGTGCGGTCGTGCGCGACACGCCGGTGCTCGTTCTCGACGAGCCGACGGCGTCTTTGGATGCGCGCACGGAGCAGCGTCTTCTCTCGAACCTGGCCGAGTGGGGTAGGGGGCGGGTCATCTTCCTGATCACGCACAGGTTGTCCACGATCCGCGATGCCGACGCCATCGCCCTGATCGAAGACGGCCGTATCGCCGAGCACGGCACCCACGACGAGCTTATGGCCCGTGTCGATGGCCGTTACCGGGCATTCGTCGAGGCGGAGACCGTCGGGAATACGATCACATGACGGAAAGCGCCAGTGCACCCGAGGACGCGGAATCCTCGGAGAAGCCAGGGGGAAGCAAAACGCTCGCGCTCCTAAGGGAGGTCGTGGGCAGGAACCGGTTCGACGACCGGATCGACACCCAGTCGGACGTGACGACGGTGGAGGCGCTCGGCGTCATCGGCCGCAGCATCCGCCTCATCGCCGGTGCCAAGGAGCTGTTCGCGGCCAAGACAGTGTTCAGGTTCGTGTCGATCTTCCCGGTGTTGCTGCTGCCGTGGATGGGGAAGATCCTGATCGACAACGCGATGCTCGGAGAACCCTTCGGCACGACGGACGTCGCCTACCCGCCGTTCATGGACCCCATCCTGAATGCCGTCGAGGGTCGTGACCGGTTGGGTATCGCGATGGTCCTCATGGTCATCTACTTCGTCATGCTGATCGTCTTCGGCAGTCGCTCCGGTGGGACGAATGCGGGGCTGCTCCAGGGTCGCGATGCCGCGACCCAGGCGGAGAACCAGATCAGCGCCGGCGGCAGCAGTTCGGGCGGCCTGTGGGGACTGGCCGAGTTCATGGTCCATGTCCGGCTCACGCAGACGCTTGCCAACCGCCTGCGCTCGAGGCTCTTTGATCGACTCACACACCTGCCGATGACCGTGCTGGACGACCAGCGCGCCGGCGACAGCGTCTACCGGGTGCTCTACGACACGCCCATGGCACCGGACCTCGCCTTCCGGGTGACCCTGGAGCCCTTCTTCATGCTCTTGGGCGCACTCATCAATCTCTACATCCTGCAGTACTCGTACGGCACGGTGGCACCCGAACTGGTCTGGGTCGCTTGGGCCGCGGTGCCGATCGCTTTCTTTACGACTTTCCCGTTCTCCGGCGCGCTGCGCAGGACGAACCAGAACAAGCGCGCGGCCGGGTCGGCGACAACCAATGCCATGGAGGAGTCCATGAGCAGCATCGGGGCGGTACAGAGCCTTGGTGCCGGCGAGCAGGAGACGGAACGCTTCGCCGAGCGCAGCCGCGAGTCGTTCCTTCGAGAGCGCTACTCCATCGCCGTGATCATCGTCGCGGGCGCCGTTGCAGGGGCCGTGGGTGGCATCGCGGTGATCTACGTGACCATCATCGTCTCCGACCGGATCATCGACGGCCTCATGTCGGTCGGCGATTTCGCCGTGCTCATTGGCGTGTACTACCAAATCGCTATCCCCGCAGGCTACTTCGGGGCAATCTGGATCAAGCTGCAGGAGACCGTCGCCGCGGCTCGGCGGGTGTTCTTCTTCGCCGATTACGAGTCCGAGGAGATCCACGTCGGCGGCCGGCGGCTGCGGACCGTGCGCGACGGCGTCCGCCTGGAGGGTGTGGGCTTCGCCTATCCGAACGGCCACCAGGCACTCGACGGCGTGAACCTCGATCTCCGGGTGGGCGAACTGGTGGCGCTGGTGGGCCCGACGGGTGCCGGCAAGACGACGCTCGCCTACATGATTCCCGCGCTGCTGCGACCGACGTCGGGACGGGTGCTGGTCGATGGGGTGAATGCCCGCGACATCGACCTCGACGATCTCCGCCGCCAGGTCACGTATGTATTCCAGGAACATCTGCTGTTGCCCGAGTCCATTCGCGAGAACCTGTTGCTGGCGAATCCGCAAGCGAGTGAAGCGCGGATGAGCGCCGCCCTCGAGACCGCGGGCTGCATGGACTTCATCGACGAGTTGCCCGATGGAATCGACACGGTGCTCGGCCGCTCCGGCGACACGCTCTCCGTCGGGCAACAGCAGCGGCTGTCCATTGCCCGGGGCCTTGTCCGCGACTCGAGGATCCTGATCCTCGACGAGCCCACGGCGGCACTCGATCCCCAGACCGAGAACCAACTGGTCGCATCGCTGCACGCGGCAGCCCAGCACCGGCTGGTGGTGGTGATCGCGCACCGTCTGTCCACCATCCGCAACGCCGACCGCATCGTGTTCCTCGAAGCCGGACGCATCCGCGACATCGGCAGTCACGACGAACTGATGGCCGACCCCGAAAGCGCTTACCGGGAATTCGTGGAGCTTCAGGGCGGCGACGGCTCATCCCGGGATTGACCATGTTTGTTGTCCCGCTGGAAGCCGACAACGACCTGGACACGGTCGGAGGCAAGGGACGTTCGCTGTCGCGCCTGCTTGCGGCTGGCTACGACGTGCCGGCCGGCTTTGTCGTGGCGAGCACGGCCTACCGTCGCTTTGTAGCGGACAATGCACTCGAAGCGCGCATCCTGGACTTGGCCCGACCGGCTGTGGTGGACGGCGCCGGGTCGTTCGAGGCCGCGTCCGTCGGCATCCACAAGCTCTTCGCGGCGCACCGTCTGTCCGCCGAACTGATCGCGGAGATCGGCAAAGCCTACGACGAGTTGGAAGCTGCAGAGGTGGCCGTGCGCTCATCGGCGAACGCGGAGGATCTTGCCGAGGCATCGTTCGCCGGCCAGCACGAGAGCTACCTGAACGAACGCGGAGCGACTCCCGTGGCTGACGCGGTCAAGGCTTGCTGGGCGTCGTTGTGGACGCCCCGCGCCCTGAACTACCGCCATGAAATGGGCATCGACCACGCCGACGTCGCGATGGCCGTGGTGGTGCAGGCGATGGTGCCGGCGGAGGTCTCGGGAATCGTGTTCACGGCGAATCCGGTCACCGGCGAGCGTGACGAGTTGATCGTCAACGCAAGCTTGGGACTCGGTGAAGCCGTGGTCGGCGGCGAGGTCACGGCGGACGCGTTCGTCGTCGATCGGAACACCTTGACGGCCGACAACCCGGGTGGCCCGTCCTCGCTGTCGGACGCACAGTTGGCCGAGTTGGGCGCACTGGCCATCGAGGTCGAACACACTTTCGCCGGGGTGCCCCAGGACATCGAGTGGGCGTACTGCGCTGGCGCGCACGCCGGTTTCCGGCTGTTGCAGTCCCGGCCAATCACGAACCTGCCTCCGCCGCCTCCCAAGGACGTCGCCTGGCCGGAGATTCCGGGTGCCCAGCTTCTGAAGCGCCAAGTGGCCGAGAACATGCCGGATCCGTTGTCACCGTTGTTCGAGGATCTTTACCTACGGGCGCTGTTCGATGTGCAGAAGTGGCCCGAGGGTTGGGAGTGGAAGGGCAACGAAACCCGCAACTGGATGAAGAATTTCGTGGTCATCACGGTCAACGGCTACGCCTACCAGCCGATCTACTACCAAGGGCCGGGTGACTGGGACAAGCACATGGCCAAGGTGCGCACGGCGCAGGAGAAGCGATCCTGGTGGGCGAACCTCAAGGGCGCGTTCGCCCTGCCGGAGTTCATGATCGTGGAGCTGAAGAACGCCAACGCTCCTCGGTGGATCTATCTGTTCGCACGGACGCTGCGGACGTTTAGAAAGTTCCCGGCGATCGTTCGCTGGGAACGTCAACAGTTGCCGGACTATCTCGCGGCCATCGGGGAATGGGAGGCGCGGAGTCCTGCTGAACTCGCGGACGACGAACTGCTTGCCGGCATGAAGTCGTTGACGTTGGCGGAAGCCCGCTACTGGCTCGCCCTGCGCAACGTGATTGGCACGGCGAAGCTGACGGACGGCGGCTTCCAACAGTTCTTGGAGAAGAATGCGGCGGATGGCCGGTTCATCAGCGGCAGTTTCCTGTCGGGGTTTCCGTCGAGGACGCTCGACGCGGAGTACGCGGCCCGGAAGATCGCCGATCGGATCCGCTCCGACACCGCGTTGACCGAATTGGTGATCGTTACGCCGGCGCCTCGCCTGCTCGAGGCCTTGAGGGATCATCCAAGTGCCGAGCCGGTCTGTCACGCGATCGACGAGTACCTGACCGATTTCGGCCGGCAGGTGTTCAACCTCGATTTCGTGGATCCCGCACTGGCTGAAGATCCGCTCCCTTTCGCGGTGAGCCTGAAGGCGCTGGTGAGGGATCCCGGGTACGACCTCAGGACGCGGCAGCGGCAGGTGGCCCGAACGAGGCGCAGGGATTTCATAGCCGCGCTGCGATTCTTCAGGGGACGCCGACGCCTCGAATTCCTACGGTCGTACTGGACGGCCCGCATCAACTATCCGTCGCGGGAGGAGGCTCTGTTCCACTTAGGTTTGGCCTGGTCGACGTTCCGTCCGCTGGCGACGGAACTCGGTCGACGGCTGGTGGCGGCGGGCACCTTCCGCCAGGAGGACGATGTTTTCTACCTGACCGGCGATGACCTTGCGCGAGCCATCGAGGTCAAGGCGGAAGGGATGGCTTTCCCGGAACTAGGGCAAAGAGCGGAGGAGCAGCGTCGACTCAGGTTTCAGCGCTTCCGCATGGATCAACCGGCCGCGATCCCGCCGCTGAAGCACAAGGGAGCCTTGTCCACGATTGTCAGTAACACCGGAGACGAGGACGTTCTGCGAGGTTTCGCGGTGTCGCCAGGAACGGTGACAGGTGTCGCCAGCGTCATCATGACCCCGAACGACTTCCACAAGATGGAGCCGGGTTCGATCCTGGTCTGTCCGTTGACAACACCCGCCTGGACGCAGCTGTTCCCGCATGCCGCGGGTCTCGCCACGGACATCGGCAGCATCCTCGCCCACGGCTCCATCGTCGCGCGGGAGTACGGCATCCCGGCCGTCCTCGGCATCGGCGACGTCACCCAGCGGGTGAAGTCCGGCCAACGGATCGCCGTCGACGGCGACCGCGGAACGGTGACGATCCTAGGCTAGCAGCATGGGCCATGGGTGACTTCCACCCTGAGCCTAAGGTGGGTGTCCTCAAGTCTCTAGAAGGTGGATGCCCTAACTCGGCTACTAACTTGGCAACAACCGCCGAGCTAGATGTCCCCCAATGCGATCGCGAAAGCAAGGGTGAACAGAGCACCTAAGCCGACGTATACACC
Organism: Gammaproteobacteria bacterium; assembly: GCA_009839505.1. Classification (GTDB taxonomy): domain Bacteria; phylum Pseudomonadota; class Gammaproteobacteria; order Pseudomonadales; family Azotimanducaceae; genus VXYL01. The sequence goes on from VXPO01000158.1 coordinate 28,288, forward strand.
ACCGGCGGCGGCGGCCGTCTTCACGACATCGAGCTGGTGCTTCTGAAGGGCGACGACGTCATCGATCGGTACTTCGATTCCCTTGCCCCGAATGACGTCCGCGTCGACTTCGGCAACGGTGAAGACATGCTCGCCCGTCCGGGTCGTCACGACGGAGACCCGGTCCCCGGGCTTGACCAGTTCGCCGGCGCGTATCTGCTCGCGCAGCACTTCCGGGTTTTCGGCCACCGTCTTGGTGGTCACGCATCCGGCCAACAGGCACGTGCCGATCAAGCCGAGGACCGCGGCGCGAGTACGGCGTTTAGCGAAACTTCGGCTGCCGCGTTGCATGCTGACGTCCCCTCTCCGTGTTCGAGTGGCCAACGCGAAGGATCCCTGCATCCCTACCACGTATCGAATATCTCGATGATGAGGACGAAAGCGGCGAGCGCATAGGCCGCCCCCACGGAGGCGAACGTCGTCCGCACGGGTTCGATTTCGCGCGTGCGAAGCGCGACCACGTCGTCGATCCGGACGACGACCGCCTTCCCGTCGGGAGACTCGCCGTGGATGTGTTCGCGACTCACCGTCGAGACCTCGAAAGCATGTTCCACGCCATCGGTCGTCACTACGTTTATCGAGTCGCCGGCCGCCACCAAAGAGCCGCTGCGGATACCCGAGCGAAGCGCTTCGGGGGGCAACTGGCTCGACTTCACCGTAGTGCAGGCACCGTTCAGCAAGCTCGTCGCGAGTAGGCAAACGAGCACTTGCCTGTACGACGAGCCCGACCCGAAGGGACGCCGTACACGCTTCTGAGCATGTCCGGAGTCGGATTGCCACGTCCTCGTCACAGGTCGTCCACCACCATGGCCATCACTATCGCGGTGCCCGCCAAGTAGTAGATGCCCAGGCCGGCAAGAGCACTTTGCGCGGGCTGCAACTCGACGGTTCGCAAGGACACGATGTCGTCGATGGGCACTTCGACCGGCTCGCCCCCAAGGAGTGCGCCGCGGACCAGATCGACATCCACCGAAGTGACCTTGAAGGCATGCACCTTGCCGTCTTGTGTGGTCAGCCAAACGTCTTCCCCAGGTTCGATGAGCGAGCCGTCGCGGATTGCTGAGCGCAGCTGGGCAGGTTCCAGGGGTGAGGTCTGGAGGGAGGTGCAACCGCTCAATACGGCTACGACACACGCGACGACAACGAGGCGGCGCGGGTCGCGCCCATCACGGGGATCGATGGAAGTTGGCAAGTCGAACATTGACTCTACCCTAGGCATATCGTCCGGCCCGGTGTCTGCCGCAACTGTTGGCCGCCTCGCCCGACGTTGGCAATACTACTCCAGGCTGGCATGTGATGACATGTCGGAGGGATTGCGAGTTGTGTCGATCCGACTCGGGGGTGTACTGCTTTTTTCGGAGTCGGCAGTGCCTCTATTCGAGCCCTTCTGCAATGCGCGCACTTGGTGTCGACGGCTTTTGCGCGTCCTCCAGAACGAACCGGGCTCCCTGCTCGGCGATCATCACCGTCGGTGCGTTGGTGTTGCCGGAGGTGATCGTCGGCATGACGGACGCATCGACTACGCGCAGGCGGTCGATGCCGTGCACCTTGAGGCGATCGCTGACGACGGCCATGGGATCGCGGCCCATTCGGCAGGTGCCGACGGGATGGAAGATGGTGGTGCCGAGGTCGCCGGCCGCCTGGAGAAGCGCCTCGTCGCCGGCGTATTCCGGTCCGGGCTTGAACTCCTCGGGATCGAATCGTCGCAACGCCTCGGCTTGCATGATCCGGCGTGTGAACTTCAGGCCGGCGACGGCGGTTGCACGATCCGGGTCCGTGGACAGGTAGTTCGGCGCAATCCGGGGCGGATCGGTGATGCGGTTGCTGGCGATCCGGACATGGCCCCGGCTTGTGGGCCGCAGGTTGCACACCGAGGGGGTGATCGCGTCGAACGAATGCAGAGGTTCGCCGAATGCGTCGAGCGAGAGCGGCTGCACGTGCCACTCGAGGTTCGCCGCCGGTTGCTCCGGATCGCTCTTGGCGCTCTTGGCACTCTTGGCAAAAGCACCGAGCTGCGACGGCGGCATGGTCAAGGGGCCGGTGCGGAACAGCAGGTATTCGAGGCCCATCGCGGCCTTGCCGAGCAGCGAGTTGGCGCGTCGGTTGAGGGTGACGGTGTTGCGGACCTTGTAGATCGTGCGCACTTGAAGATGGTCCTGCAGGTTCTCGCCGACGCCGGGAAGGTCGTGGACCACGTCGATCCCATGATCGTGCAGCAAGCCGCCGGGACCGACCCCCGAGAGTTGCAGGATCTGCACGGATCCGATGGATCCCGCCGCGAGAATCACTTCACGCCGCACGCGCACCGAGCGTACGCCGTCCGCCCCGGCATCGATGCGCAGTCCGGTGGCCCGTCGACCCTCGAACTCGATGGCGTGGACCTGCGCGTGCGTCATGACGTCGAGATTGGGTCGTTCCATCGCAGGGTGCAGGAATGCCTTGACCCCGCTCCAGCGTCGACCGCGGCGCTGGTTCACCTGGAAGTACGCGCATCCGGAATTGTCGCCGCGGTTGAACTCGTCGATCTTGGGTATGCCGCACTCGGCGGCGGCGTCGCGCCAGGCGTCGAGAATCTCCCAGTTGACCCGCCGTTCCTCGACCCGGAGTTCGCCGCCGGCCCCGTGAAACTCGTCGGCGCCGTGCTGGTAGTCCTCCGATCGCTTGAACACCGGCAGCACGTCGTCCCAGGACCAGCCGCGGTTGCCGAGCTGCGCCCAGTGGTCGTAGTCGCTCGCCTGGCCACGCATGTAGATCATGGCGTTGATGGACGAGCAGCCGCCGAGCCCTTTGCCGCGCGCGTAGGCGATGCTTCGCCCGTTGAGCCCGGCTTCCGGTTCCGTCCGGTAGCACCAGTCGGTGCGCGGGTTGCCGATGGTGTAGAGGTAGCCGACCGGGATGTCGATCCAGAAGTAGTCGTCCTTGCCACCGGCCTCGATCAGCAGCACGTGGTAGCGGCCATCGGCGGTCAGCCGGTTGGCCAGCACGCAGCCAGCCGTGCCGGCACCGACGACGACGTAGTCGTACTCGGCCACTAGTCCCCGAGTTGAACGACCATCTTGCCGGTATTCGCCCCGGTGAACAGCCCGATGAACGCTTCGTGCGCCTTGTCGATGCCGTCAAAGACGGTCTCCCGGTACTTGAGCCTCCCGCTCGTCACCCAGTCAGTCATGTCGCGCAGGAAGTCGGCGCGAAGGTGGTTGAAGTTGGAGACGATGAAGCCCTTGATCGTCAGGCCCATGCCGATGGCGATGGCAAGGTTGTTGGGGCCGGGTACCGGTTCCGTGGCGTTGTACTGCCCGATGGCGCCGCATAGGGGAATCCGGCCGCCCGGACGCATGCAGTTGAGCGCCGCCTGCAGGTGGTCGCCGCCGACGTTGTCGAAATAGACGTCGATGCCCTCGGGAGCGCCCGAGAAGATTTGCCGTTCCAGGTGCCCATCGTGGTAGTCGAAGGCATGGTCGAAGCCGAGATCCTCAGTGAGGTGACGCACCTTTTCGGCACTACCGGCACTGCCGATGGCGGTGCAGCCCTTGATCTTGGCGATCTGTCCCACGGCACTGCCCACGGCGCCGGCCGCACCCGAGACGAAGACCGTTTCGCCTTCTTTGAGGGCGCCCACGTCGAGGAGTCCGACGTAGGCCGTCATGCCCGGCATGCCCAGCACTCCGAGATAGGCGGAAGCGGGCGCTTCCAGGTTGCCGAGGCGGCGCACTCCTGTCGACTTGGCGACGAACGCTTCGCGCCAGCCCTGGTGCGATTCGACGTGCTCGCCCTCGGGCAGGTCCGGATCGTCGGACTGCACGACTCGGCCGATGGCCCCGCCGGTCAGCGTTTCGCCCACGGCGAAGGGCGGGGTGTAGGAACGGCGGTCGATCATGCGCCCGCGCATGTATGGATCGACGGACATGCAGATGTTCCGCACGAGCACCTCGCCAGAACCGGGTTCACCGAGCTCCACTTCACGGACGGCGAAGTCCTCGACGGTGGGCATGCCGACAGGACGGCGGGCAAGAACGACCTCTCTTGATTTCATGGAAACCTCTTACAGTTCAATTGTTTAATGGTTTCTTAGCGACTATCCGTCAACTACCGGAAGATCAGTATTGCGTCTCGACGACGCGGAAGCGCACATGAGGTAGATCGGCGATCACGGCCAGCGCGTTGTCGACGGGGAGCGCGAAGTACGTGGCGGCGAGACGCGTCTGTCCCCAGGTGGGGTCCACTCCACGCCAGTGACCATCGATAGCGACCTCGTTCCAGGCATGCAGGGCGAATGCCTCCGCGCTGGCCTGGTAGGCGAGTCCGACGACGGTGCGGGAGGGTAGCCCGACGGCGCGCGCCAAGGTCGTGTACAGGTCGGCGAATTCGGTGCAGTCGCCGCTGCGGTCGCGCACGGTGTCTAGAACCGTGCGTCCCCCGGCGGTATAGCGGTAGCTGAGGTGATTGTGTACGAACAGAGCGAGGGAGTCCGCCTTCGCGGCCGAATCGGCGAGGCCCGCCACGGCACGCTGGGCAAGCTTTCGGATCTCGGGATCGGCGGCGGGAAAGTTGACCGTCGGCTGCGTGGCGACCGCGATCTCGTCGGCGTGGGCGATCCTCCGGGCATCCGCCTCCGCGACGAGCGTATCGGTGCCGCGCGAGTTCGGCCATTGGACGGAAGTATCGAACTCGTGGTCGACCTCGACGGTTAGACGCCGGAGTGCCTTGGGATTCTCGATCACGCCCTCAACCCGTACCGTGTGGCCGGGTGTGGGCGACGTGAACAATGGGATATTCCGCTCCCAGACCCTCGCCGTGTGTTCGTCCGCGCGATGCATCGTGATGAGGCCGCCAGAGATCATGCGCTCAGGCGTGAGGTCGGAACCGATTCGGATGCGTGCCGCGTTCGGGGCGGATTCCTTGACGACTTCGACGGCGCCGCCCACGGTGGACACGACGCGCCATTGATCGGTGACGATGGTCAACGCGTCGAAATCGATCGAGCGGGCCGTTTGCATGTCGCCGAGCATGGGCGCCGCGATGGCAAGCCAGTTCTCGATCGCGAGGTAGTCGCGCAGTTCGAGGTCGGCCTCGACCGCCACTTTGCGGGTATTGTTGGCATCGACGACTTCCGCCTCGCCTTCCATGATCGTGACGCGGGTCGGATCCGAACCGCCCGTGGACGCGATGTGTTCGGCACGCAATAGCCGATGCGGCGGCCACTCGTCGAACACCAGTCGGTCCTCGATCCGCGTCTCACCCCCGGCCTCGAGCCTGAAACGCAGAACCGTCTGGAATACGAAGTCGCCGTCTTCAGTGCGTCCACTGTGGGTCTGGTAGTGGCCGATGGGCGTATGCCGGAATGTCACCGCGTACCAGCGTTGCCCGGCGAGACGGTCGGCGGTCTCGCTCTCGGGGGACGCAGGCGCCGTCTGCCAGATGCCTGCCACCGCGAGCACGACCACGAGTGTCACGACGCCCGCCGCGACGATGCTCAATGTCAAAACGGTCTTGGGAGTTGCCGACTCAAGCTGCATGGGGAGATTCTAGCAGCGACCTCTTGGAGGCCCGGCGGGTCTGTTGGCGGCGGTACCGACGACTTCGCGTGTTGCGCTGCCGGTACAATGCGCGCTTCGTGCACCACCTCTGACCCCCATGGCCGAGGATCTTCGGGACTTCATCCGCCGTCGCATTCGCGATGATCTCCGAACGGGAGACGGCGAAGGCGTCGTCACGCGGTTCCCGCCGGAGCCGAACGGCTACCTGCACATCGGCCATGCCAAGTCCATCTGTCTGAACTTCGGTGTCGCGGAAGAGTTCGACGGCAGCACCTACCTGCGCTACGACGACACCAATCCGCTGCGCGAGAGCCAGGAGTACGTCGACGCCATTCAGCGCGACATCGCCTGGCTCGGTTTCTCTTGGGCCGGTCCGACCTATGCGTCGGACTATTTCGAACGCCTCTGCGAATTTGCCGTGGAGTTGATCAAACGGGGCAAGGCGTTCGTCTGCAGTCTGCCGGCCGAGGAGATCCGGGCGACCCGGGGCACCTTGACCGAACCCGGAACCGACAGCCCCTATCGCGACCGTACGGTGGACGAAAACCTCGACCTGTTCCACCGCATGCGCGCCGGGGAGTTTCCCGACGGCTCCCATGTGCTGCGCGCGAAGATCGACATGGCGTCGCCCAACATCAACATGCGCGATCCGGTGCTGTACCGCATACGCCACGCGACCCATCACCGCACGGGCGACGACTGGTGCATCTATCCGATGTACGACTTCACCCACTGCATCTGCGATGCGTTGGAGGGCGTGTCGCACTCCCTGTGCACATTGGAGTTCGAGGACCACCGGCCGCTCTACGACTGGGTGCTGGACAACATCGCGATCAACTACCACCCGCCGCAGATCGAGTTCTCGCGCCTGAACCTCGAATTCACCGTGATGTCGAAGCGGCTCTTCTCGACGCTGGTGGACGACGGCCACGTCACGGGTTGGGACGACCCCCGCATGCCCACGCTGGCGGGCATGCGCCGACGGGGCTATCCGCCCGCCGCGATCCGGGAGTTCTGCCACCGCATCGGGGTGACCAAGTCCGATGGTGCCGTGGAGTACGCCCTTCTCGAGTTCTGTGTGCGCCAGGAACTCGAAGCCACGGCGCCACGCGCCATGGCGGTACTGGATCCCCTGCGCGTCGTCTTGACCAACTATGATCGCGAAGGCGAGTCCCTGACGGCGCCCTGGCACCCCCAGCAGCCGGAACAGGGACACCGGGAAATGACGTTCTCGTCGACCCTCTACATCGAGCGCGACGACTTCATGGAGTCGCCGCCGAGAAAGTATCGTCGGTTGACGCCAGGCGGCATGGTTCGGCTGCGCTACGGTTACATCATCGTCTGCGAAGAGGTCGTCAAGGGTTCCGCCGGCGAGATCGAGGAACTCCGTTGCCGGTACGTTCCCGAGTCGAAGAGCGGCAGCGACACCAGCGGGTTGAAACCCAAGGGCGTCATCCACTGGGTGGATGCGAACACGGCGGTGAGCGCCGAAGTGCGCCTGTTCGAGCGGCTCTTCGAGGATCCCAATCCGGGTGCCGGCAACTTTCTCGAAGCCCTGAATCCGGCTTCGCTAAGCCTTGCCGACGCTAGGGTCGAGCCGGCGCTATTCGCGAGAGAGGCGAGCGATGCCGTACACGTACAGTTCGAACGCACGGGCTACTTCGTCAAGGACTCCCTCGACTTCACGCCCGAGAGACCCGTGTTCAACCGCACGGTGGCGCTGCGCGACAGTTACAAGCCGCAGTGACACCGGATCGAGCCGATGTCGTCGCGGCGGCGCGCCGGATCCACGGCCGCGTGCATCGCACGCCAGTGCTTACAAGCCGGACGCTTAACGCGTTGCTCGGTGTCGAGCTGGTCTTCAAGTGCGAGAACCTGCAGCGTACCGGTGCCTTCAAGATGCGCGGGGCGACGAACGCCGTCGCCCTGCTGCCGGATGACGTCGGCACCGTCGCCACGCACTCGTCCGGCAATCACGGCGCGGCGCTCGCCCTCGCTGCCGCCGAATCGGGGCGTCGTGCGATCATCGTCGTGCCTCGCAATGCGCGCACCTCGAAGCGAGCGGCCATCGAGCGTTACGGGGCCGAGGTCGTCGACTGCGCACCGACGCTGGAGGCACGCGAGGCAGCGTTGACGAGGATCGTCGACCGCACCGGCGCGGTGTTCGTCCCACCGTACGACCATCCTGGGATCATCGCAGGTGCGGGAACGGCCACGCTCGAGTTACTGGAACAGTGTCCCGGCCTGGATCAGGTCTGGGTACCGGTCGGCGGTGGTGGACTAGCGGCGGGCACGGCGATTGCCGTTGACGGAGCCGCCGAGGCCGTGCTGGCCGAACCCGAACTCGCCCGCGATGCGAAAGACTCGTTGGAGTCCGGCGCGCTTCGCCCGGCTTTGCCACCGAAGACGATCGCCGATGGACTGCGAACGGCGCTTGGAAGGCTCAACTTCGAGATCCTTCGGCGGGCGGGCTGCCGGGTCCACGTGGCGTCCGAGGCGTCGATCAAGCGATGGACGGCGCGAATCACGGAGATCATGAAGATCGTCGTGGAACCCTCGGCGGCGGTGACCGTGGCGGCCATGGCCGAGAACCCCGGCATCTCGCAGGGTAGGGTGGGAGTGATCTTGTCAGGGGGTAACTGCGGACCCTAGCCGACACTCGCCGCGCGAAACGGCATCAACCCGGGTTGGTTGAGCCGCGGAAAGAAGGAGGCGCCGTGTCGTCGCTGTGCGTACCGGGTGATGTGCGACTGGGTGGATGCAGGCGTAGCTACCTCGCCGTGAACCGGCGCACGATCGGCCGTGTTCCGAGGGATTGAAGGAGCGGGTCGAGGAACCGGTACAGTCGCCCGGAGCAGTACACGCACCAGCCTTTCTCGACGGCGGCGAGCCCTTCGCGCACGACGACGTCGGCGTCGTACCACAGGATTCGGGGCGAGGCCGCTTTCATATCGTGCATGCCGGCGACCTCGTGGAAGTCGGTGTGGGTGAAGCCGGGGCATAGTGCGCACACGTTCACGCCATGGTGCTTCAGGGTGAGGTGCAGGGCTTCGGACAAGGCCACCACGTAGGACTTGCTCGGCCCGTAGTTCAGGTCGTTGGCGCGGGCGATCCGTCCGGCCACCGACGCGACGTTCAGGATGCGCCCGAAGCCTCGATCGCGCATGCCGGGCGCGAACAGATGGCAGAGGTGCGCCATGGAAGTCATCATGAGCTGAAGGAACGACGCTTGCTCCGACCAGTCACGATCCTCCAAGAGATCGGGTCCCGCTGATCCGGCATTGTTCACTAGGTATTCCACGACGAGGCCGAGTTCGGCGACGCGGTGGGCGATGAGCTCGGGTGCGTCGGTCTCAGCCAGGTCGGCGGTGACGACCTCGACCCGAACGCCGGAACGGTCGCGCAGCTCGGCGGCGAGCTGCTCGAGCCGGTCACGACGACGCGCGACCAGCACGAGGTCGTAGTCGCGCTCGGCGAGCTGGCGCGCGAACTCGACGCCGAGACCGGCCGACGCACCGGTGACCAGGGCGGTCCGGCGTGCCGCGGTCATGCGATGGTCTGGGCTTCGGGGCGCCCGGTGACGCCGGAGACCATGTTCCGTGCCTCCTTGCTCGACGGCTTGCTCGGCTTGCCCCGGGCGGTGAAGTTGAACGGCTCGGTGTCGATGTCCTCCAACTCGATCTCGCCGGCGAGCACGGCCGACTTCCATGCCTCCTGCTCGCCGTGGCGCGCTTGAAACTCGGGCATGACCTCCCGGGCGAAGAGTTCGAGGCTCGAACAGATGTCTTCATGGGTGTTCTTGCCGGCCTGGTTGAGCAGGATTACCTGGTCGATGTTGGCTTGTTCCAGTTCCTTGAGTCGCTCGCGGATGGTGTCCGGCGAGCCGATCAACTCGCTGCCTGTTCGCTTCTGTCCGGCGGGAGTCTGTTTCCACTCCTGGTAGCGTTCCCAGAAGTTCATGGTCCCCGGTTCGAACGGTCCTTCCTTGTTGTAGAGCTGCAGGGCGAACTGGAAGAAGGTCCAGCCGTCGGCCTTCTGCCAAGCCTCGTCGTCGGTCTCGGCGCACATGAAGCCGGAGACCACCGCGATGTTCGGATTGGTCTGGTAGTCCTCGAGCTTCTCGAGGTCGCGGATGAAGGTGTTGTAGTAGGCATTGACCCAGGCGCGCGCCGCATCAAGGCTGACGAACTTGAAGCACAGCGATCCCATGCCCCGGTGCGCGGCGTAGCGCACCGTGTCGAGTTGCGAGCAGGCGATCCACAACGGGGGATGGGGCTTTTGCAGGGGCTTCGGCACCACCGCGCGCAGCGGGAACTTGAAGTACTCGCCGTCGTATTCCCAGCCGTGGTTCCAGAACATCGGCAGGGTGCAGCGCACGGCGTCCTCCCAGACGTCGCGCTTGTCGCGGAAGCGCAGGTTGAAGGGGTGCAGTTCGGTCACCGAAGCGCCTTCGCCCAGACCGAGTTCGACGCGGCCGTCGGAAACCAGGTCGAGCGTCGCGATCTTCTCCGCCACGCGGGCCGGATGATTCGTCGTCATCTGGACGATGCCGTGGCCCAGCCGGATGTTCCGCGTGCGCTGACTCGCCGCTGCCAGGAAGACCTCCGGCGCCGACGAGTGGGAATACTCCTCGAGGAAGTGGTGCTCGACCTCCCAGGCGTAGTCGAAGCCAAGCCGGTCGGCCAGTTCGATCTGCTCGAGGGAATCTTTGAGCAGCCTGTGCTCGCTGTCGGGTTGCCAGTCTCTCGGCAACTGGTGTTCGTAGAAGATGCCGAATTTCAAGGTGTTCCTCCCCCGCCCTCGCGTTGTTCGATGTTGGCAGCGGGTCGTGTCGACTGCAAACCGTAGGGGACGGCTTTGGGGCGCTACGGGGTTGCCCGCCGGCAGGAGGAGCGTCTTTCGGTGGTCTCGATCATGTCGTCGGCGGTGGCGAAGAGTGTCGCGAACGCCTCGCTATCGTCCGCACAGCGGTCGGTCACCTCGGGCTCGCCCAGGATTGTCCAGGAAGCCTGCCGCCCGCAGCCTGCCGATGGAATCGGTTCCTTTTCGGCGGCACGTAGGGCCTCGAACATTCCCAGGGCATGCTCCTCGTGTCCCCGACCGCGGCAGAACCAGCCGCCGGGACGGAGCGCCTGGTAGTCGCGGGTCTCGGTCTGCCCGTCGAAGGTGAACGTCAGCGTCGAGAACGGTCGTCGATGGCGGTCGGTGGATTCGAGCCTGACCTCGAAGGAGGGCAGGGCGGCGTAGGCTTCGTCAAACGCGGCGGCACGGTCGATGCGGTCCATCACGTAGTCGCTGCCCATGAAGACGAGCAGGGCGAAGGACAGGCCGCCGGCGATCACGGTGGCGATTCGCGCGGGCTTTGGAGGTGCAAGGACGGCCAGGCACGCCATCGCCCCGGCGGCGAGTCCGGCGCCCAGCAAGGCATAGCCGAGGATCAACACGCCCGCGGATTGCGGGTCGGCGGCGATGTCGCCGATGAGATAGCGGCCGCTCAGGAACGCCCCGGCCCCGAAGCCGATGGGGGCGGCGGACAGTCCTCCCGCAACCGCGCGGACGCCGCGCGCATCCGTCGCGCGTTGTTCTCGGCGACGGCTGCGGTTCACGTCTTGCGGCGCTACGCGGTAAGGACTTCGAGAACCTTGGCGGGATGGTCGGCGGCCTTGGCCACCCGTCGCCAGTGCTTGACGACCTTGCCGTCGGGGCCGACCAGCACCGTGGAACGGATGACGCCCATGGTCTTCTTGCCGTACATCATCTTCTCGCCGTAGGCGCCGTACTTGGTCATCACCTTG